>CAIYVC010000023.1 GCA_903929535.1 uncultured Caulobacteraceae bacterium | reverse complement strand
CGCGGTGAAGGTCTTCGGATCGTCGACGGTGATGCGGTCCGTCAGGGTCTTGCCGCCGGGACCCATGCGCAGGCGCTCGGTGACCTTCATGTCTTCCGAATGGGGCAGGCCCGCCTTGTCCAGCCAGGTCTTGTCGTTGAAATCGGCGGTCGTCACCACCAGCGTGGAGCCTTCCCATCGGGCCACGGCGTCGCCCAGCCACTTGGGATCGGCGTCGGTGGGCAGGGTGTCGCCGATATAGATCAGCCGCTGGGTGTGGTTGGCCTGCTGCACGATGCTGAGCTGCTTAGGCTGCTGCAGGATGACCATTGGATAGGGGGCGTACATCAGGCGCGGGATGCCGTGCGGCAGGCACTCGTCGATGGGATCGTTGGCCTTGCCGGCGGTGCGGTCGGCCACCCGCTGCTTGTAGACGGCCAGGGCTTCGGGCTTCAGCGGCGGCAGGGCGCCCTTCAGCGTGTGCACGGTCCCGATGAACCTGGTGACTTGCCAGGTCCCGCTGAAGTCCGGGGCCGGGAATGCGCCAGACCGCCCCGTCCAGATCGAATTCGGCCCATTCCGCGCGCCGCAACTCGCCCGGCCGCACGAAGACATGCGGAGATAGCCGGATCGCCAGCTTGGTCAGCGGCAGGCCCTGATAGGCCTCAATGTTGCGCAGCAGCTCGCCGAGCACCTTGGGATCGAGAATGGCCGCATGGTGCTTGGGCTTGCGGCTGGCCAGGGCGCCACGAAGGTCGCGGGTGGGGTCGCTGGTCGCGATCTGGTTGGCCACGGCGTAGCGGAACACCTGACCGATGAATTGCAGCGTGCGGTGCGCCTTTTCATCATTCTTGGCGGCTTCGAAGGGCCGCACGGCGTCGAGGATTTCAATGGGCTGGATTTCGTTGACCGGTCGATAGCCCAAGCTGTGCTCAACAAGGCCGACGAACCATTCGCGCTTGCGCACCGTCGCCACAGACAAGCCGTCGCGTTGGTTCTTGGCGATATAGTCTTTGGCGACGGCGCTGAAAGTGTTGACGGCGGCGACCTTGGCCGCCCGCTTGTCGCGGCGCTTCTTGTCTGCGGGGTCTATCCCGTTGGCCATTTGGGAGCGGGCGCGGTCCCTCAGTTTGCGGGCGTCCTTCAGGCTGATCTCCGGATAGCTGCCGAACGAAAGCTTCTTCTCAAGTCCAACTGGCGTGCGAAATTTCATGCGCCAAAGGCGGCCGCCGGCTGTCGTGACCTGGAGGTAAAGGCCTTTTTCGTCGGCGACCTTATAGTCCTTGTCGCGGGACTTCAGCGCGCGGATGGCGGAGTCGGTCAAAGCCATTTGGGGGCCTTTTTTCAGAGCCAATTCGACAGGCCCCCGCAAAGGCCCCCATTTTCGACTGAATACCGGCGAACAATGGCGGCCGTTAGCGTTCGACCTAGAGGCCAATATACTAGAATTTATGGGGTTTTTCAATCACCGGCGCACATTGGCGATCAGGTGGATGGTGCCGCTTACAGGACTCGAACCTGTGACCCCCTCATTACGAATGAGGTGCTCTACCAGCTGAGCTAAAGCGGCGTCCGGAGGACTCTGGTGCGGCGCCGCCAGAGGCCGGTGCGCCGAGAGGCGGCCTATTTACCGATGTCCCTCCCCGTTGCCAAGCGCTCTAGGGTCGCGGGGCCAGAAGGATCGGCGCGAAATGCGCGAACAGCCATCCGGCGATGACGCAAGCCAGGCCCGCGGTCAGGGCGATCCAGAAGGTCGGGCCCAGGCTCAGAGGCGGGGGCGGAGGCTCGTCTTCGGGATCGTCGCTCATCCGCCCAGCAGCCCCAGCAGGCTGTCCTCGTGCGGCTCGGCGGCGACCCGTATCCGCGTCCATCCCGCCAGCGGCGCGGCGGCGGCGGCGGAGATGCAGTAGGCGGGCAGCTCGTCCACGCCCGCCCTGGCCAGCTGCACGGCGGCCTTGGGCGAATGCACCAGCACCGCCTCGGCGTCCGGCGGCGCCTGCACGGCGCGGGGCCGGGTCTCGTAGACGGCGGCGAAACGGGCGGGCACGCCCGCCACGTCCAGCGCGCCCATCAGGTCTCCCGCCGGCTCCACGGCCCCGGCGAACAGCACCCTGCCCGCCAGCTTGCTCTGAGAGGCCACGATCAGCATGGCCAGGGCCTGCACATCGCCGCCCGCCGACATTACGGAGCCGAACCCGGCCTCCCGCGCCGCCTTGGCGGTGGCCTCGCCCACGGTGAACACCGGCAGGCCCCGGTCGGGGTTGAGCTTGGCGAAGGCGTGCAGGCCGTTGCCGCTGGTGAAGGCTAGGGCGCCGACGCCGCCCAGATCGATGGCGGCGGGCAGGGGGTGGACCTCCAGCACCGGCTCCACCAGCGGCTCGTGGCCGAGCGCCTTCAGCCTGCGCGCGGTGCGGCTCGCTCCCGGTTCGGTGCGCGTGACCCAGACCTTCATGGGCGCACTATGGCCGAAATCTCAGACGGGCAGCAGCAGCTTGTCGCCCGCCTCGGCGCGGATCTCGCCGCCGAGCCGGCGGCCGAGCGCGTCGGCGCTCTGGCGGGTGACGTTTTCGACCTTGGCTTCGCGGCGGTAGAGCTCGCGCCCGTCCGGCGTCAGGGCTTCAACCACCAGGGTCAGAGTCTCGCCGTCAAGGGTGGCGTAGCCGGCCACGGCGGTGCGGCAGGAGCCTTCCAGCGCCTCCAGCGCGCCCCGCTCGGCGGCGATGCGCAGGGCGGTGGGCTCGTGGTTCAGCGCCAGCACCCAGTCCTTGCCGGCGTCCTCGACGCGGGTCTCCACCGCCAGGGCGCCCTGACCCGGAGCCGTCGGGAATTGATAGGGGTCGAGCAGCTGCTTGACGCGACTCTCCAGCCCGAGCCGGCGCAAGCCGGCATAAGCGAGCAATATCCCGTCCGCGTCGCCCCGGTCGAGCTTGGCCAGGCGGGTGTCGATATTGCCGCGTAGATTGACAAGCTGCAGGTCCGGGCGGCGGTGCAGCGCCTGGGTCTGGCGGCGCAGGGAGGCGGTGCCCAGATTGGCGCCCTGCGGCAGATCCTCGAACCGGGCGTAGGTATTGGACAGGAAGGCGTCGCGCACATCCTCGCGCTCGGGCGTGGCGGCGATCACCAGGCCATCGGGCAGAGCCGAGGGCATGTCCTTCAGCGAATGCACGGCGCAGTCGATCTGGCCCGCCCGCAGGCTGGCTTCCAGCTCCTCGGTGAACAGGCCCTTGCCGCCGATCTCCAGCAGACGGCGGTCCTGAATGCGGTCGCCCGCCGTGGAGAACAGGGTGATCGGCGCGATCTCATCGACGCGGTCGGCGCCGTACCCCAGGGCGGCGGTGATGGCCGCCTGCATCTGGCGGGCCTGAGCCTGGGCCAGGCGCGAGGCGCGGGAACCGATACGGACGAGTGGTTGCTTAGGCACGGGGGTCGAGCTACCTCGATCAGGACACGCCGCCTCGCTACAGGAGCGAGAGGCGGGCTGCAAGGACACCCCCTGAGCCATTCCCTTACCATTCTCGGCATCGAGACCAGCTGCGACGAGACCGCCGCCGCCGTGGTCCGCCTTGCGCCGGGTGGTGCGGTCAGCGTGCTGTCCTCGGTCATCTCGACCCAGATCGCCGCCCACGCCCCCTATGGCGGGGTGGTGCCCGAGATCGCGGCGCGCGCCCATGTCGAGGTGATCGACGCGGTGATCCTCCAAGCCATGAGCGATGCAGGTGTCGGCTTCGACGGGCTGAACGGGGTGGCCGCCACCGCCGGGCCGGGGCTGGTCGGCGGGGTCATGGTGGGGCTGTCGGCGGGCAAGGCCATCGCCCTGGCGCGGGGCCTGCCGCTGGTGGCGGTCAATCACCTGGAGGGCCACGCCGTCTCCGCGCGTCTGTCCGAGGATATCGCCTATCCCTTCCTGCTGCTGCTGGTCTCTGGCGGCCATTGCCAGCTTCTGGAGGTCTCCGGCGTGGGCGCCTGCCGCCGCCTGGGCTCGACCATCGACGACGCGGCGGGCGAGGCCTTCGACAAGATCGCCAAGACCCTGGGCCTGCCCTATCCCGGTGGCCCGGCGCTGGAAAAGCTGGCCGAGGGCGGCGACGCCTCGCGCTTCCCGTTGCCGCGCGCCCTCCTGGGCCGCGACGGCTGCGACTTCTCCTTCTCGGGGCTGAAGACCGCTGCTGCCCGCCTCGCCGAGGGCCTGACCTCCGACACTGACAAGCGCGACCTCGCCGCCTCGGTGCAGGGCGCCATCGCCCGCCAACTGGCCGAGCGCACCGACCGCGCCATGCTGCTCTACGCCCGCGAGCATGAGGGCCGCGACCTGCGCTTCGTGGTGGCCGGCGGCGTCGCCGCCAACGCCACCGTGCGCGCCGTGCTGACCCAGGGCGCCGCCAAGCGCGGCTTTTCCTTGTTCGCCCCGTCGCTCGCCTACTGCACCGACAACGCCGCCATGATCGCCCTGGCCGGCGCTGAGCGGCTGGCGGCGGGCATCAGCGACGGCCTGGACGCCCAGGCCCGCCCACGCTGGCCGCTGGACGCCGCCGCCGCCCTGGCCAATCCTACCCACGCATTCGGCCGCAAGGGCGCCAAGGCATGACCCAGACTTTCCGTACAGCGGGTGTGATCGGCGCCGGCGCCTGGGGCACGGCCCTGGCCGAGGTCTGCATCCGCGCCGGGTTGCGGACGACCCTCTGGGCGCGAGAACCGGAGGTGCGCGAAAGCATCGCCGCCACCGGCCAGAACAAGCTGTTCCTGCCCGGCGTCACCCTCTCCGAAACCCTCGCGGTCACCGGAGACCTGTCTGAACTGGCCGCCTGCGACCTCGTCCTGGCCGTGCCCCCGGCCCAGTTCCTGCGCCCGACCCTGGCCGCCTTCGCCGCCCATGCCCCCGCCGGCCTGCCGGTCCTACTCTGCGCCAAGGGCATCGAGCAGGGTTCGCTGAAGCTGATGACCGAGGTGCTGATCGAGCTTCTGCCCCAGGCCCGGCCCGCCGTCCTGTCGGGCCCCAGCTTCGCCGCCGAGGTGGCGCGCGGCCTGCCCACCGCCGTGACCCTGGCCTGCGAGGACGCCGAGCTGGGCGCCGCCCTGGCCGCCGCCATCGCCAGCCCCGCCTTCCGCCCCTACCTGTCCGGCGACATGATCGGCGCGGAGGCCGGCGGCGCGGTCAAGAACGTCCTGGCCATCGCCTGCGGCGTGGTCGAGGGGTTGCAGCTGGGCCGCAGCGCCCACGCCGCCCTGATCACCCGCGGGTTCGCCGAAATGACCCGCCTGGCCGTGGCCAAGGGCGCCAAGGCGGAGACCCTGGCCGGCCTCTGCGGTCTGGGCGACCTAGTCCTCACCTGTTCCAGCCCCCAGTCGCGCAACATGAGCGTGGGCCTGGCTCTGGGATCGGGCCAGAGTCTGGAGCAGGCCCTGTCCGGCAAGCTGTCGGTCGCTGAAGGCGTGGCGACCGCCCCCGCCGTGCGCGCCCTGGCCGCGTCCCTGGGCGTGCAGATGCCGATCTGCGAAGCCCTCGCCGCCGTCCTCGCCGGCGAGATCACCCTGAACAAGGCCATCGACGGGCTCCTGTCGCGGCCGCTGAAGTCCGAACGCTAACCAAGGAAACACCGATGGCCCTCTTCGCCCTCTACTGCCTCGACAAGCCCGGCGCTCTGGAAACGCGCCTCAGCATCCGTCCCGAGCACGTCGCCTATCTGAAGAGCAACGAGAGCATCCTGCGCATGTGCGGTCCGCTGCTGGACGCCAAGGGCGACATGAACGGCTCGCTGATCGTCGTCGAGGTCGAGGACGAAGCCGCCGCCAAGGCCTTCTCCGCCGGGGACCCCTTCGCCAAGAACGGGGTCTTCGCCTCGGTGGATATCCGCTCCTTCAACCGCACCATGGGTTCGTGGACCTGAGCGGAACCTTCAATCCCGCCCGCCCCGCTGCGGGGGTTGAGCTCTGCCGCCTGGACGAGATCGACGATCCCGGCGGGCGGGGGTTCGACTTCCGTGAGGGCGAGGCCATCTTCATGGGCTTCGTGGTGCGCCAGGGCGAGCGTGCGCTCGGCTATGTCGATAGCTGCCCCCACGCCGGCTGGCCCCTGGCCGCCGCTCCGAACCGCTACCTGACCCGCGACGGCCAGCGACTCTTCTGCGGCGGCCACGGGGCCGTGTTCCGCATCGAGGACGGCTTCTGCATCGCCGGTCCCTGCGCCGAAGACTCGCTGGAGCCCTGGCCGGTCGAGGTCTTGGACGGAATGGTGCGCACCGCATGATCGTCCTGGCCCTCGATACCGCGCTCGGCGCCTGCGCCGCCGCCGTCATGCGAGATGGCGCGGTCCTGGCCGTGCGCTCGGAGCCCATGACACGCGGGCATCAGGAACGGCTCGCGCCCCTGGTGCAAGAACTCATGGCCGAGGCGGGCCTGTCCTTTTCCGCCGTCGATCGCGTCGGCGTCACCGTCGGCCCCGGCTCCTTCACCGGCCTGCGCGTCGGCCTCGCCTTCGCCAAGGGCCTGGGTCTGGCGCTGGACTGCCCCTGCATCGGCGTCGGCACGCTGGAGGCCCTGGCCGCCTCCGATCTCGGCCCCGGCCTGACCGCTGCCGTGATCGACGCCAAACGGGGCCAAGTCTATCTGCAGGTGTTCGACGGGGTCGCCTCCCTGATGGCGCCCGACGTGCTGCCGGTGGAAATCGCCGCCGCGCGGCTGGCCGAGCTCTGGCGCGGCGGGCCCGCCCGGCTGGTCGGTCCGGGCGCGGCCCTGCTGGCCGGGGTGATCCCCGGAGCCGAAGTGCTTGAGCGCGCCGCCCCCGATCCCGCCGCCCTGGCCCAGCTGGCCGCCCTGCGTCCCGCCGGTATTCCCGCCCGGCCCCTCTATCTGCGCGCCCCGGACGCCAAGCTGCCCGGCGGCCTAGACCTGCCCGCATGAAGCTGCGCTCCGCCAGCAGCGAGGACGCCGTGGCCCTGGCCCGGGTGCATGGCTGGGCCTTCGACAGCCCCTGGCCGCCCGAAGCCTTCAGCGCCCTCCTGGCCACGCCCGGCGTCTTCGCCCTGGCGGCGGTGGATGGCGATCCGGTGGCCTTCATCCTGATGCGGGCCATCGCCGGCGAGGCCGAGGTCCTGACCCTGGCGACAGCGCCTGATCATCGGCGCAAGGGGGCGGCCAAGGCCCTGCTGACGGCGGCGCTGGACCTGGCTGCGGCGGCGGGCAGCGAGACCGCCTTCCTGGAGGTGGCGGCGGACAACGCGGCGGGCCTGGCGCTCTATAAAGCTCAGGGCTTCGAGGCGGCGGGACGGCGCGCCGGCTACTACGCCCGCCCGGACGGCATGGCGGCGGACGCCCTGGTGCTGCGGCGCACCCTTAACAGGGCCGCGCCTTCCGGCTATCTTCCGCCGAACTAGCATCAGGGCGGGGCCAAGTGGACCGGATCGAGAAACTTTGCGTCGATAAGGGTATGCGTATGACCGACCAGCGCCGCGTCGTGGCGCGGGTGCTGTCGAAGGCCACCGATCACCCGGACGTGGAGGAGCTCTACCGCCGCGCCCACGAGGTCGATCCGCACATCTCCATCGCCACGGTCTACCGCACGGTCCGCCTGTTCGAAGAGTCCGGCATCATCGAGCGCCACGACTTCCGCGACGGCCGCTCGCGCTACGAACAGGCCCCCGACGAGCACCACGATCACCTGATCGACATGCGCACCGGCAAGGTGATCGAGTTCATGGATCACGAGATCGAGGCCCTGCAGGCCGCCATCGCCAAGCGCCTCGGCTTCAAGCTGGTCGATCACCGCCTGGAACTGTACGGCGTGCCGATCGAGGAGAAGGAGGGCTAGACGCCCTTAGCGTCTCGCCAGGGCTGTCGGTTCGGGGACGTTCGTCTTCGCGGGTCCATCTTCCGCCAGAGCTTCACGGACCGTGGCCGCCGGCGCGTCCTTGGATGCCGTGAAGCTGAGGACATAGGCCTCCGCTTCGTGGCCGCCCAGGCTGGTGAAATCCTGCACCGGAAGGTCGTACCGCTGGCCAGCTTCGATCTGGCAGACGGTTCGGAAGGTCTTGCGGTCGAAACTCAGCACCACGGCCCGCGGGTCTTCCGAACAAGGATTCATGAGCGCAGCGTCGGTTTTGAACGTGGCGCCGCAGACCATGGGCCGGTCGAAGGTGATCCGGACGACCAGGACGCCGGGCCGCACCACGGCGCCCTTGGCGGGAAAGGCGCTGACGACCTTTGGCGCCGGCTCTTTCGGATTGGCCTTCTTGGGCGCCCGGCAGCCGGCGGGCGGCTTGAGGGAGTCCAGCGTCTGAAACGGCACATAGGGCCCGATACGGTAGTCGGACGCGATGCCCATCGACTGGCGGTCGTCGAAGGTCGGCCCCTGCGTTGTCGGAGGATTGGCGTCGCGGTAGGCCTGAGCCTGGGCATTGGCCTGCGCCTGGGCGTCGGACACCTGAGCGGCCGCGGGACAGGCGGCCAAGCCCGCCCACAGAGCGGCCATCGCGGTCGCCGCCAGGGATTGGGTCGGAATTTTCATGTCAAACTCCACTGCCGCTGCACAAACGGGCGCCGCCGATCCTACCCTGCCTTGCGCCGTCCGTCATATCGGCGGAATTTGAGCCGATAGACATCGGAAGACCGCCTGTGCCGCCCATCTTCGCCGAAGCTGTCGTCTCCCAGCCCACCGCCCTTTCGGGCCTGACTGTCGCCATCCAGCGGCGGGCGGTGATCTCCGGCGTCACCGTGGCCCCGCCGGCCAAGTGCCTGGGCGCCCGCAAACCGCCCAGCCCCGACGTTCCCCCGCCCAAGGTGGTGTCCAGCTATCCCAAGCCCGGCGCGGTGGTCAGGCCCGGCCTGCTGGTGCTGCGGGTGACCTTCGACCTGCCGATGAGCTGCGACGGCATGCTGCGCACCGCCTCGCCCTGGCGCAATCCCTGCCCGGGCGCGGACCGTGAGTTCCTGCTCAGCTTCGACCGCAAGACCATCCGCACCGTCTGCGATCTTGAGGCCGACACCCAGTACGGCGTCTGGATGAACCACGACATGCCCCAGCACCGGTTCGTCAGCCTGGCGGGCCTGCCGCTGGAGCCGTTCGAGCTGACCTTCGCCACCTCGTCGGACAAGGCCATCGCCGATGTGAGCGAGGCTTTGGCGCAAGACGCTGATCCCGGCCCCTAGCCCTGCGATGCTTGCGCAGCCGTCGCCCGCTCCCCATAACCCTTTCCCATGAGCGACCCTTCGCCTCCAAAGCCCGCCAAGCGGCTGTTCATCAAGACCTACGGGTGCCAGATGAACGTCTATGACTCCGAGCGCATGGCCGATGTCCTGCGCCCGCTGGGCTATGGCGTGACCGACGCCCCCGAAGACGCCGACCTCGTCGTGCTCAACACCTGCCACATCCGCGAGAAGGCCGCCGAGAAGGTCTATTCGGAGCTGGGCCGGATCAAGGAGATGCGCATCGCCCGCCAGGAGGCCGGCGGCGGACGGATGGGCGTGGTGGTGGCCGGCTGCGTCGCCCAGGCCGAGGGTGAGGAGATCATGCGCCGGGCGCCGGTGGTCGATCTGGTGGTCGGGCCCCAGGCCTATCACAAGCTGCCCGAGCTGATCGCCCGCACCAGCCGCGCCCTGGGCGAACGGCTTTCGGCGGACTTCGCCCCCGAAGCCAAGTTCGACGCCATGCCTGAGCGGCAGGCGGACGGAGTCACCGCCTTCCTCACCGTGCAGGAGGGTTGCGACAAGTTCTGCACCTTCTGCGTGGTGCCCTACACGCGCGGCGGGGAGTATTCGCGCCCGACCGAGGCCATCGAGGCGGAGGCCCGCGCCCTGGCGGTCCAGGGCGTGCGCGAGGTCACTCTGCTGGGCCAGAACGTCAACGCCTATTCCGGCGGGCCGGACGGCCTGGCCGGTCTGGCGCGGCGGCTGGCCGCCATCCCGGGCCTGGACCGCATCCGCTACACCACCAGCCATCCACGCGACATGGATGACGCCCTGATCGCCGCCCACGGCGAGCTGGCCGCGCTGATGCCCTACTTGCACCTGCCGGTGCAGTCGGGCTCGGACAAGATCCTGCGGGCCATGAACCGCGACCACACCGCCACCGCCTATCTGAAGCTGATCGAGCGCATCCGCGCCGCGCGCCCCGACATGGCCCTGTCGAGCGACTTCATCGTCGGCTTCCCTGGCGAGACCGAGGCCGACTTCCAGGCGAGCCTGGACCTGATCGAAGAGGTGAAGTTCGCTTCCGCCTTCTCGTTCAAATACAGCCGCCGCCCCGGCACCCCCGCCTCGGCCATGCCCGGCCAGGTCGCCGAGGAGATCAAGGAAGAGCGGCTGGCGAGGCTCAACGCCCTGCTGCTGCGCCAGCAGAAGGCCTTCAACGACAGCCAGGCCGGGCGTACGCTCGACGTTCTGTTCGAACGCCCCGGCCGCCATCCGGGCCAGATCCTCGGCCGCAGCCGCTATCTCCAGGCCGTCCACGTCGATGGGCCCGAGCATCTCATCGGCCAGATCGCTCCGGTGCGCGTTACCCAGGGCAACATGAACAGTCTGACCGGCAACTTAGTCTTCGACTCGCGCTCAAGTAGGCCGCAGGCCGATAGCGCCATGAAAGAATCCGCATGAGTAAGGAAGGCGAAGAGTTCATCGCCCTCAATGAGGATCAGGCCAGAGCCATCTCCGGCCCTTCCAGCCGCCACGCCGCCCTGATCGAGGACGCCTTCCGCGTGCTGGTCGAGACGCCCGGCGGCGGGGTGTCCCTGCGCGGCGACGTGCGCGGGCGCGGCATGGCCAAGCGGGCGGTGCAGACCCTGGCGGCCCGCATCAACGCCGGGGCCGAGGTCAACGAAGCGGACGTGCGCCAGGCCATCGCGGCGGCGCGGATCGGCGACGCCGGTCCCTCGGGCGGCTCGGCCTTGCCGGTCGGCAAGCGCGGCGCCATCGCCGCCAAGACCGCCGCTCAGGGCGCCTATCTGGATATGCTCAATACCTGCGAGCTGGTGTTCGGCGTCGGCCCGGCCGGCACCGGCAAGACCTTCCTGGCGGTGGCTCACGGCGCGGCCTTGCTGCTGCGCGGTGAGGTCGACCGGCTGATCGTCACCCGCCCGGCGGTGGAAGCGGGCGAGCGGCTCGGCTTCCTGCCCGGCGACCTGACCGAGAAGGTCGATCCCTACATGGCCCCGGTGTGGGAGGCGCTGAACGACATCCTCGGCGCCGATCAGCTGCGCCGCCGCCGCGACAAGGGCGAGATCGAGGTGGCCCCGATCGCCTTCATGCGCGGGCGCACCCTCAACCAGGCCTTCGTCATCGTCGACGAGGCGCAGAACTGCTCGCGTCTGCAGATGAAGATGGTGCTGACGCGCCTTGGCGAAGGCGCGCGCATGGCGGTGAACGGCGACCCGACCCAGGTCGACCTGCCCAACCGAGGCGATAGCGGCCTGGCCCATGCCGTCAGCATCCTCGAAGGGGTGAAGGGCGTAGCCGTGGCCCGCTTCAAGGCCGAGGACGTGGTGCGCCACCCGCTGGTGGAACGGATCGTCCGCGCCTACGACGCCGATAGCGCCCGCCAGGCCGGCTTGCCCTCGGACGCCTCGCCGGGATCTATCTGATGATAGACGTTGAGGTTCAGGACGAAGCCTGGACCGTGGCCCTGCCGGCCGCCGAAACCATCGTCATCCGCGCCGCCGAAGCCGCTTTGAACGAGCTTGCGCCCACCGACCTCGAAGAGCCCGTGATCGCGGTCCTGTTGGCCGACGACGACACCGTGGCGGAGCTGAACCAGCGCTTCCGCGCCAAGGACGGCCCGACCAACGTCCTGTCTTTCCCCGCCCCGCCCAATCCCGAGGGCCAGATCGGCGATATCGTCCTGGCCTACGGCGTCTGCGCCTATGAGGCCTCGCTTCAAGGCAAGTCGCTGGAACATCACCTGATGCACCTGACCGTGCATGGCGTTTTGCATCTTCTGGGATACGATCACGAGGTGGACGAGCAAGCAGAAGCCATGGAGGCTTTGGAGCGGTCCATCCTGGAGACCTTGGGCGTTTCGGACCCTTACGCCGCCGAGCGCATTTAACGCCCTACGCCATGCCGACCGACGAACAGAGTTCGACACCGCAGACCGAACCCCTCCAGGCTCCCCAGAGCCGTGGCATGCGCGCGGTTTGGCGACGCTGGCGGCGCAATCACAAGAGCGATGACAAGCACGGCGAGGCCCTGTCCCCGCCGGTCCAGGCCAATGGCGGTGTCGACATCGTCGATCAAGCCGAGGTGTTCAAGACCCTGCGGGTCAGCGACGTGATGACCCCGCGGGCCGACATCATGGCCATCGAGATCTCCACCCCCTTCGAGGAGGTGGTGCGCCAGTTCGCCGAGGTCGAGCATTCGCGCATGCCGGTCTATCGCGACAGCCTCGACGACCCGGTGGGCGTGGTCCACATCAAGGACGTGTTCAAGCTGCTGGCCACCGAGGGTGGCGCGCCGGCGGGGGACGACCCCGTGCTGCACCGTCTGCGCCGCGAGGTCCTCTATGTGCCCGCCTCCATGCGCGCGGCGGATCTGCTGGTGCGCATGCAGTCTTCGCGCATCCACATGGCTCTGGTGATCGACGAGTTCGGCGGCACCGACGGCCTGGTCTCGCTGGAAGATCTGGTCGAGGCGGTGGTGGGCGATATCGCCGATGAGTACGACGAGGCGGCCCCGGCTCATATCGACATCCGTCCCGGCGGCATCTTCGAAGCCGACGCCCGCGCCTCGCTGGAAGAGCTGGAAGCGGCCCTGGGCGAGCCCATGGCGCCGGAAGACCTCGAGGAGGAGATCGACACCGTCGGCGGTCTGGTCGCCACCCTGGCGGGCCGGGTGCCGCAGCGTGGCGAGGTCATCTCCCACCCCTCCGGCTTCGAGTTCGAGGTGATCGACGCCGATCCGCGCCGCATCAAGCGCATCCGCATCCGCCGGCTGGCCAAGCCCGAGGGCCTGGACGCCGCATCGCCCAAGTCCGAAGCCTAGGGTGAAGCGTCTGCCGCGCCCGTCGATGGCGGCCTGGCTGTCGCTCCTGGCGGGCGCCGTCTGCGCCTTGGCCCATCCGCCGTTCGGCTTCCTGCCCGGCCTCTTCGGCTACGGCCTGCTGTTGGCCCTCGTCGACCGCACCGAGGGCGACCGCCCGATCCGCTTGGCCTTCTGGCGCGGCTTCCTCGGCGGCAGCGCCTATTTCCTGATCGGCTGCTGGTGGGTGGCCGAAGCCTTCTTCGTCGACGCCGCCGAACAGGGATGGATGGCCCCCATCGCCGTTGCCGCCCTGGGGCTGGGGCTCGGCCTCTTCTGGGGCGCGGCGGGCGCCCTCTACCGCTGGCTGAGGCCCAGCGACTCCCTGCTCAAGGTGCTGGTCTTCACCGGGGCCCTCTGCCTTCTGGAATGGCTGCGCGGTCATGTCCTCACGGGCTTTCCCTGGAACCTGCCGGGCGAGACCTGGAAGGCCGGATCGGCGCCGTCGCAGGTCGCCGCCCTGGTGGGCGCCTATGGCCTCAGCTGGCTGACCATCGCCGCCGTCTGCGCGCTGGCCGCCCCCTTCGCCTTTGGCCGCCGGACCAGCACATGGGCCCTGTTCGCTGCGGGCGCCCTGTTGATCGGCGCCCTCTACGCCTACGGCGCCCAGCGGCTGGCCCATCCGGCTCCGGTCCGCCCCAACGCCTCCTGGGTGCGGGTGGTGCAGGCCAATGTCCGCCAGGAGGCCAAGTACGACGTCGACAAGTTCCAATCGATCGTCGACCGCTACCTGCGCCTCACCGCCTCGCCCGCCACGAAGGGCCACATGCCCGAGATCGTGATCTGGCCGGAAGGCGCCCTTCCCGTGGCGGCGGGAGACCTGCTGCGCCCGACCGCCTGGACCTCCGCGGCCATCGCCCACGCCCTTCAGCCAGGCCAGCTGCTGCTCCTGGGCGCCTACCGCCAGGATGAGCACGCCACCCGCATCATCTACTACAACAGCCTGTTCGCCCTGCGCCGTGACGGCCAGGACCTGACGCCGCTGGGCATGTACGACAAGTTCCGTCTGGTGCCGTTCGGCGAATACCTGCCGCTTGAAGGCCTCCTGTCGCCGCTCGGCGTCAAAAAGCTGGTGCATGTTGGCGACGGCTTCTCGCCCGGTCCCAAGCCCACGCCCCTGTTCGTGCCGGGCATGCCCGCCGTCCAGCCGCTGATCTGCTACGAAAGCCTGTTCCCCGGCCTCACACGCGACGGCGCCTCGGGCGAGGGCGGACGGGCGCAGTGGATCGTCAATGTCTCCAACGACGCCTGGTTCGGCCAGACCAGCGGCCCGTGGCAGAGCCTGAACCTGTCCAGCTACCGCGCCATCGAGGAGGGCCTGCCCATGGTCCGCGCCACGCCCACCGGGGTCTCGGCGGTGGTCGACGCCTATGGCCGGCCCGAGCCCGGCGCGCTTCTGAAGCTCGGCGCCTTCGGGGTGATCGACGCGCCCCTGCCGCCGCCTCTGCCCGCCACCCCCTTCGCCCGCTTCGGCGAGAGCGCCTTCTGGATATTGATGGGATTGTCGGCTACGGCGCTGATACCAGCAGTCCGGCGGACACGATCTTGAACATTCCCTTCCTGAAAACCGCCGAGCAGCGTCTGAACGCCCTGTTCGTCATCGCCTTCCTGGTCAGCGCGGCCGGCTTCTGGCTGGGCGGCGGCGGCCTGATCCTGACCGGCCATGACGACAAGGTCCCGGCCAGTTGGGCGGCGTCGGCCTCGATTTGGGCGGCCTGGACCTGGCTCGTGCTGCTGGCCGTCGCCTTGTGGCAGGCCCGCGCCAAGGGGCTGTGGCTGCTCGCCTTCGCCCCCTTCGTCCTCTACTTCCCCTACGGCTGGGTGATGATCGCCCACGACTGTTCGGCGCTCGGCAAGTGCGGCTCCTTCTTGGGCTTTGTCGCGCCGCGCTAGTCCGGTGGGCCAGTGACTGCGGCGGTAACGGCGCTTGCGGGCATAAAGATCGCTTTATATGTTGCGCCACCCTTGGCCGACCGCCTCCCGGCGCCGGCCCTCCTTGTGGAGCCTGCCGGTGACCCGATCTTCCTACATCTTCACCAGTGAAAGCGTGTCCGAAGGGCACCCGGACAAGGTCGCGGACCGCATCTCCGACACGGTGGTCGACGCCTTCCTGGCCGCCGATCCCTATGCCCGCGTGGCCTGCGAGACCATGGTCACGACCAATCGCATCATCCTGGCCGGCGAAGTGCGCGGCCCGGCCGGCGTGATCGAAAGCCTGGAAGAGAAGGTCCGCGCCGCGGTCAAGGACATCGGCTACGAGCAGGACGGCTTCCACTGGAAGAATTCCGACTACGCCTGCTACCTGCACTCCCAGTCCGCCGACATCGCCATGGGCGTGGACGCCTCGGGCAACAAGGACGAGGGCGCGGGCGACCAGGGCATCATGTTCGGGTACGCGACGAACGAGACCCCGGAGCTGATGCCGGCGACCCTGCAGTACTCCCAGAACATCCTCTCCTTGCTCGCCAAGGTGCGTAAATCCGGCGAGGCCAAGGGCCTGGAGCCCGACGCCAAGAGCCAGGTGACCCTGCAGTACGTCGACGGCAAGCCGGTCCGCGCGACCTCGATCGTGCTGTCGACCCAGCATTCCGAGGGCCTGACCCCCGCCGACGTCTCCGACATCGTTAAGCCCTACATCCGCTCCGTCATGCCGGAAGGCTTCATTGACGCCTCTACCGAATGGCACATCAACCCGACCGGCAATTTCGTGATCGGCGGCCCTGACGGCGACTGCGGCCTGACCGGCCGCAAGATCATCGTCGACACCTACGGCGGCGCGGCCCCGCATGGCGGCGGCGCGTTCAGCGGCAAGGACCCGACCAAGGTCGACCGCTCGGCCGCCTACGCCGCGCGCTACGTGGCGAAGAACGTCGTGGCCGCG
>CAIYVC010000022.1 GCA_903929535.1 uncultured Caulobacteraceae bacterium | reverse complement strand
CGCGGTGAAGGTCTTCGGATCGTCGACGGTGATGCGGTCCGTCAGGGTCTTGCCGCCGGGACCCATGCGCAGGCGCTCGGTGACCTTCATGTCTTCCGAATGGGGCAGGCCCGCCTTGTCCAGCCAGGTCTTGTCGTTGAACTGCGTGGTCTCGACCACCAGGGTCTGACCTTCCCAATGGCCGATGGAAGAGCCCAGCCACTTGGGATCGCCGTCGTCGGAGTGCACGCCGTCGATGTAGACCAGCCGGTAGGTGTGGTTGGCTTCCTGCACGATGCCGACCTGCTTGGCGGTCTGCACGATCAGCATGGGATAGGGGGCGTACATCAGCCGGGGCACGCCGTGGGGCACGCAGTCGTCGATGGGATCACCCGTCTTGCGCCCGGCGGCCCGGTCGGCGACGCGCTTGTCGTAGATGGCCTTGGCCTCGGGCCGCAGCGGCGGCAAGGCGCCCTTGTCGGTCTTCAGCGTCGAGATGAAGGTCCCGGTCTTCCAGATGCCCGTGAAGTTGGGCGTCGCGGCGGCGTGGGCCGAAGCGGCGGCCGCCAGGACCGCCAGCGCGGCAAGCGCGGTCATCGCGCCCTGCTGAGCGTTTTTCATTTTGTCTTCCTTCCCTACGCCGCCTCTAGTGTCCCGAAGCGGAAATTCGCCAGCAGATTGGATCGAGCGCAGGGCGAACTTCTGCTTCGATCAGGACACTAGAAAAGAGGATTCGCTCTAGTGTGGCTTCTGATTCAGAAATTCGCGCTGCGGCCTCCATCAGCCGTGGGCGAATTTCTGAATCGCCACACTAGCGGGCGGTCGTCTTGCCATTGGCGTCCGCGGTGTTGCGGTTGTTCTCTTCGCAGACGTACTCGGTCAGGGTGATGTCCGGCCGCCAGGCCAGCACCGCCCGTCCGACCCAAGGCTTGGTGTAGGCGATCGGATCGTCGAAGGTCATCAGATCCTCCAGCGCGTCCTGGCCCTTCTTGTTCTTGATCCAATGCAACCGCTCGGTGACCTTCAGCTGGTCGGAGTGCGGCGTGCCGATCTCGTCGAAGATGGACTGGCCGGAGATGCCCACCGTCTCGATCACCAGGGTGTCGCCATCCCAGTGGGCGCTGGACTCGCCCATCATGGTGATCTTGGGATGCTTGGGCAGGACCCGGTTCATCGGGATGTAGCGGACGTTGTGGTTGACCTCGAACAGCATGGTGACATGCCCCGGGGTCTGCACGATCTGCATCGGATAGGGCGCGATCATGATGCGGGGCATGCCGTGCGGCAGGCAGCTGGTCGAGGGATCGGCGATCGGCTGATTGTTGATGGCGCCGTTGAAGCGCTCGTCGAAATGCTCGCGGCCCCAGGCGGTGAACGGCGGCTCCTTGTCGTCCGCGGTCCACAGCACCCGGCTGTGCGGCAGGGCTTTCGGGCCACGGCCGTTGTACTTCACGGTGCGGTCGGAATTGAGCTGGGCAGACTCTGTGACGAAATAGACGCCCGAGAAGTCATGCGGGTCGGCTGGCTTGGCTCCAAGCTTGGCGCCCGGCGCCGCGTCTTCCTGCGCCTGGGCGCCGTGGTGCGCGGACACCGCCAGGGCCAGGGCGGCGGCGGTCAGGCAGAGGGTGGTTTTCACGCTGGTGCGCATCGATGTCTCCTCCCGCTCTTCGGCGGTTCTGCTGGCCAGATCGCTAGACGTTCAGGATCGCCATGGCCTCGGCGATGTCCTTCAATGGATCACTTCCCGGCGTCGTACGCCACTCGTGACACACATAGCCGTCATAGCCGCTGTCGGCGATAGTCTGGGCGATCATTCGATAGTTCAGCTCCTGCCGCCCGTCGATTTCCTTGCGAGCCGGCACGCCCGCAACATGGATGTGGCCGATCTGCCCAATGTCGCGCCGGATGCGGGTGGTGACGTCGCCGTCCATGATCTGCAGATGGTAGATGTCGCACAGCAGCTTGACGTTGGGCGAGCCGACGCGTTGCACGACCTCCAGGCCCCAGTCCCAGTGTCCGAACACCATGTCCTGGCGGCTGAGGTCGGGGTCGGCGCGCCGGTCGTTGACGTTCTCGATCACCAGGGTCACGCCGCCCGCCTCCAGCCGCGGCGCCAGGCGCTTGCAGATGGCCACGGCGTTGTCGGCGGCCGTGCTGTAGGCCATGCCCCGGCGCTGGCCGGCGGTCAGGCCGATACGGCGGACATTGTTCCTGGAGCAGAGATCGACCTGATCGCTGATGCCGGCATAGACCTGATCATGCGCTTCGGGATGGATCAGGCCGGTCAGGTAGTCGGTCTTGCCGGGCCCGACCATCAGCGGATCGAGGCCATGCTTGCGCAGGGTGGGCCAGTCGTCGGGCGGAATGACGTCGAAACCCCGGGCGCCGAGCCGGGCGGCGGCGGCGCACATCTGGTCGAAGTCGAGCGCCGGCTTGGGCCCGAAGTTGATCTTCCACAGGCCCTGTTTGATGCGACTGGTCTTGGTCGCCTGGGCGAACGCCGGGGCGCTAGCGGCCAGGGCCGTCGCGGCCGCCGCTGCGAAGAAGGCCCTACGCTGCATCTTTCCACCCGCCGCCTGTTTGTCGCCGCGGCTGCGCGCGGCTTGCCAGGTCACGCTAGAGCAAGAAGGGCTGCGGCTCCAGTGCGGCGGGCGGCCTATGCGCCCTACGGATGCTCGTCGCGCAGGTTGCCGGCCAGCGCCGCCGAGACCGAGGCGATGAAGGCGCCGATCAGCATCGACAGGGCGGTGAAGATGGAAAAGGCCGAGGCTGCTTGGCGCGCGGAGTCCGCCGCCTGGGCCGCCTGATCCGCGGTATCCGCCGCCCCCGACGCAGCGACCACCGAAGCCGCCGCATGCACGGCGGGAGCCGCCGCCGTGGAGGCCGCCGCTATGGCCAGGCCCGCCACGATCACCGTGGCCACCGACCAGGTCAGGAAGCCGTGAGCGGTATCGCGGAAGAAGACCTCATGGGTGTGAGTCCCATGCCACCGGATGCGCAGCCGGCCGGTGATGTAGCCGCCCATCAGGGACGAAACCCACTGGGTGACGATCAGCCAGATGCCGGTCATGACGGTGAACTGCGTCGCCGAAGGCCCCCCGCCCCAGGGCGATGCCGCCGCGAAGCCGAATCCGGAGCCCAGGGTGAACAGGATCAGGGACGTGGCGATCGCCACCGCGGCGCCCGCCAAGATCGCCGGCCAGGATACGGCCGAGACGGAGGATTCCCGGGTCATGCCCAGGCTGGTGGAAAGATCGCTGGCCATGAATTGCCTCCCAGGCAGCCGCTTGAATTCGCTTCAGGACTAACGAGACCTGCAAGGGTTCGTTCCCGTGGCGGCGGTTTGGAGGAACCGCGTTATCGCCGCGGCGTTGGGTTTCACACAATCAGGAGCGATGACATGGCGGACGGCGACAATACGGCAGGCGGCATGGGTATGGGCCTGATCATCGGCCTGCTGCTCGTGCTGATCCTAGTGATCGGCGGCGGCTTCTACTTCATGGGCGGTGGGCGCAGCGCGTCTGGTCCTTCGGCGGCGATCTCGATCCCGGGCGGCACGACGGTGGCCGGTACGGTGACCGTTCCGAAATAAGCTTTAGGCGCCGAATTTCAGGTCCGCGCCCAATTCAGCGCGGGCCTGGCGCAGCGCCTTGAATGCCGTATCCGCATCGCGCCCGACGCGCATCAGCGCCTGCAGTTGGCCCGGATGCTGGACCAGCGCCGACAGCACACCCAACAGGTTCATGCCCCATCGGGCTTGATTCCCGCCAGCACCGCCGTGGGCAGGCTCATTCCGGCGGTGTCTGACACCACCCGCACCACGGCGAAGGGCAGCTTGCGCGCCGCTGCGATCTTGGCCGCGACGTGGCTCTCCATGTCCGCCAGCACGGCGCCGCCCCGGGCGCGCAGCTTGGCCTTGTCCAGCGCGTGCAGGACCATGTCCTCCGAACCGTAGACAACCCCTGGCTTGGCGCCCGGCAGAGCTTGCAGAATTCGCGCGGTCCAGGCCGGATCGGTCACCCAGCGTCCGCGCGCGCGGACGACCTCGGTCCCAACCACGATGTCGCCGACGATCAACGCCGGATCGAGCCCGCCGCCCAGGCCGATACTGATGATGGCTTCAACGCCCTCAAGCTGCGCCTTCAGCCTCTGCTCCAGAAGGTCAGAGCGTGCTCCACCAGCCACCGCCCGCACGCCCGGTCCCGCGACCAGCGCGGCCTCCTTCAGCATGCCGACCGCCGCCAGGATCATGGCATCACATGCCGAACGCGACGTGGGGGGAGTTGGCCTGCTTCAGGTTGCGGTAGCGCGCCGCCGCCCACAGGGGGAAGAACTTCCGGTAGCCGTGGTAGCGCAGATAGAAGACCCGCGGGAAACCGCCGCCGGTGAAATACTCCTCGGGCCAGAGGCCGTCCTCGCCCTGAGTCTCGTCAAGCCAGGCTAAGCCCCGCGCCACCGCCGGATGGTCGACATGGCCCGCCGCCATCAGGCCCAGCAGCGCCCAGGCAGTCTGGGAAGCGGTCGAGGGCGCAGGCTCGTAGCCCTTGTAGGCCAGATCGTAGCTGTCGCAGCTTTCGCCCCAGCCACCGTCGGGGTTCTGTATGGCGACGAGCCAGTCGCAGGCCTTGGCGACCACCGGCGCCGAGCCGGTCAGGCCCACCGCGTTGAAGGCGCACAGCGCCGACCATGTGCCGTAGATGTAGTTGACGCCCCAGCGGCCCCAGAAGCTTCCGTCCTTCTCCTGCTCGGCCTCCAGATAGTCGAGCGCCCGCTTCAGGCGGTCCGAGGTTTCCGCCCGCTCGCCCAACTGGGCCAGCAGCGACACGCAGCGCGCGGCTACGTCCACCGTCGGCGGATCCAGCAGGGCGCCGTGGTCGGCGAAGGGGATGTTGTTCAGGTAGTGGTAGGTGTTGTCGGCGTCGAACGCGGCCCAGCCGCCGTTCTTGGATTGCAGGCCCGCCGTCCACTCCACCGAGCGGTCGATGGCTTCGTCATAGACCTCCCCCGAGCCCAACCGCGTGCGCGCCCGGTCCATCGCCATGGCGACGACGGCGGTGTCGTCCAGGTCCGGATAGTGGTCGTTGCGGTACTGGAAGGCCCAGCCGCCGGGGCGCACATCCGGCTTTTCCTCGGCCCAGTCGCCCTTGACGTCGAGCACCTGCAGGGGCTTCAGCCACTCCAGGGCGTCCTTGGCCTTTTGCTCGGCCTCCGCGCCGCCGGCCTCCATCAGAGCATGGGCGGCCAGGGCCGTGTCCCACACCGGTGAGACGCAGGGCTGGCAGTAGGTCTCATGATCCTTGACCACCAGCAGGTTCTCGACCGATTTCCTGGCGATGGCGCGGTGGGGATGATCCTCGGCGTAACCCAGCACCGAGAACATCATCACGCTGTTGGCCATGGCCGGGTAGATGGCGCCCAGGCCGTCCTCGCCGTTCAGCCGCTCGACCACCCAGTCGCGGCAGCGGTCGATGGCCCGTTTGCGCAGGCCCTTGGGCCACACCGGCTGCAGAGCCTTCAGCACGACGTCGATGGCGTTGAAGCCGACGATCCAGGCCTTCTTCAGATTGGCGCCCTTGGAGCTGCGCGGGACCGGGGTCACGTCCTCGAACAGTTCGGGCACATGCACGCCGCGCGCGTTGACCGCCACCGGTTGGGTCGCCTGCAGCACCAGCAGGGGCACGATCACCGTACGCGCCCAGTAGCTCATCTTGCCCAGCGTGATCGGGAACCAGCGCGGCAGCATGATGATCTCCGGCGGCATCACCGGAATCTCCGACCAGGCCATGTCGCCATAAAGCGCCAGCTGGATACGGGTGAAGACATTGACCGCCAGGGCCCCGCCGTTGGCGCGGATCGCGTCGCGAGCACGGGTCATGACCGGACCGTCCAGCGGCTCGCCGATCATCTTCAGACAGAAATAGGCCTTCACGCTGGCGGAGATGTCGAAAGCCCCGCCGTGATAAAGGGGCCAGCCGCCATGCTCGCCCTGGATGCGGCGCAGATAGACCCCGATCTTGCGCTCCAGATCCAGGTCCTCGGGCTCGCCGAGATAGTGTTTCAGCAGCACGAATTCGGAGGGGATTGTGGCGTCGGCCTCCAGCTCGAACACGAAGTGGCCGTCCGGCTTCTGCAACGCGAGCAGGGCGTCTGTCGCCCGGCGCACGAGCTTTTCCACGGCGTCGAGGGATGGGGAGGCGGGAGCGAGAGGCGAGGCGTCGTCCATCCGCTGGGTCTAGAGCATTTTCGCCGCGGGTGGATAGTCCACTCGCCGCCGATCCCGGCGAATGCCGGGACCTATGGGTTGGAACCTGCCTTGCGGTCAGGCGATGCCGGCGAAGTCGGCGACGGTCAGGGCGCCGCCCACCAGACTGACGTGAGCGACCAGCACGGCCTGATTGGCCGCGACTTCCTGAGCGACCGTGTTGGCCAGGTTGCCGCCTGCGTTCTCGATATAGACGTCGACCGAACCGCCGACGGTGTTGCTGCCGACGATCAGGATCGACTGGTGACCGGCCAGGGCGGCCAGGTTGGCGTTACCGGCGATGTCGGCGTTGGCGGCCCCGAGCGTCACGGCGGTGCTGGCGTAGACCCCGATATTGGTCGCCGCGACACCGATGGCATTGCCGTTGCCGAAGGTCGCAGTGGAGAAGGCCAGGACATCCTTGCCGCCGATGAAGTTTATGATGGTGTCGATGCCGGTCGGAGAGTTGGCGTTGGCCCCCGTGTACGGCGTCGGGGTGGTTTCGCGCGCCGCCGGTCCGAACTGGATGGTGTTTACGCCGGTGTGGCTGGTGCTGAGCGTGATCGTGTCGGTGCCAAGACCGGCGTTGATCGTCGCCAGAGAGGCGCTTGTGCCGACGGAGGCGGCGGGACCGATGGTGATGATGTCGTTCCCAGAGCCGGTGGTGATCGTCTGCAGACCGCCGTTGGCGGAGGCCTGGACGGTAACGGCCGCCGAGCCGGTGCTGGTGACCGTCTGAGCGCCCGCGCCTGAGTTGGTGAGGCTGATCGATGTCAGGTTGGAACCCAGAACCGTCTGCGCCCCGCCCGCGGCGACCGCCGACACCGTGGACAGGCCCGTCCCGGTCGAGATGCCCTGCGCGCCCACGCCGTTGGTGGTGACCGAGATGGTTTCAGGACCAGCGTAGGCGACTGACGAGGCCACACCTTGGAAGGTAGAGCCTGACAGGTTGAGCGTGATGGGACCATCGGTTGAGGCCGCCGTCAGCTTTGCCGACGACGCGAAGGCCGCGTTGAACGCCGCCCCCGTACCGACACTGATCGCGCCGGCGGTCGTCGTCACCGAAAGGGCGGACATGTTGGTTACGTTGGCCCAGATGGCGTCCTGCAGCGTTGTGGCCCCCGCACCCCCGGCAATCGCAGCGTTGGGAGTGATGGTCAGGGAGTTGGCGTTGGTCCCGCCGGGACCGGTGATGGTGTCCCCGAGCTGCAGAGTGTTGCCCGCGCCGACGCCGGCGTCGCTGTAGGTGGCGGTAAAGCTGGTGTTGCGGAAGCCCGAGAGGTTATCCAACCCGGCGGTGAGAGCCACCGTATCGCTGGGGGACTGCAGGGTGGCGGGATAGGTCGCGCCTCCGACGGTAGTCGCTGTGGTCGCCGCCAGCGCCGTGTTCGCTCCGGCGGTGAGATAGGCGTTCGCCCCCGCCTGTGTCGCCGAGACGTTTTCGGCCGAATTGCCGAAGGACAGCACCAGATTGGCTTCACTGGACGCGGTGGGCGTGCCCAGCACCGTCAGCCAATAGGCCAGGCCAGCGCTGTCTGCCGTACGGCCAAGGTAGTGGGTGTAAAGGGCGTTGACGAAGGCCGTCTCGGCAGCCGTCGTCGGGGCGATGATGTTGGCGCCGTATTGGGTGGCGAACTCCGCCGACAGCACGAAACTTTGGGCGATTGAGTTGGCGCTGACGCCGCTGTCAGCAAGACCCACAAAATAGCGCAGACCCGCCGCATCCGGAGCGCGGCCGAAACCCCCTTGGTAGATGCGGATGATCGGATCGACGACGTTCAGCGCTTCCGCCGAGTTGACGAAGGAGGTGGTCACCTGACCCAGGGTGACGCCCGCGTCGATCTGGGTAGCCCAATAGGACTGTTCGCTGGCGCTGCCGTTGCGCAGCAGCACGGCGTTGTAAAGGGCGGCGGCTTGGTTGGTGCTCAGTGCGGTGGCCATAGCAATACCTCATGGGGGTTCGTCGCGCGGCGTCACCGCGGCGAGCAGGTTCGTCCGGCGACCTGCCGGTTCGGCGCTAAAAATCGGAGAGCCTCCCCAGAGCGCTGGAAAAGCGCGGAGGACTGGGAGTGGTGTCAGCTGAAGTCCGACGACCCTGCTAGGGGACGATCGGCAAGCTGCTTATCCACGGCCATAACAGCGTTCGACCTGAGGTTTGGTTGCCGCATTCGGGCCAAGATTCCCGCGGGAGTAGAGATCGGCAGCGGGAGAAGGGTTCATCGCCAGAGCGCAGGACGCGGCTCGCGCCGGTTGCATAGGCTCAATGGCGGAAAAAGACGTCCGGCCCCCGAGGGGACCGGACGCTAGGGGGAACACTAGAAGCGGTAGGTGCCTTGCAGCCCGATGGTGCGGGGCTTCTGGTAGATCACCTGCAGGTAGGGGTTGAAGCTGCCATAGGCCGTGCAGGCCACGCCGCCAGCGGCGGTGCAGGAGCTTTGGCCGTTGCCGGCGTTGCCGATCTGCTGCCTGGAGGCCATCAGGTTGTTGACGTAGCCGTCGACTTCCCATTTGCCGAAGGTCATGCCACCGCGGAAGTTGACCACGTTAGTAGCGCCGACCTGACGCGAGAACGGCGCATAGTTCAGGGCGCCGAAGCTGGAGCCCTGCAGGAAGGAGCCGGCGAAGTTGTCGTCGACCCGGACGAAGGTGGGGATGCCGCGCAGAGTGAAGTCGTAGCGGACGCCGACGGTGCCCTGAAGTTCCGGCACGCCCAGCGGATCCCCGGCGTTATAGGCCGGCAGCGAGGTCGTGCCGTTGCCGGACGGCCCCTTCACCGCCTGGGTATAGGTCGCCTTGTCGTAGCCCGTCGACAGCGAGATCAGCAGACCGCTCATGGGCCGGACGTCGATCTGGAGGTCCAGGCCCTTGCTGCTCGCGGTGCCGCCGTTCTGGTTCCAGCCCGGGCAGCCGGTGACCGTCTGGGTGACCTGGATGTTGGTCCAGTCGATCTGGAACGCTGAAGCGTTCAACTGGACGCGGTTGTCCAGCACGCGGAACTTGCCGCCCACTTCATAGCTCCACACCGAGTCCTGGTTGTAAGTGGTGGGGATGTCGTTGACCGTCAGGCCGTAGATGGCCAGGCCGGGGGCGCAGGCGGGGTTCAGCGGCGCGTTCAGGCCGCCGGGCCGGTAGCCCTTGGCGGCGGTGAAATAGACCAGCTTGTCGGGCGTGAAGTCGTATTCGACGCTGGCCTTGGGAGTCACCGGCGTGGACTTCACAGTCCCGTCGATCACCGCGCCGGGCGTGGTGATGAAGTTGCGGCCGACGTTGTAGAAGCCGAAGTTGGCCTGGTGGAAATCGAACTCGGTCGCCGAAATCCGCAGGCCGCCGGTCAACTTCAACTTGTTGGTGACGTGGAAGGTCACTTCGCCGAACGCGGCCGTTTCCTTGTCGGTCAGGATCGCGTGCAGCTCGGACATGACGCCCGGCTGGGCGAAGGTCTGGCCGCCGTAGCGCTGCGACGCCGTCAGGCCGTCGTAGGCCAGATAGTCGGCGTTGTAGTCGCCGCGAACCCGCCAATCGATGTTGGTCTGGACGCTCGACAGGAAGACGCCGGCGACATAGGTCAGCCGCCCGTCGGTCGGGGAGTTCACGCGGAACTCCTGCTCCCAGCCCTTGCGCTGGTTCTGGGCGTCGAAGATGCCGGCGTAATTGGGATCGCCCGCCCACAGGGGGAAGCCGGTCCGGCCGGGGTTTTCCGAGACCTGCTGGGTGCGCAGGATGTCGTAGCCTTCGTCGCCAAGGCCGGTCGAGCGGTCATGGATGACTGAGGTGACCGACTTCAGGCCCAGGCCATGCCATTGGTAATCGAGGGTCAGGGCCTCGACGTCGCTCCGGGTGGTGTTGACTTCGGACCGCTGCGCATAGGGCGAGAAGGTCGAGTAGTCGCCAAGGTTGTAGGGCCCGTAGGTGTAGGACGGGCGCTGATACCAACCGGCCGGCAGGGCGCCGGCGGGGCAGGCCACGGCGGCGGGGCCGGCGCCGTTGGTTGCCGCGCGGGTGCTGTTGTTAAAGCACAGGGGCGCGGAGTGATAGACCGCGTTCGGCGCGGGCTGACCGTTGGTCCCGTAGATGACCGTCGAGGAGTCGTTGCCGCCCGGGTTCCAATAGTCGGAATGGTAGGCGCTCAAGCCGGCGGTGAGGTTCTCGGACACCTGCCACTTCAGGGCGCCGCGGAAGGCCCATTCGCGCCGACGGTTATAGTCGTCATAGGCGGTTTGGCCGGTGTAGGGGTTGATCTTGTCGATCCAGCCCGCGGTGTTGCGAAGCATGCCGCTGACGCGGAAGCCCAGCTTGTCCTGGATGATCGGACCGCCGACGGCGGCGGCAAATTCGTCGCCCATGCCGCCGTGCTCGACGCCGTTCACTTCCGCCCGGACGGTGCCGCTATAGGTGGTCAGGCTCGGGGTCGGGGTGATAAAGCGGACCGTGCCGCCTTCCGAGGAGCCGCCGTAGAGGGTGCCTTGCGGGCCCTTCAGGATTTCGACGCGGTCCAGGTCGAACAGGATCGGGATCGGCGCACCGTTGATCTGCGAGCCGCCGGCGTTCGCCCGCTTGGTCAGCGAGGTGTCATCCAGATAGACGCCCGTGGTGGCCGCGCCGACCGTGGCGACGATGCCGCGGATACCGAAGGTGCCGACGCCGGCGCCGGTTGACGGCGTGCCGGCGGGATAGGACAGGACCAGGGCCGGAACGGTCGCGGTCAGGTCGACCGCAGACTTAACGCCTTGCTGGTCGAGGGTGCGCTGGGTCACGGCCGAGACGGTCATGGCCACGCGGTTGGCGGTCGACGTCTGGCGGGTGGCGGTGACCACCACTTCTTCCAGCGCAGAGTTATTGGCAGGCGCCGCCTGTTGCGCCAGCGCAGGCGCGGCGACCCCGAATGCGACCAACGCGGTCGTGGACAACAGGAATGAGAACTTGTGCATCGTTTCCTCCCCCCGGCGTGATCGCCGTGTTTTGCTGAGGCCTAGACGCGCGACTGTTGCAAAGCGGAAGCATGCAAACGTCTTTAATCGACGGTTTCGTCGAAAAAACGATCATCCTATTGATATTTATAAGGATAATTTTTCGGCAAAAGTGCGGTTTGTTGCCGAATTTTTGCGTTGTCCGGATACCGCGCGCGGTCAGCGCACCGCCAGCGCCGCCGCCGTCTCGCCGGAACGCAGCGCCCCTTCGATGGTCGCGGGCAGGCCCGTGCGGGTCCAATCGCCGGCCAGCACGAGATTGGCCAGGGCCGTGCGGGCCGCGGGGCGCTTGGCGTCCTGCGCCGGGGTGGCGGCGAAGGTGGCGCGCTTTTCCTTGACGATCTGCCAGACCGGCAAGGCGGTCTCGTCCAGCCCCAGCGTCGCGGCCACATCGGCCCAGAGGGTCCGCGCCAGAGCCTCGCGGTCCTGGTCGACGATGGCGTCAGCGCCGCTGACGGTCACCGATATCCGGTCGTGGAAGACGAACACCCATTCGGCCACAGCGCCGATCAGGCCGGTCATGGAGGCGGCGGCGCGGTAGTCGAACCCTTCGGGCAAGGCGAAGTGGGCGTTGACGATGGCGCGGAAGTCATCGGGGGCGTCGAGGCCGGGCAGCAGGGTCTGGGCCGGCGCGGGCGCCACGGCCAGCACCACCCGGTCGTCCGGGCCAAGCGCGACCTCGCCATCGGAAAACGTCAGGCTGGAAGCGCGGCCTGCATCCTGGGCGATCGCCTTCAGCGACCGGCGCAGACGCACCTCGACCCCCTTACCCGCCAGATAGGCCAGGGCCGGTTCGACGAAGGCGGCGGCCAGGGTCGGCTCGGCGATGCGCGGGCGCGAGGCCATGCCGCCCAGGGCCAGACTCTCGCGCACCACGGCCCCGGCCAGGTCCATCGAGCCTTCCGCCGGATCGGTATTGAGCACCGCCAGCATGACCGGCCGTAGCATCTTCTCCCACAGCGGACCCGAGCAGATGATCACCTCGTCCATGCGCTTGCCGGGATGGCGGCTCATGAAGGCGGCCAACACCGCGTAATCGGCGGCCGTGGTTCCTGGGACGCGGCGGTCCTTCTGAAAAATCCACCAGGGAATACGCCCATCGCTGGGCCGCATGCGCCAGCGGGCGCCATCGCGCAGGTCGGCGAAGGCGAAGTCGGCCTTGGCGGGGCCCGCCAGCCGGTCGGACGCGCCGATCCGTTTCAGATAGGCCTGCACCGCCCGATTGCCCGACAGGACCAGGTGGTTGCCGTTGTCGATGGTCATGCCCAGTTGGGGATCGAAGTAGGAGCGGCAGCGCCCTCCCGCCTGGGCGGCGGCCTCGCTGAGAATGACCCGCTCGCCTCGCTCGGCCAGGATGGTGGCGGCGGACAGGCCCGCGAGGCCCGCGCCGACCACATGGACGACGCCGGTCACCGCATCAGTCCGTGGCGGACCAGCACCCAGATCTTCTCAGCCTTGCTCAGGCTCACGCGATGACGCGGTGAAGTCCAACCGGCCTTGAGCATGTGGTCCAGGATCCGGCCATAGGCGGCGCGCATCAGACGCGGCGCACGGGTGTCGCCCTGGCGGCTCGACCGCATCACCTGATCAGCGGCGGCATAGTGACGGCGGGCTTCGGCGGCTAGCACCCGCGCAGCGGCGTCGATGCGCGGGTCGGCGACGATGGTGGCAGGATCGGTGATCGGCACGCCCGCCACGGCCAGGGCGTCGCTGGACACATAGAGGCGGCCGATCCCGGCGTCCTCGTCGAAGTCGCGCAGGATGTTGGTCAGCTGCAGGGCGCGGCCCAGATGGTGAGACAGCTCGATCCCCGCGTCCCGCTCCATGCCGAACACCTTGACCGACAGCCGTCCGACGGCGCTGGCCACGCGGTCGCAATAGAGGTCCAGCATCGCCGCGTCGGGCGCCACGATGTCGCCGGCCACATCCATCGCCATGCCGTCGATCACGGCGACGAAGTCGTCCTTCTCCAGACCGAACTCGCGCACCGCCTCGGCGAGGAAGGCCGCCTGCCCCGCGTCGCCACCGGCATAGAGGGCGTCCAGGTCGCGCCGCCATTGATCCAGCGCCGCCGCACGCTCGGGCCGCGAGCCCTGCTGATCGTCGGCGATGTCGTCCACCGCTCTGCAGAAGGCGTAGATGGCGAACATCCCCGCCCGGCCCTTGGGCGGCATCATCTTCATGGCCGCATAGAAAGAACTGCCGGCGACCTTGGCCTCCAGCGCCGCGATGTCAGGAGGCGTGCTCACCGCTTGGCGCCCATGCGCGAGACGCTGGTGCGGACCATGGCCCCAAGACCCAGCATGGCCATGCGCATCTTGTCGTGGTGCATCTCCTGCGACAGCGGATCGCGCGTCAGCAGCAGCTTGCACAGGTCTTCCGCCAGGGCCTGGATCACCCCGACCTCCAGCGCCAGCCGGCCGTCCTTGATCGCCCGAGCGAAGGGCCGCGAGATGTCCAGCAGGTCCATGGTCTGGCGGGTCAGGCCGATGATCACCCCGCGCAGCGCGGGCGAGGATCGGTTGGCGTCCAGCGCCTCGACGCCGAGGCCGGCGGCGCGCAGGCGGTCCATGGGGATGTAGATGCGGTCGATCTCGCGCCGGTCCTTGCCGCAGTCCTGGAGGTGGTTGATCACCTGCAGCGCCGCGCACAGAGCGTCGTTCATCGGCCAGAGGTCGCGGCTTTCGCCGTGCACGTCGAGCACGAACCGTCCGACCGGCGCCGCGGAATAGCGGCAGTAGTCCATCAGATCGTCCCAGTCGTCGTAACGCAGCTTGATCACGTCGCGGCGGAAGGCTTCCAGCAGGTCCAGCCCATGCCGCGGTGTCAGGGACCGCTCGATCAGGGCGGCGCGCAGGTCGCGGCCTTCGGGCGCCTCGGTGGTCTCGCCCTCCAGGCTGGCGCGCAGCGACTCCAGCATCTCCAGTTTGGTCGCGGGCTCCGCCAGGGCGTTGTCGGCCACATCGTCGGCGGCGCGGGCGAAGCGATAGAAGGCCAGCACTACCGCACGATGGCGCGGCGCGATCAGGGCCGAGGCGACCGGGAAGTTCTCGTCGGTAGAGCCCTTGCCCGAGGCCAGGACATCGGCGGTCAGATCCAGCGTCGTACTCATGCTCGTCCCCTCCCCGCTTCAGGCGATCGCCTGAGCGCGGCCCTTCCATAGACCGCCGCGGCCGCGCCACATCTGCACCGCCGACTGGATGGTGAACACCGTATAGGCCACCCCGATCGCCGGCAGGGCCAGGCCCCACAGCGGCGACACTCTGTAGAACCTCAGCATCGGCTGGAAGGCCAGCGCCATCATCAGCCAGGTCGCCAGACCGAGGTCCTTGAGCAGCACGTCGCCGATCAATATGGCCGCCAGCGGCGCCAGGAACACCAGCCCCATGCCGATCACCATGCCGATCAGCT
>CAIYVC010000021.1 GCA_903929535.1 uncultured Caulobacteraceae bacterium | reverse complement strand
TCAATCCGCTGCTCTACCAACTGAGCTACCCAGGCCCGGAAATCCGGCGGCCAAGACAGGCCGCCAATCGCGGAGGGCCGTCTATACGAAAGGGTGACTGACCTGTCCAGACGCTCTCGTCAGCCTTCGTCGTCATGGTCTTTGAGGCCGCCGCCGCCATCTTCGGCCGGCTCCCCTGGCACGACGTAGCCGCCGGAAAGCCAACGCTGCAGATCGACGTCTGCGCAACGTTTCGAGCAGAACGGACGGTAGACCTGGGTCTCTCGAGGTTTCCCGCAGATGGCGCACCGCCCGGTGTTTTGTATCGCCCCTGTCATGGCGCGCCCACCAACATCGCTTCGCGGGTCAGCGTGGGATCGGCGACCACCTCGAACCGGCCTCCCAAAATTTCCGCAAGGGCAGGAATGCAGGCCTGGGCCGCGGCGGCGATTTCAGGCGCGCATCGCGCCAGTATCCGCCCCCCCGGATCGGCTCGCCCCGCCCGCTCGATGGCGCGCATCAGGCTCAGAGCCCGGGTCTGGGCGCTTTGACGGCCATCAGCATCGCAGAGCAGGTCACGCACGGGGCGCAGACGGCGCGGCAGAGCCAATTCCAGTGTGCCGAATTTGGTGATGGGACCGATGATCACCCCGGGCTGATCAGGGCTGAATGCCGTCTGCACGGCGCGCGTCAGGGCAGTCCCGTCATGACCGCGCCCGACCAGATCGATCACCACCAGCCCGGCCATGCCCTTCAAGCGCAGCAGCCGCGCCGTCTCGGAAATCGCGGCCAGGTTTGTCTCGCGGGCAGCACGCTTGGGGTCGCGCCCGCCGCCTGATCCCAAGTCCACATCGACAGCTGTGAGAGCGCGGGTGGTCTCGATAGCGATCGAGGCGCCGCCGGGAAGCGCGTGCTCAATCGCTAACGCTTCATCCTGAGCCTGATCCGCCACCGCGCGAGCCTGGCCGCCCCGCGTGACCTCGGCTTCGGGAGCGAACGCCCGGAGCCGGTCTTCAAGCGACGGCGGCTCAGCCGATCGGCCCAACGGCCCTTGGGCTGAGCCAAGCACACGAACGACCGCCGCTTTGCCGCCCTGCGGTTCTATGGAGATTTCCACGTTCAGAAGCTGACCTTCGACCGGCGGTGCGCGGTCTGGCTTCAGGCGCAGAGCCGCTTGGCCGTCGGCGCCGAGGTCCAGCAGCGCCAGACCGGTCCCCCGCTCCAGCTTGATCACCCGCGCCGCATAGCGCGCGCCCAGTTGCGGATAGCTCTGTCCGACACGATGCAAAACCAGCCGCTCGGGCCGGCCGCCGAGCGTAACGACCCCTCGGATCTCACCTGCGCCCTCGTCTATATATATGCGGCGTTGAGCCATCATCAGGCCGGGTAACCCAGGCCGTGCAACAGCGCCAGGGTCTCGTAAAGCGGCAGACCCACTACGCCGGTGTATGAGCCCTGCAGCTGCATGGTGCAGCCCCCCGCCAGTCCCTGGATGCGGTAGCCGCCGGCTACGCCGCGCCATTCCCCGCTCGCCAGCATGGCGTTCAGCTCCCGCGGCGTCAGGCGTTTCCACTGCAGACGGGTTTCAGAAAGCCGCACCGAAACGCGCCCATCCGGCGCCGCGACCGCCACCCCGGTCAGCACTCGGTGAGCCCGACCCGACAACAGCTCCAGCATCCGGCGCGCCTGGGCCTCATCGCTTGGCTTGCCGAACACCCGTCGGCCCAACGCCACAACGGTGTCAGCCGCGACTACATAGGCCCCAGGCGCCGCGTTGGCCCCGGCAATGGCCTTTTCCCGCGCCAGCCGCGAAGCCAGCATCCGGGGCGTCTCCGACCGGCCTGGTGTCTCGTCAATATCGGCGGAGATGACCTGATCAGGATCCAGACCCGCCTGGCGCAGCAGATCCAGTCGTCTAGGGCTGGCGCTGGCCAGAACCAGAGAAGGGCGCTCGGCGGCCGCCACGGCTATTCCCATTCCTGAGGAGGACCGAACCGCTCGACAATGCGCCGTTCGAGGCTACAGCGAACCAGGCGATACGCTTCCAGCCGCATCTCGCGCGGCCCCTCCCCCGTCGTCGGATCGTCGGTGGGCCAGTGGTCGACCTGAGAGCCGCCTGATCCGGCGGCTTGGACCGGCGCCCAGGCTTCATCACTCAGCGCGACGATGACATCGAAATCGGCCGGCGAGAGCTGGTCGAAACTCTTGGGCTGGTAGTCGAACAGATCGACGCCCACTTCCTGCATCACCACCGCCACCATGGGGTCGATGGCCTCCGAAGGCTGCAGCCCGCAACTCTCCACTGCCATGGACGGGCCGTAGAGCTTGTGTGTCAGGCCGGCGGCCATCGGGGAGCGCACCCGGTTCAGGTTGCAGACATAGAGCACCGATCCCGGAAGGCGCGCCACTAGCCTCTCCAGCGCAATGCGCAGACCAGAGTGAAGAGCCGCCGAGCCGTCTCCTGGTCCAGATCGACCTTGCCGTCCAGGCGCTGGCGCAGAATCCCCGCCGCCTCGTCATGCACCCCTCGGCGCCCCATATCGAGCACCTCGATCTGGCTGGGCGTGGTGGCGTTGCGGATCGCCGAATAGTAACTGTCGCAGAGCATGAAGTAGTCCTTGATCACCCCGCGAAGAGGCGACATCGACAGCAGCAACCGCCGCTCGAAGTCCTGCCCGGTAATCTCGAGCACAAGCCGGCTGTCCACCATCGAAAGCTTCAGCCGATAGGGTCCTTGGCCGCCGCCTTCCGGTTCGAAATGGTTGCTTTTCAACAGATCGAGGATGGCGACCTTGCGCTCCTCGTCCTGCTCCGGCGACAGCGGGGCGAGCGAGGCTTCGTCCAGCTCAATATGGACAAGCCGGTGGCTTGGCTCGCCCCCGGTCATCGGTTCAGACGGATGGAGGCTGAACGCGCGTGGGCCGGCAGGCCCTCCGCTTCCGCCAGCGCGACAGTCGGACCAGCCAGACGGCTGAATGCTTCGGCGTCGCATCGGATGATCGAGCTGCGCTTCAGGAAATCATAGAGCGACAGCCCCGATGAGAAGCGCGCCGCGCGGCTCGTGGGCAGAACGTGGTTGGAGCCGGCCACATAGTCGCCGATGGCCTCAGGCGCATAGCGGCCCAGGAACAAGGCGCCGGCGTGCCGGACACGATCCGCCAGGCTATCGGGGTCATCCACGGCAAACTCGACGTGCTCTGGCGCAATCAAGTCCACCAGGCGCGGAGAATCCTGCAGCGGCGCGATGATGATGGCGCCGTGCGCGGTCCAGGAGGCGCGAGCGTCCACGCCCGTCGCCAGCGTCCCTAGCTGTCGTTCCAACGCGTCGGCTACGGCCTCGCCGAAGGCCTCGTCGTCGGTGATCAAGATCGATTGAGCGTCGGGGTCATGCTCAGCCTGCGACAGCAGATCGGCGGCGATCCAATCGGGGTTATTCTGGCCGTCGGCGACCACCACAATCTCAGAGGGCCCTGCCAGGGCGTCGATGCCGACCACGCCGTACAGGCGGCGCTTGGCCGCCGTGACGTAGGCGTTGCCGGGTCCAACGATCTTGTCCACGGGCAGGATCGGGCCGGCGCCGTAAGCCAACGCCGCCACGCCATGGGCTCCGCCCACGCGCCAGATTTCGGTCACGCCGGCGGCCGACGCTGCAGCCAGCACCGCGGGCTCCAGTCTCCCGGGCGGTGTGATCATGGCGATCCTGTCCACGCCGGCCACGGAGGCCGGCACAGCGTTCATCAGCACAGTGGAGGGGTAAGCGGCGCGTCCGCCCGGAACATAGATGCCCACGGACTCCAGCGCATTCCAACGCCAGCCCAGGTCCACGCCCGCTTCGTCGGTGAAGCGCTGATCGGCTGGCCGCTGGCGCTCGTGATAGGCGCGGATACGCTTGGCGGCGAAGGCGATGGCGTCGCGCACGGTGACCGGTGTCCTGGCGACGCCCTCCTCGATCTCCTCGGGCGTTACACGAAGCGTATGGGCGTCGAGCTTCACCTTGTCGAAGCGCTCGGCAAAGTCGAGCACCGCCGCCAGTCCCTCGGCTTTGACCCGCGCCAAAATGGCGGCCACGGCGGTATCCACGTCCGCTGGCGATCCCCTCGGTTCGTCGAGGAAGGCTCGGAAATCGGCTTCGAACTTAGGACTACGGCTGTCGAACCGGCGCATGCCGCTAGCTCTCCGAAAGATCGTGCGTCGGCCGGCGCGGCGTCGGCCACGGGCGCGACATGTCGGCCAGGACGGCATCGATACACTCGACATCGGCTCTCAGTTCTCCGCCACCGGCGAAAGACAGGCTGACCACGCCCCCAGGCGCATCGCCGGGCTCGAATGAAACCGCCAGCAAAGATAGAACCGCCTTGGGCGCATCGCGCCTCAGACGCTTGGTCTTGACGTCCATCACACCGCCGAACTGCAGACCAGCGCGGACTCGTTCTCCGCCTTTTTTGGCCGCAGCCTCCCAGCGGAAGCGGTTCACCGAGACAGTCAGTCGGCGCGACGCCTTCTCGAAAACGACGTCGCCCACGGTGCAGACGGCATCCTGCAGGGCCGCCGAGATGACCTCCAGATCCGGAGCGCTGTCGGCCAGCAGCGTGAGCCCTGCCATCGAGGGTTCGGACGCCATGGCTACAATTCCTCGCTGTTGTCGCGCACGCGCCGGATATCTGCTCCGCAGGCGCTCAACTTCGCTTCGAGCCGCTCGAACCCGCGGTCCAGGTGATAGACGCGGTTGACCACCGTTTCTCCGCGCGCCGCCAGGCCGGCGATCACCAGACTGACCGAAGCCCTAAGGTCGGTGGCCATAACCTGGGCCCCAAACAGCTTTTCAACGCCGGTCACCCTGGCTTCACCGCCTTGCACCGTGATTTCCGCGCCCAGGCGCGCCAGTTCCGGCGCGTGCATGAAACGGTTCTCGAAGATGCTCTCGCGGATCACGCTTTCGCCGTCCGCCAGAGTCATTAGCGCCATGAACTGCGCCTGCAGGTCGGTGGGAAAGCCGGGATAAGGCTCAGTGTCGAAGGTCACGGCCTTGAGCCGCTTGGCGCTGTCACGCTTAATGGTGACGCTATCGGCCGCCCGCGCGATCCCGACCCCAGCCTCTTCCATCTTGAGCAGTAAAGCCTCGATGAAATCACTGCGGGTCTTGGTCAGTCGCACTTCACCACCGGCCATCGCGGCGGCCAGAGCGAAGGTGCCGGTCTCGATACGATCGGGAATCACCGAATGGGTCGCGCCGCCCAGCCGCGCCACTCCCTTGACCCGGATAGTCGGGGTTCCGGCGCCTTCGATCTGCGCGCCCATGGCGGTCAGGCATTCAGCCAGATCGCCTATCTCCGGCTCGCAGGCTGCTTTGCGGATCACCGTTTCGCCGTCCGCCAACACGGCCGCCAGCAGGGTGTGCTCGGTGGCGCCCACCGAGACGAACGGGAATTCGATTTCCGCGCCCTTCAGGCCACGCGGGGCCTGGGCATAGACATAGCCTTCATGCAAGTCGATCGAGGCTCCAAGCGCCTCCAGGGCCTTCAAGTGAAGATCCACTGGGCGCGCGCCGATGGTACAACCGCCCGGTAGCGACACCTTGGCGTGCCCCGCTCGGGCCACCAGAGGGCCCAATACGTTGAACGAGGCGCGCATCTGGCGCACCAGGTCATAAGGCGCGATGGCGCTGACAATTTCCGACGTGCGCAGGACGGTCTCGGCGCCGGCCTCTCCGTCGCGTTCCACGACCTCGGCGCCCAGCCTCTGCAGCAGACGGCCCAGAAACCGGGTGTCAGCCAGGCGCGGCATGTTGGTCAGCCGCAGTGGCTGATCCGTCAAAAGGCTCGCCGCCATCAGTTTGATGGCCGAGTTCTTGGCGCCGCTGATCGGGATCTCGCCGTTCAGCTGCGCTCCGCCGACAATGGCTATGCGATCCATGAAGTCCTCGCGCCAAACCTCCCTTGCCGGCGACAAGCCGAACCCGGGACGTCTATGTGGAGGCGCGGTTCTATAGGACGCAAGTCTTCGCGCAAAGCATGCGCGGCTGGGCATCGCGATGCCGGCAAAAAGCGGCCTAGCCAGGCCCTTCGCCGCCGGGCCCCGATTCGCCCGGAGACGGCGCCTTTCGCCGGCGCAGGTTTTCACGCAACGCCTTGGCCAGCCGCTGCTCACGCTCCGAATCCGCAGCCTGAGCCGAAGGCGCTTTACCTTTGTCTTTGCTGTCAGATTCGGCCATCCCGCCTCACTGCCGGGACGGTGGAATGACGTCAAGCGCACGCTTACGCCGATTAGGGCTTCACCTGCCCCTCCGCATTCGATAGAACCCCGGCCTTCGCCGCGGTAGCTCAGTGGTAGAGCGCATCCTTGGTAAGGCTGAGGTCCAGGGTTCGAGTCCCTGTCGTGGCACCACCTCCAACATAACGATCAAATGAGTCTTCCCCTTTGGGGGACAGCGATGCTTGACGCAGACCGTCAGCCGCGCTGAGCCAAGCCGGGCGGCGCTAATGCGGCGCGGGCCTTAACTGCCGCCATATCGATCTCCGCCTTGAGCGCCGCCACGATGGTTTCGATGGCGTGGTCCACAGCGGGCGTGACGAGGGTTGCAGCCGGACCGATGGCGGTCGCGATAGCGGCATTGACCGTCGCCTCGATATTCGTCGCCGCCGGAGCGATTAGAGCGCCGAGGGCAGTATCGGCATAGCCGATGGCGTTGGAGGCCGCCTGTTTCAGATCGGCCAGCACAACCGCCTCGGCCGCCGCAGCCACGGCATTGCCGCCGAACGCCTTGGCGACGTATTGGCTGATCTCCGAGACGGCGGTCGTCCAGGTAATCTTCTTGTTCCAGGCATCGGACAGGATGGACATGACCCGCTCCTTCAGAAGAGGGAATTAGCGGTCGAGACTGCGGAATTTTCGAGTGACTTCTTCTGCGCCGCGGACCAACCGACGCCTGCCAGGAAAACCACGACAGCCGCTCCTCCCTGAATCATTTCGGATTGTTGGGAGACTGACAGGCCAGGCGGGGCTTTTCTTGCATCGCGCAAGGGACGTGACCGCGCGAAATAACCCTATATTGTCAAAAGGGACGGATGATCGCCGGCATGAGGAAACAAGCGGTGGCGAAGGATATGGCCAGCATTGACCAAGGCGAGACGCCGCCCAGGGGCGTCGTGCAAACCATTGCCAAGGTTGCCATCGCGCCGTGGCTGGCTCTGTGGGGCGTGGTCGCTCTGGACAGCGCCCTCACCTACCGCAAGAGCCGCGAAGCCATCGACCAGGCCATCGAAGCCGATCCTATCGCCGAACTTTACGACGGCCCCGCGCCCCAGACCGGGCGCATCAAGCGCTGGCTGCTGTGGTCGGACGGCGACCTCGGCCATCTGCGCGGCCTGCGCCGCCGGGCCAAGGCCGCCATGATCGGCGCGCCCATCATCGCCCTGGCCGGCTCCTCGATCCTCTGGGCCTTCGCCTCGCGCCGTAAGCGGGACGCCTAGCGCCTACTGCGCCAGCCTCAGCTTACCGATCTGCCCCGCGATAGCCGTGAAGGCCGCCGGCAGGTTGGCCACGTTCGGCACGTCATAGAACTGCGACGGGCTGGAGGCGCAGTTCTGCAGCACCGCCGGCGACACCCCCGAGACGTCGATCCGCACCGTATAGACGTTGATGTTGTCCGCCTTGATGTTGGTGCAGATCTTGGCGGTGCGCGTGTCCATAGCCGTCGTGCGCTGAGCGTCGCTACCGGACGTGATGCCGAACCGGTTCTGCCAGATGTAGCCCTCGGCGGCGTAGTATGAGGCGTCGGAGTTGTTGTTACTGGTGTCGGTATTGTAGCCGTCGGTCAGGAACACGATAATCTTGGTGGTGTTGGGCGTGTTGTACGCCACCCCGTCCGCGAACGGCGCGGTCGGCGAGAGCGTCATCCAGCCCCACTGCAATCCTACCGCCAGGTTGGTGTCGCCGATCGCCTGCATCTTGCTCAGCACCGTGTTCAGCGTCGAGACGCTGTTGGTCAGCCGCACCATCTGCGCCAGGGAGCAGCCCGAGTTCGGCCCATAGACGTAGCCGTTGCTATTGCTCCCGGACTTCACCGCCCCGGTGTATTTGGCGACATTGCCCTGCCGCTGCTGCCAGGTCGGACTGCCGCTGAGCGCGTCCGACAGATAGTTGTTCAGGAAGCCGGTGTTGGTCGGCGTATCCGGTTCGTCCGGCGCGAAGAAGGGTATGAACATCGAGGCGGGCACGGCGGCATTGGGCGCGGTGTCCTGGACGTCATAGGGATAGGGCCGGCTCTCCACGCAGCCGTTCCACTTCTGGTTCAGCTGCTTGAACAGGGTGAAGCGGTTGGTGTTGGCCGTGGTGAAGACGTCCGAGCCATAGGCCGACGGCATTGTTCCGGTCACCCCGGTCGGCGGGACGTAGCCCGCGGGAATGGTCGTGGTCCCATAGACGTTCACCGTCATGCTGAACGGCACCACCGAGATCTTCACCGCATTGGGGTCGCTGCCCGCCTGGCTCAGCAGGGTGCTGACCAGGGTCTGTGCAGCAGAGGTCAGGGTGGAAATCTTGGTCCCGGCCATGGACCCGGTGTTGTCCAGCACCAGCGCCACCTCCACATGGTTCAGCCCCCACTTGACCGTGGAATTGGCCGCCAGCTGGAACTGCGACAGGCCGACCACGCCGGAAACCACCGCGGGCTCCGTCGTATGCGCCGCCAGCAGCAGCTGGCCCTGGCTGGGTGTGATGTTGACCGAAACCGGCTGTTTCACGTCGGTGTCGTGCAGATCGGCGTTGATCCAGGTCTGCGCCTGCTGCTGCAGCGTCGCCAGGGGCGTGCCTGCCGGCTGGTGCGCCAGCGCCAGGGCGGCGGCGTCCACCGCGTCCTGCAGCTTGGCCCGGCCTTCGTGCGCTCGCGCCAGGTCGATGGAGAAGCCCGCCGCCATGGTCAGCGGCAGCATCAACCCGGCGAAGGCGGGGGTGATCGACCCGCGCCGGTTATTCCAGAAGGACCGCAGATCGATCCTCGGCCAACGAATTTTCATGGCAGCCCCGCCGTTTTCGTCCGCTAAGCGCAAGCCCTCAAGCTTTGCGATGACGAACTCAATAAACGGCTGTGTTTAATAAAAGTATTACGGAAACTATTTTTACAATACTTGTTAACGGGCGTTATGAATAACCAATCTTAACTACATAAGTAATAATTGAAACTGTACCTGTAATAACCTCAGCCCGATAGGCAGAGCCAGGGGACGCGCCGCTTGCGGTCGGCGCCGACGCCCTCTAGGGAAAGTGCTAAGGTCCCTGGGCCATCACCGGGATCGGTAAGCGTCGACGGGGCGGCCGGCGCGTTCGAGGAGCCACCATGTCTGAACTGACCACCGCCGGTCTGGACGCCGATCTGCAGCCCCTGCTGGCGTCGCTGGTCCAGAGCCTGAAGAAGCCCCCCGCCACTGCGCCCTACCAGCATTGGTTTCTGGAGCAGGTGCTCCCGGACGCCACCGCCAAGTCTCTTGCCGCCCTGCCCTTCGAGGCGCCCGATCTGCACGGTGTCTCCGGCAAGCGCGAGCTGCACAACGACAGCCGCCAGTATTTCGATGCGACCAACAACGCCCGCTACCCGGTCTGCGGCGCCCTGGCCCGCTTCTTCCAGGCCCCTGAGACCGTGCGCCTGCTGCAGGACGCCACCGGCTGCGACCTGTCCGACACCAATGTCCGCATCGAATACGCGCTCGACACCGACTGCTTCTGGCTGCAGCCGCACACCGACCTCGGCGTCAAGCGGATCACCATCCTCTACTACCTGCCCGACGCCCCCGATCAGGAGAGCCTGGGCACCGACGTCTATCTGAACGCCGACACCTGGGCGGCGCGCATGCCCTTCAAATGGAACACGGCCCTGGTGTTCGTCCCCAGCGACCACACCTTTCACGGCTTCGAACGCCGCGACATTCCCCGCGTGCGCCGCTCGGTGATTATCAACTATGTGACCCAGGCCTGGATCGCCCGCGACCAGCTCGCCTTCCCGACCACCCCGGTCAGCGCTTAGCGACCAGCGCCTTCACAGCCGCGATGGCATCGGGCGTCGCGTTGACGCCTCCCCCCTCTTCCAGGAACGGTGCCTCGCCCAGTCGCACCACCAGCCGCCGGTCGACCAGGTTCTGCACGAACAGGGCATGCCGCGCCCCGCCGCCGAGGTCGTACACCGCTGTCGGATGGCCCGAGGCTACCGCCTCCGACACCATCGACACGCTGTCCCCCGTCGCCACCAGCCGGTCGCTCAGCGCCAGGATGCCGCGATAGGGATTGTCGCCCTTCTCGTTCCACAGATAGACGACCGGATCGTCTCCGAAGGCCTCGTGCAGCACCGCCTTCACGTCCCTGGGCGTGCGCCGCGAGGGCGTGATCGCCAATCCCCCGCCGTCCCGCACCGCCCGCAACCGCTGCACCAGCTCGCGCGCCTCAGCCGGACCGAACGGATGCCGCCGCGTGGAGCCGCCCAGCAGCACCCCGGTCAGGGGCCGCGGCAGCTCGGCGAACCGTTTGCGCCAGACCTTGCCCGCGAAGGCCAGCGCCGCCGGCGTCACGTCGTGCAGCGCCGTGTCGATCTGCATCACATTGGGCCCGTCGATCCCGTCGTGGCGCATGGCGATAACGAGGTCGAACTCCGACAGCGGCGCCAAGGGGTTTTGGATATGCACCGCCAGGGTCCGGCCGCCGCTGGCCCGCTTGACCGCGATCGCCGCCTTGGCCGCCCTGCGGCCGCAGCTGACCACCAGATCGGGCCAGGGCGCGGCCAGCACGTCCTTCTTGCGGTCCAGGCCCTTGAGCGTCATCCGCCACCAGGCCGGCGGCGCCAGCGACCAGGGCGCCTTCAACCCGATGGTCTTCTCTTCGGCTCCCGAGGCGATGGCTTCCGCCAACCCCCGCGCCTGGGTGCGGAACCCCGCCTCCCCCGTGGTGATCCACCAGACCTTCATCGCTTTGCCCACGCCGGCAGCGGATAGGGCGTCACGAGGTCATGGGCCGCGATCACCGTCAGCGGGATTTCCGCCTTGTCTCCACGGCCCACCGAGAAGCCCGGCAGGCTGGTCAGGGAGGCGAAATGGGGCCGCAGTGTCTCAATCTCCTGCGCCACCGTCGGTCCCCTACCGATAATCAGGGCGTCGTGGCCGATCAGCGTACGGCTGTCGGTGCGGAAGGCGTACTCGCGCGGATCCTTGGAGAAGACCAGCACCGGCGCGGCGTCGCCCATCGCCTGATCGATCTTGCCCGCCTCGTTCCACTCCGCCGCCACCACGAACATGCCGGGTTTCAGCAGCCCCTGCCGGTCAAGGTCGGCGCGCAGGCGCCGCCAGTCGATCGCCTCGTAGGTCGGATCGGTCTTGGGAAAGGCCTTGGGGAAGGCGTCCTTCATCCAGGCCGTGGACGCATCGCTCGCCGCCAGCACCCAGGCGACCGCCAGCACTGCCGCCGAGATCGCCGCCCAGCGAACAGGCCAGCGCCGTCCCTCCCCGCTCGAGCGCGCCAGCCGCTCGCCCAGCAGCGGGAACAGCAGCAACCATCCCGGCATCGGCCAGTGCGGCAGGCCCTTGTTGCCCAGCAGCGGCAGCAGTGTGAACATCAACACTGTCGGCGCCGCGGCCATGAGGCAGAACCAGCCCCGCGCATCCTTGCGCCCCTGCCGGACCGCGCCGATCCCCGCCCAAATCAACGGCACGGCCACCCACGGCGCCAGCAACGCCATCTGCCCCACCAAGGACTGCAGCGGCCCCGCCGGATTGAACCGGGCCGCCCCCCCGCGCCCGCCCTGAAAGGCGAACGACACCCAGTCATGCTGCGCGTTCCAGATCAGCACGGGAGACGCCGCCAGCAGGGCCGCAATCACACCCGCCCATAGCGCCGGATGGGTCAGCCAACGCCGGCCCTCCCGCGTGGTCATCACATAGAGGCCAAATCCAAACGCCACCGGCGCCGCCTGGTACTTCGACAGAGCCGCCAGCCCCAGCCACAGGCCCGCCAGGGGCCACAGCCGCCATGGCTCCTCGCCCTCTCCGGGCTGAGGGAAGAACAACCGCGCCAAAGTCGTCGCCGCCGCCAGCTCGCAGAACAGCAGCGGCCCGTCCGGCAGCACCCACTGCCCGGCCGCCAGGGTGAAGAAGACCGACAGGTTCAGGGACAGCGCCGCCCACACCCCGGCCGCCTGGCCGAACAGGCGCGCGGTCAGCCGATGCATCAGCCAGGTCGAACCGGCGAACAGCGCGATGAAGGGGATGCGGGTCCAGCGGCCATAACCAAACACCTCGCCGGCGGCATGGGCGATCCACTGATGCAGCGGCGGATGGTCGAAGTAGGACAGATGCAGGTCACGGGCGATGGCGGTCGAATAGGACTCGTCCATCCCCAGACCCATGGCTAGGACCGTAGCCAGCCGCACCAGGACAAAGACCCCGATGATCCCCAGCACCTGACGGTCCGAGCGCGTGAGCGACTGACTCATGCTTCAGCCGTCTTCGTCTGGCCGGGAACGATGTCGATGAAACGCTTGAGCGCCACGCAGGCGGCCATGGCGAAGGCCCCCAGACACACCCACCACTCCTGCCACAGGCTGAAGCTGATCGCCCCGATGATCAGATAGACGGTCGCCGTCGCGCAGGCGGTCGCCGCGAACAGCCGCTGGTCGGCGTCCTGCGCGATCCGCCAGAAGACGAACACCCAGAAATCGGCCGCCAGCACGGCGCCCAGCGCTCCCAGCTCGAACCACAGCTGCACGGCGCTGTTATGCGGATGCAGCGGGATGTGCCCCTTGAACATGCGGCTGGCGTCCAGGCCCCAGCCGCGGATGGGGTCCTGCAGCATGTGATCGTTAGCGAAGGCCCAAATATCCAGCCGCGCGCTCCACGACGGCGGCAAGTGGTCATGGAAGGCGGCGAATACCCCGGCCTTCTCCACGGCCAGCATGGCCCACGGCGTGGCGAGGAAATAGATGGCGCTCACGGCGGCAAGGGTCACGATCATGGGCCGGCCCATCCGGAGCACCGCCACGAACACGCCGGCGCTGGCCAGAAGAGCGAGGGTCGGGGTGGTTCCGCGCAGGAATATCCACGAAAAGGCCACCGACAGCGCCAGCGCACCCGCCGCCCACCGCCAGCCCCGCCGCCAGAAGGCCACCGCCGCGGGCCACGCCAGGGCCGCCATGATGTAGCCGCCGACAGCCACGTTGCGCACGGCGATGTCGGGCCTCATGTTTTCATGCAGGGCCGCCTCGATCCATTGATAGATCGCCGCCTTGGTCAGGCCTTCGACAATGAGGATCAGCGCCAGGCCCAGCAGGCCGCCGCCCAGCCAGTTCAGGCTCTTGCGCGCCCGGCTTTCATCAAGACGCGCGCTGGCCAGGACGAAGGCGCCCGACAGCAGCACCTCCAGGGCGATATGGAAGCCCGTGAAGCGCTCCAGCTCCTTGGCGCTGTGCACGCCATGCAGAACGTCGGCGGGGCTCCACAGACTGCTGATGCAAGCCCACAGCGCCAGGACGGCCAAAAGGCCTAGCCTGATCCAGTCCTTGCCCCGAGGACGCGCGAGCGGAAGGCAGAGAATGCCCATCAGGGCGACCAGCGGCGCGACGCCCCGCGCCCCGCCCCAGGCGACCAGGGGGGTCAGGATGCTGATGGCGATCCATATGCCCAGCAGATAGCGTTGGCCGCCCGCCCCGGTCTTCAACCCCATCCCCATCAGGTCCTCGGGCCGCCAGGCCGGCTCACGCCGCCCGCGCCGTCCGCCCGCCGCGCAGCCGCTTGGCGGTGGCGGAAATCCGGTGACGCAACTGCTCCCAGGCAGCCACCTTGTCGGACACCACCCAGTTCATCTGGATCACCTTGCGCGGCCCGACATAGGTCTCGTGGCCGTGGAAGGATCGCTCCGACCGGCGGAACACCAGCAGCGAGCCGAACGCGGGCGAAACCTCGGCCGCCACCGCGTTCAAATCTTCGCCGCCGCGCAGCAGCCGCAGCCGCCCGCCCTCCTCCTGCCATTCCTCATTGAGGTAGAGCAGGACGGTGATCAGCTTCTTCTTAGAATCCGTATGGATGCGCCCGTCACGCGCGTCGCAGCGCCCGCGCACGGTGAACATGGTCGGCTTACCCGCTAGGTCCATGCCGAACTTCCGCTCGATCAGGGCGCGGAATTCCGGTCCGTCCAGCGCGTCGAACAGCGCCTGCAGCCCAGGCCCGACCTCGACCTCCGACAAAGGAAAGGAACCCGGATTGGGCATATTGGGAAAGCCGCCCAGGATCTGGTCCTTGGCCCCATCGTCCAGGAAATGCTCCACGACCACATAGTCGAAGGGGTCGGTCTGGAGCGGCGTCTCGGCCAGGGACTCCAACTTGAGCAGACCCATGATGAAGACCTCCGAAAACCTGCGGCCCAAAGCCAAGGTTGCGTCGCCTCTAATGGCGT
>CAIYVC010000020.1 GCA_903929535.1 uncultured Caulobacteraceae bacterium | reverse complement strand
GGCGTGCCGCGGATGATGAAGTTGTCGGCGCCCGGTCCCCAGGCTTCCTTCAGCCATTCCAGATTGCCCTGAAAGCCGCCCGACGCCGCCACCACCGCCTTGGCCCGGATCGTCTCGGGAAAGCCCTGGCTGGAAACCTCGACGGCGGACACCCGGTCGCCTTCCAGCTTCAGCGACAGCACCTCTGTGTCGTAGGCGATGCGCACGCCCAGCTTTTCGGCATAGGCGTAGTAGGCGTTCACCAGGGCCTTGCCGCCGCCCAGGAAGAAGGCGTTGGTCCGGCTGAGGCTGAGGGTGCCGCTGAGCGCCGGCTGGAATCGTACGCCGCACGCCTCCATGAACGGCAGGGCCTCGCGGCTGGCCCGGATGGTCATGCGCGCCAGATGCTCGTCGGTCTCGCCGCCGGTGACCACCAGCAGGTCCTGCCAGTATTCCTCCTCCAGATAGGATTCGGTCAGCACTGAGGTCGGCTCTGCGTGCATCACGCGCAGGTTGCGGGTGTGGCGGCTGTTGCCGCCGCGAAAATGCCGCGGCGCGTGTTCGAGCACCAGGACGCTGGCCCCCGCCAGGCGCGCGGTGACCGCGGCGCAAAGGGCGGCGTTGCCGCCGCCGATCACCAGCACATCAACGTCGGGGAACTTCTGGTCAGCCATTCAGTCCGCGAATCCCCGCCCACGCACGTCTTCCGGTTGCGTCCGGATATTGCGCCTTTTGGATGATCCAGCCCGTCCCGGCTGGCAAGTCAATTGTCGCCTCAACTCCAGCTACTCGCCGGCCAGGAAGGCGGGCAGGAGGTCGCGCCACAGCCGGGCGTTGGCGGTGGTCCCGTGCCCGCGGCTGTCGGCCGACAGCGGAATAATTTGGAAGCGCCCGTTCTTCACCCGCTTGAACCCCGCCTCCATCGCCCCGAGCTCGGGCGGATTGCGCTCGTCGTCCGCCGAGTTGATCGCAAGCACCCGCGCCTTGATACGCTCCAGGCCCGGGGTTGGATCGAAATTCCGCGCCGCGTTGTACTGATAGAGAGTGTCGTTGGCGTCGCCGCCCGCGGACGCCAGGCCCGCGTCGATCAGCCGGTCGCCCGCCGCCTGGTTCGGCGCGGCGGCGTAGACGTTGCGCAGCCCTCCGTTGGTCAGCAGGCCGAAGTAGGTCGAGGCCAGGGCCAGGCTCGGCGGCTGGGTCTTGTACTCGCCGCCCTTCCACGCCGGATCGGCCTTGATGATGTCCATCAGCATGCGCCGGGTGATCCAGTTGCGGCCCGACACCGGGATAGGCTGGGTCGCCAGGGGGACCAGCGTCTCCATGAAGTCCGGATAGGTTTCGCCCCACTGCCAGGTGAGCATGCCGCCCATCGAATTGCCGATCACCAGCTTCAGATGGGTGACGTGCAGATGTTCGGTCAGCAGCCGGTGCTGAGCCTGGATCATGTCGCCGTAGTCGTAGGCGGGAAAACGCATCCGCTGTCCGTCGGACGGCTTGGACGACTGGCCATGACCGATGGTGTCGGGGATGATGATGAAGTAGCGGGCGGCGTCGAGCGGCTGGCCCGGACCGAACAGCTGGCCGCCGAAGCTCTCGTTGAGCAGGCCCTCGGCCGATCCGCCCGTGCCGTGCAGCACCAGGACGGCGGGATTGGCGGGAGACCCGAGCGTCAGATAATGCTGCCTCAGGGGCGCCCTTTCGCCCGTGTGGTAGCGGAAATCGGGCGCCGTCCACGTTCCACTCTGCGGCTCGGCTGCGTTCGCCGCGCCCGCCAGAGCCATGGCGGCCATCAGGCCGGCTCCCAGCGCCCCCATACCCTTCATCCGGCGTCCTCCTCCGCGATTGCGGCCATTAGCGCCGCCTTCGCCGCCGGTTGCAATTGTTCCTGGTTCGTTCTAGCTTGGCGTCGCTCATCCTGCGAGGCGCGCATGCTCGACGATGGATCCCCGGGTCTGTTTCAGCTCGACCGTTCCCCGGCCGAGTCCGAGGTCCCGCCGCATCATCTAGGCCACCGCGACCGGCTGCGGCTGCGGGCGCGCAGCGGCGGAGTCGAAGCCCTGCCCGACTATGAGCTGCTGGAGCTGTTCCTCTACCGCTCGATCCCCCGCGTCGACATCAAGCCCCTGTGCAAGGCCCTGCTGGCCCGTTTCGGCGGCCTCGCGGGCGTGCTCGCGGCGCCGATCGGCGATCTGCGCCAGGTGGCGGGCGTCGGCGAGCAGGCGGCGCTGGACCTGAAACTGATGCAGGAAGCGGCCCTGCGCCTGGGCCGGGAGACCCTCACCAAACGCCCACTGATCTCGTCCTGGAGCGCCCTGCTGGCCTATGTCCGCACCGCCCTGGCGCACGAGCCGCGCGAGCAGTTCCGCGTGCTGTTCCTGGACAAGAAGAACCAGCTGATCGCCGACGAGTTGCTGGGTCGAGGCACGGTCGACCACGCCCCGGTCTATCCGCGCGAAGTGGCGCGCCGGGCGCTGGAGCTGTCGGCCTCGGCGGTGATCCTCCTGCACAACCATCCGTCCGGCGACCCGACCCCCTCGTCGGCCGACATCGACATGACCCGCCAGATCGTCCAGGCCCTGCGCCCGCTCAATGTGACGGTGCACGATCACCTTGTGGTGGGCCGCGACGGGACCGCCAGTTTCAAGGCCCTGGCGCTGATCTAGCATCTCGCGCGTTCCTGATCCGACCACGCCTCGCGCGCGTACAGAACGGCTGCGCCAGGAACGACCGGAGACCTAAAAATGACCAGTGCGTCGATCCCCAAAAATGGCGACAACAAGGGGCTTCTTTCGGTCGGCGTCTCCATCGCCGCCGCTCTGGCGGCCGGAGCGATCGGCGGCTTGGCCACCGCTTCAAGCGTCACCACCTGGTACGCGGGCCTCAACAAGCCGGCGTTCAACCCGCCCAACGCCATCTTCGCGCCGGTCTGGACCACGCTCTATGTGCTGATGGCCGTGGCCGCCTGGCGGGTGTGGCGCCGTGAACCGGCCGGCGCGCGTCGCCGCACCGCCGTGACCCTCTACGCCGGGCAACTGCTCCTGAACCTGTTCTGGTCGCTGATCTTCTTCGGCCTGCGCCAGCCGGGTCTGGCCCTGACCGAGGTCGGCTTGCTGCTGGCGGCGGTGATCGCCACCGCCATCGCCTTCTGGCGGATCGACCGGGCTGCGGGAGCGATGATGATCCCCTACGCCGCCTGGGTCTCGTTCGCCTCGCTGCTCAATTTTGAGATCTGGCGGCTGAACTGACCCCGGGCCGCCTTCTCACATCGGTTGAAGGTCCTTAACGCGGCGGAGCGTACCCATCTCGCCGCAGTGCAGCATAAGCTTCGCCATCGTCTTAAGGGGATGACGGCATGGCGACCTGGACCAAACCTACCGCGCTGCTAGCGGCCGCGGCCTTCCTGGCCATCGGCGCCGCCGCCCATGCCGAAGAAAAGGGCCTGTCGGGTCTTTGGCTTCTGACCCACGGACAGTTCGGCGGCGGGCGCGAGACGCCCAGCCTCACTGCTGAGGCCAAGGCCCAGGCGGCCAAACTGCAACGGGTCGGCGGGGTGATGAACAAGCAGCGCTGCCTGCCCGTCGGCGAGCCGCGCATGCTGTCCAACGAGCTGCCGTTCGAGATCATCGAGAGCGACGAACGCGTCGCCATCATCGGCGAGCAGGCCGAGCTGGCGCGCACCATTTACAAGAACACCGACAAGCACGCGACCGACATCCAGCCGACCTGGAACGGCAACTCCTACGGCAAGTGGGTGGGCGACACCCTGGTGGTCGACGTGGCCGGTTTCAACGACAAGGTCAGTCACATCCCCGGCGCGCCGGCGGGCTCGACCACCACCCACATCGTCGAAAAGTTCAAGGTGGTCGACGGGGGCAAGGGCCTGCAGATCGAGATGACCTTCGACGATCCCAAGATGCTAACCAAGCCCTTCACCATCTCCTACCACTACGATCGGCTGGAGCCGGGCGCGCAGCGCTGGGAGTACATCTGCGACGTCGAGGACCCGCTTGGCCTGCCCCCAAGGGGTGATCCATCTTCAATGTTAGTGCATGGCGTGTT
>CAIYVC010000019.1 GCA_903929535.1 uncultured Caulobacteraceae bacterium | reverse complement strand
GGGGAATGCGACGACCACCTCGGCGGTGCCGCTCGATTGCCCGTACTCCAGCGGCCGACCCAGGCCATCGACGTTGAGATAGCGCCGGATCAGTAGGGACACGTGCCGCGGCAGGTGCAGGAGCTCCGCCTCCCGCGCCGTGGGCAGGCGTGCACTGATCGCGGTCTGCTTGCGGGTGTAGTCCGGCACGCCGCTGTCGATCAGGGTCTGGGTGATGGAGCCCCGGGACTTGTACATCTCGATGAAGGTGGGAAACCGCTCGAAGCTGAAGCAGTGGATGCTGAGGCCGGTGGGCTCGCCGTCGATAAGCCGCAGCCGCTCCAGATGAACCACCGGCTTGCCCCCAAGCAGGCCGAGCTCATTCGCCACGCCGGCGTCTGCGGGCCGCACGTCGAGCTTCAGGGTGCGGGTGCTGGGCTCGTGACCGTTCTGGCGTACGCGCTCGCTGAACCGCGGACGGCGTTCGAGCTGCATGGGCTCTGCCAGTCGTCGTACGAAACTGCCGCGTCCCTGGGTGGATTCAACCACGCCCTTTTCTTGCAGGTAGGACAAGGCGCGACGAACCGTATGTCGGTTGACCATGAATTCGTGCGACAGCTCGTATTCGGTTGGCAGTTTATCTCCGGGGCGAAGCTGCTTTATTTCAATTCTCCGCTCTAAGTTCTTGGAAATCTCGCGCCATAGGGGGGCGTTGATTGACACTTCGTAACTCCGATTAGGTTTTCGCGGCGGGTGACTAGACAAGTTTTACTGTAGTAACAGAACTTTCACACTAGTATTATTGCGACCTAAGCGCAGGTACATTATCAATCACTCATGATCAATACAACATATTGTTGAGTTGTCGGAGGTGATGAGTGCTGGCTGATCCAGTTGTCGAGCCCCACCGCTACGAGCGGAAGGAATGGCTTTCCGTCCTGGCCAAGGCTCACGCCGGCGAAGTGGCGGCGGCTTGGAATGCGCTCGGTGAGCGCCCCAACTACCAGGCGCTGCGCTCGCCCGAGGTTGGCCTGATCCTGGTTCGCGGCCGCATGGGCGGTCTGGGCGATGCGTTCAATCTCGGAGAGATGACGTTGACCCGAGCCGCTGTGCGGCTGGACAGCGGGGAGACGGGCCTGGCCTATGTGGCCGGGCGCGACCGTCGCCAGGCCGAGATCGCGGCGGCGATAGACGCCATGATGCAGTCGCCCAGCCTGCGCCAGCATGTCGAAGGCCCCGTCATCGCCAGGCTCGACCGCGCGTTGCAAGAACGCCGGACGCTGGCCGCGCGCAAAGCCGCCGCCACCAAGGTCGAGTTTTTCACCATGGTCACCGGTCGGGGGGGCGTCTGATGTCCGCCGCGCTTGAACTCGAAAAGATTCAGCCCGCTTTCGCCGATCCCGTGCGCGAAAGCCAAATCGCCTTCCGCAAGATCATGGAGGCTGTCGCCCGCCCCGGAACGCGCGCCGACTTCGGCTCCGACCTCCACCCGCCGGCCGGCCTTGGTGCGGCGGCCGCGAACGTCGCCCTTGCCCTTCTGGACTTCGAGACCCCGGTCTGGCTCGACCCGGCGTTGCGGGGGACTGATGCCGAAGCCTGGGTGCGCTTCCATTGCGGCTGCCCGCTGACAGTCGACCCGGCCGCAGCCGCCTTCGCCATTGTAACAGACGCCAAGACCGCTCCGAGGCTCGACTCCTTCAACCTCGGCGACGCCCGGTATCCTGACCGCTCGACAACCGTGATCCTTCAGGTCGAAAGCCTCGACGACGGCGAGGCCGTGATCCTGAGCGGGCCGGGCGTCAAGGACGTCATCGCGGTCGCGCCAAGCGGCCTGCCCGAGACTTTCTGGGGGCAGATGCAGGACAACAACGCGAAATTCCAGTTCGGGGTCGATGTGCTGATCGTGTCGGGGTCGGCCCTCACCGCAGTGCCGCGCTCGTCGAACATTCAGATCCAGGGAGGCTGACCATGGCTTACGTCGCTGTGAAGGGTGGAGAAAAGGCGATCTCCAACGCCCACAAATGGCTGGCCGAGGAGCGCCGGGGTGACCCCGCCGTCACCGAGCTTGAGGTCGCGCAACTGCGCGAGCAGTTGTCGCTGGCCGTGGACCGGGTTATGGGCGAGGGATCGTGCTACGATCGCGACCTAGCCGCCCTTGCGGTGAAACAGGCCCGCGGCGACCTGCCGGAAGCCGTGTTCCTGGTCCGCGCCTACCGCACGACCCTGCCACGCTTCGGAGCGTCCGAGCCGCTGGACACGGTCAATATGGCCGTGCGCCGCCGCGTCTCCGCCGCCTTTAAGGACATTCCCGGCGGCCAGGTGCTGGGCCCGACCTTCGACTACACCCACCGCCTGCTCGACTTCGCCCTGGCCGCCGACGGCGTTCTCCCGCCCCAGGCGGTGCTGGCCGAGGAGCCCCAGGCCTATCCCATGCCGACCATCGGCTCGGTGTTCGCCCATGAGGATCTGCTTGAGAGCGACGAGCGGACCGAGGATGCCCCCGAGCCGTTCGACCTGACCCGCGAGCCGATGAGCTTCCCGGCCGGCCGCGACCAGCGGCTTCAGGCCCTGGCGCGCGGCGACGAGGGCTTCCTGCTGAGCCTGGCCTATTCCTCCCAGCGGGGATGGGGCAACACCCACCCCCTGTGCGGCGAGATCCGCATGGGCACGGTGGCCGTCGAGTTCGTCCCCGAGGAACTGGGCTTCGCCATCGAGGTCGGCGATATCATCGTCACCGAGTGTCAGATGCTCGGGGGCTCCAAGTCTTCGGCCGAGACTCCGCCCCAGTACATGCGCGGCTACGGCCTCGTGTTCGGTCACAGCGAACGCAAGGCGATGAGCATGGCCATCGTCGACCGGGCGCTGCGCGACAACGCGGCTGCGTCCGGTCAGGTCGCCCCGGTGCAGGACGAGGAATTCGTCCTCTACCACTCCGACAATGTCGAGGCTTCCGGCTTCGTCCAGCACCTGAAGCTGCCGCACTACGTGGACTTTCAGGCCGATCTGCAATCCATCCGCCGCCTGCGCCGCGAGTTCTTCCAGCGCCAGGCCCTGAAGGAAGCCGCCGAATGAGCGTCCAAACCGGGTCAAACAACGCGCCCGAGCGCTACTACAACTACGCCTACCTCGATGAGCAGACCAAGCGGATGATCCGCAGGGCCATCCTCAAGGCCCTGGCCATTCCCGGCTATCAGGTGCCGTTCGGCTCGCGCGAAATGCCCGTGCCTTACGGCTGGGGCACCGGGGGCATCCAGCTGACGGCGGCCATCGTCGGGCCGGACGATGTCTACAAGTGCATCGACCAGGGCGCCGACGACACCACCAACGCCGTCTCGATCCGTCAGTTCTTCGCCAAGGTGGCCGACGTCGAGACGACCGAGGACACCAGTGAAGCCACCATTATCCAGAGCCGCCACCGGGTGCCGGAAAAGCCGCTCAAGGCCGGCCAAGTCATGGTCCTGCAGGTGCCTCAGCCCGAGCCTCTGCGTTTCCTGGAGCCGCGCGAGACCGAGACCCGGGCCATGCACGCCTACGAAGAATACGGCCTGCAGTACGTTGCCCTCTATGAGCGCGTCGCGCGCGTCGGCCGCATCAACGCCGGCGCCGGTCACCCGGTGATGGTCGAGGAGCGCTACCTGATGTCGCCCTCGCCGATTCCCGCGTTCGATAACCCCAAGCTGGGCTTCAGCGAAGCCATCTACCTGCTCGGCGCCGGACGCGAGAAGCGCATCTACGCTGTTCCGCCTTACACGCGCGTACGAAGCCTCGACTTCGAGGATCATCCGTTCGCGGTCCAGACCTGGGACGAAAACTGCGCGCTCTGCGGCGCCGATGACGCCTACCTGGACGAGGTCGTCCTCGATGACCAGGGCGCCAAGATGTACGTCTGCTCCGACAGCCATCACTGCGCCGAGCGGCGCGAGGCGGGCCATGTTGGGCCCATGGCTGGGCACCAGCTCGCCCAGGCCGAGAAGGAACCGGCCCAATGAACGCGCTCTCCAGCCGGATCGAATCCACTCCCCTGCTGAAGGTGGATGGGCTCACCAAGTGGTATGGCCACATTCTGGGTTGCCGCGACGTGTCCTTCGACATGCGCGCCGGCGAGGTCCTGGGCATCGTCGGCGAAAGCGGTTCGGGGAAGACGACCCTGCTCAACTGCGTTTCGGGCAAGCTCCCGCCAAGCGCCGGATCTATCCAGTTCGAGACCAGCCGCTTCGGCATGTCCGACATCTACGCCATGTCCGAACCTGATCGGCGGCGGATGCAGCGTGAGGACTGGGGCTTCGTGCACCAGAACCCGCGCGACGGCCTGAGGATGCGGGTTTCGGGCGGCGCCAACGTCGCCGAGCCGATGATGAGCCTGGGCGGACGCCACTACGGCAAGATGCGCCAGGCCACCATCGACTGGCTGGAGCGCGTGGAGTTCGACACCGGGCGCATCGACGACCGGCCCGCCAACTTCTCCGGCGGCATGCAGCAGCGGATTCAGGTGGCGCGGAATCTGATCCACGGACCCAAGCTGGTGTTCATGGACGAACCGACGGGCGGGCTGGATGTTTCGGTTCAGGCCCGGTTGCTGGATCTGCTGCGCGAGCTGGTGCGCGACCTGCGCCTGGCCGTGATGATCGTCACCCACGACATGGCCGTGGCCCGGCTGATGGCAGACCGCCTGATGGTGATGAAGAGCGGCCAGGTGGTCGAGACCGGCCTGACCGACCAGGTGCTCGACGATCCCCAGCACCCCTACACCCAGATCCTCGTCTCCTCCGTCCTCCAGATTTGAGGCCCCGCCATGAGCGAAATCCATCCGCCCCTCATCATTGTCGAAGGGCTTGCCAAGACCTTCGTCCTGCACAACGCCGACAGCGCCCAAATCCCGGTATTCAAAGGCCTGAGCCTTGAGGTCGGGCCGGGTGAGTGCATCGTCCTCGCTGGGGCCAGCGGGGTCGGCAAATCGTCCCTGATGCGTTCGATCTACGGCAACTACCTGCCGACCGCCGGTTCGGTGAGGGTGCTTCACGACGGCGCCTATGTCGACATCACGACCGCGGATCCTCATCAGGTGCTGGAGGTGCGCCGACGCACCCTGGGCTACGTCAGCCAGTTCCTGCGCGTTATCCCTCGGATTTCGACCCTGCAGTTGGTGATGGAGCCGTTGCTGGAGAACGGGGTCGCCGTTGAAGAAGCCCGGGAACGGGCCGAGCGGCTGCTCTCGGACCTCAAACTTCCGCAGGCCCATTGGGATCTGCCTCCCGCCACCTTCTCAGGCGGAGAGCAACAGCGGGTGAACATCGCTCGCAGCTTCATCCGCGAGTATCCGGTGATGCTGTTGGATGAACCGACCGCTTCCCTCGACGCGGAAAATCGCGCCATCGTCGTACAGCTGATCCGACAGGCCTTGGCCCGCGGCGCCGCCATGATCGGCATCTTCCATGACGAGGACGTGCGCGACGCGGTGGCCACGACCCTATTCCCTGTGGCGGACTTCAGAGTGGCGGCCTGACCATGCGCGAGACCCGAATCTACTGCGATCAGATCGTTGCTCCCGAAGGGTTGGTCTGCGGGGAAGTGGTGATCCGCGATACCGTGATCCACGCTGTCGAGGCCAGGGCTTCGGCGTCGGCCGGCTCCCTGGATTGGACTGGCCATGTGTTGATCCCGGGATTGGTCGATATCCACACCGACAACTATGAGAAGAACTACCAGCCCCGCCCAGGCGCCCATTGGGATGCTTATGGCGCCGCCCTGGCCCATGACGGGCAATGTGCTTCCGCCGGCGTCACGACCGTGTTCGACAGCCTCAGCCTGCATGGACACAAAGACGGTCTGGATCGCGGCGAGGCCCTTGCGCCTATGATCGCAGCGATGGACGAAGCCGGCGCCGACGGCGCCCTGCGGGCCGAACATCTCCTGCACTTGCGCTGCGAGGTGACCAACCCGCGCCTGTTGCCTCTGCTGGAGCCGCATGTCGATCACCGTCGTCTCAAGATGCTGTCGGTGACCGACCACACGCCCGGCCAGCGGCAAACGGCCAACCTAGACCGTCTGCGCGAGCGGATGGCGGCGAATGGTCGATCCGACGCGCACATCCAGAATTTCTTAGACGGGCGCAGCGAACACCGCGATCCGACCGTCGCGACGCCCAACCGCCGCGCCGTGGTTGGAATTGCTCATGAGTACGGTTTGCCTCTGGCGGCGCACGACGACCTGACGTTGGAACATGTCGAGGAATCTCATCGAGATGGCTGCACCATCTCGGAATTCCCCGTCAGCCTCGACGCCGCGCGGGCCTCGAAGGGCTATGGCATGTGGGTGGCCATGGGCGGCCCGAATTTCGTGCGCGGCAGCTCGCATTCGGGCAACCTGTCGGCCCGCGAGGCCGCCGAAGCCGGAGTCCTCAACATCATCGCCTCCGACTACGTCCCCATGTCCATGATCCGCACCGCCTTTATGCTCATCGATGATTTCGGATGGTCGCCGGCCGATGCCTTGGCGACGGTTGCGCGCAACCCTGCCCGCAGCGCAGGCCTGGCGGATCGGGGGGAAATCGCTTCCGGTCAGCGCGCCGATCTGGTCCGCGTGCTGCGCGCGCCCGGCGGCTGGCCTGTGCCGACTGAAGTCTGGCGCGAGGGCGTTCGCGTAGCATGAGTACGCGCTACGCCGTCTACTACACGCCCGACTCCGGTTCGCCCCTTTGTCAGCGCGCCGCGGCATGGCTCGGCCGCGACGCCTTCACCGGCGGCGCGGTCGCCCGGCCGGAATTCCCGACTCTCGCCGACCTTGACCTCGACGCCCTGACCGAAGAGCCTCGCGGCTATGGGTTTCACGCCACCTTGAAGGCGCCGTTCGAATTGGCGGACGGAGTGGACGAGGCCGGGCTGCTGGCCTTCACCCGGCGTTTCGCGGCCGCCCGCACCCCTTTCTACGCTGATATTGTCCCGGCCCGCGTGAGCCGCTTCCTCGCTTTCCGCCTTGCCGAGGCGATCGCGGAGATGGATTTCCTGCATCACGATGCGGTCCGCCAGTTCGACGCCTTCCGCGCCCCGCTCAGCGAATTTGACCTGGCCCGGCGGCGCAAGGCTGCCCTGACCGCCGAACAGGACGCAAGGCTTGTGCGGTGGGGCTATCCCTATGTGTTCGAAGAGTTCCGCTTCCATATGACCTTGACGGGGTCCCTGACTGACGCGCGGATCGCCCAGCGTCTGCTGGAGGTCCTGAAAGCCTATTTCGCCGACCTGACCGGCCCTCACTGTTTCGATGGCGTCGCGGTGTTCAAACAGGACGACCGGGCCGCGCCGTTCGTCGTGCTTGACCGATGCGGGTTCGGCGCCCCGCGCCAGCCCAGGCCGTAAGAGGGACTCATGCGCCTGGCGGACCTGGGTCCTCGGATCTGCATCCTCGGGCCCTCGAACAGCGGCAAGTCGACCTTGGCGGCGGCCATCGGCGCCGCCCATGGCCATGACGTGATCCACCTGGACCTGCTGTACCACCATCCCAATTCCGACTGGGAGCCGCGCCCCAAGGACGAATTCATCGCTCTGCACGATATGGCGATCCAGGGCGATCGGTGGGTCATCGACGGCAACTACTCGCGCGGCTTCCCTCAGCGGCTGGCGCGCGCCACCGGCCTGATCCTGCTCGACATTCCCACCGCCGCCAGCCTGCTGCGCTACGTCCGCAGGACCCTGTTCGAGCGCCATGGCCGGGCCGGCGGCCTGGAGGGCTGCAAGGACAGTATCAAGTGGATCATGATCCACCACATCGGCGTGGTGACGCCCCGCAATCGCAAACGCTACGCCGAACTGTTCCGCCAGACCGACCTGCCCAAGATAGGTCTGCTGTCGGCGCGCGACATCGACCGCTTCTACAGGACCGAGGCGTTGCAACCGGTCAGGCCGGGCCGGATCTCGCCCTAGTGGATAGAATCTGACGCTTGGCGCCCGCGCAGAAACTCCGTCCCGGTCGTGGAAGAGCGTTCCGACCCTGCCCGGAATCAGAAATTCCGAATGTCGCAGGAGCGTGGAAGTCGGAAATGCAATGAGCGCCTGCAGCGTCAGTCCCACCAGATGTCGGCGCCCAAGGTCCGAAGATTCTCGACGAAGTTCGGGTGGGCGCGCCGGATCGGATCGGCGTTGACGATCTCCGAGCGCCCCTCGACGCTGGCGGCGACCATCAGCAGGGCGATGGCGGCTCGTATGATGTAGGGACTCTCAACCTCTGCCGGCGACAAGGGTTGGCCGCCAAAGGTTATCACCCGGTGCGGATCGCAGGTCACCACCTGGGCGCCGAACTTGGTGAGCTCTGAGGTCCATCCAAGCGCGCCCTCGTACACCTTGTTCCAGAACATCACCGAGCCGTCCGCCCGCGCGCCAAGGGCGATGAAGATCGGCAACAGGTCGGCCGGCACATAGGGCCATGGCGCCGCCTCGACCTTCTGGATCATGTGGCTCGTGAAGGGGCGTTGGACGCGTAGCGCCTGTGGTCCGGCGGCGATCCGTGACCAGCCGTCGGAGTGCGCCACGGCGAGACCGAACTTGGCGAAGGTCCGGTCCAACAACTGAAACTGATCGGGCGCGCCGTTACGCACCCGGATGTCGCCGCCTGTGATGGCGCCGAGGGCGAGGAAGGTGGCGACCTCGTGGAAATCGTCGATAAAGGCGTATTCCGCGCCGCCAAATTGCGGCGCGCCCTCTACCTCCACGGTGGAGGTACCAAGCCCATCGATCTTGACGCCCATCAGGGCGAGGAAGCGGCCGAACTCCTGCACGTGCGGTTCGCAGGCGGCGTTGACCAGCCGGGAGCGGCCGCCGGCCAGGGCTGCGCACATCAGGAAGTTCTCGGTCGTGGTGACGGACGCATAGTCCAGCCAGTGCCGCGCCCTGGCGAACACTTCGGGCGCAGTGATTGTCACGCCGCCGGGCTCGACGACGACAGCGGCGCCAAAGGCGCGGAAGACCTCGACGTGCGGATCGATCTCGCGGATTCCCAGGGTGCAGCCCTTGGAATCGTCCTCAATGACCGCGCGTCCGAAGCGGTGCAGAAGCGCCGGGATGAGCATCACGGTCGAGCGCATGCCGACGGGCAGCCGAGTTCGCTCGGGGTTCAACGCCGCGCCATGGCGCAGGCTGACCTCTCCCGCCGCCAGGTCCGCCCGCACCTCGCTGCCGATCGCGTCGAAGTAGTCGATCACTTTCCTGACGTCGGTGATGTCCGGGACGTTGCTCAGCCTCACCGGCGCCTCGGTGAGCAGTGTGGCGCAAAGAACAGGCAGGACGGCGTTCTTGTTGGCCGACGGCGTGATGGATCCGGTCAACGGCCGCCCGCCGTTCACGACAAGCTTCGCCATCGCTCCATCCCCTTGTCCGGCCTTGGGTCCAGTAATGCATCCAGAAGGCTCGCACGCCGGCAAACTCGTAGGAATTCCACAACGACTCTTATGTCGGCATCAATCCACTAGGACGGCCCGGCCAGGGCCGCGACGAAGGCGGCGGCGCCGGCCTCGACCGATCCGTCGTTCCACACCTCGACCACGTCGGGCGATCCGATCTCGAAGGCGGCCGCGCGGGCGACCCGGTCCTCAATCTCGGCCGCCGTCTCGCGGCCACGTCTGAGCAGGCGTTCGCGCAGCAGATCGGGATCGGCCAGCACCGAGACCACCCTGACCCGCGGAAATCTCAGCCGCGCCTCGTCCAGCACGGTGCGCGAGACGTTGGCGACGACCGTGCGTCCGGCGGAGATGTCGTCCCGGACCGCGGCCGGCACCCCGTAGCCGAGGCCGTGGGCGCGCCACGAGAGGGCGTAGCCGCCCGCCGCCCGCCGCGCCTCGAACGACGCCTCGTCGATCGCCAGATGGTCTTCGCCGCCCGCCTCCCCCGGGCGGGTCACCTCGCGACGCACGAACTCGAACCCATGACCCGAGAGCCGCGCGCGGGCGGCTTCCATCAGGGTGTCCTTGCCCACGCCGGACGGGCCGACCACCAGGATCAGAAGGCCGGGCTCGGGCTCAGGCGTATTTTTCAACGAAGGCGTCGGCGTCAAGACGGCGGAAATCCTCAAGGGCGGCCGCGAGGCGGTCATGCTCCCAGTCCCACCAGGCGATGGCCAGAAGGCCTTGCTGAACGGGCTTGGGGAACCGTTCGCGGATCGGCCGGTTGGGCACGCCCGCCACGATAGTGTAGTCCGGCACGTCGCGCGAGACCACCGCCCCGGCCCCGACCACGGCCCCTGTGCCGATCGTCACGCCCGGCAGGACCGTGGCGCCGTGGCCGATCCACACATCGTGGCCGATGGTCACCGCGTGTGATCGCCGCCACTGGAAGAAGTCCGCGTCGTCCTCCGGCCCCATGGCGTAGGACACCGCCCGATAGCTGAAATGGTGCTGAGCGGCGCGCCAGGTCGGATGGTTGCCGGGGTTGATGCGCACGTCCCGCGCGATCGAGCAGAACTTGCCGATCTGTGAATAGGCCGCGGAGGAATCATTCACGATGTAGCTGTAGGCGCCCATCGACACTTCCGACAGGCTGGTGCGCGCGCCGACGCGGGTCCAGGGGCCGAGAATGCTGTCGCTGACATGCGCGTCGGCATGGATCTCCGGCGCGGGGCCGTGATCGCCGCCTTTGCGGGGCGTCTCCGGAAACCGCTGGAAATACAGTTCGCCGTCCTTGAGCGGACGGTCGGCGAGAATGAGGGACATCTAGGCAGCGGGCTCCATGGCGTAGGCGGCGTCGCGGCTCCATTTGCCGGAGCCGCCGTAGATCTGCACCAGAGCGTCGTTGGTCAGGCGTTGGGGGACATCGTCGAACACGACCTGGCCGCGCGAGATGGCCACGATCCGGTCGCAGTAGCGGCGGGCGATGTCCAGGCTGTGCAGATTGACGATGACGGGAATGTTCCGCTGGCGGCAGACCTGGTGCAGGGCGTCCATCACCGCCTCGGTGTTGACCGGATCCAGGGACGCCACCGGCTCGTCGGCCAGGAGCACGTCGGGCTCCTGCATCATCGCCCGGGCGATCGCGACCCGCTGCTGCTGGCCGCCAGAAAGGGTCTCGGCCCGCTGGAGGGCGGCGGAGGCCATGTCCAGCGCCTCCAGCTCCAGGATCGCGCGGGCCCGGTCCCGGGCGGAGAAACATTTGAGCAAGCTCGGGGCCAGAGGCCGTTCGGCGACGACGCCGACCAGCACATTGGTGATGACGTCGAGCCGCGGGCAGAGATTGAACTGCTGGAAGATCATCGCGCAGCGTCGCCGCCAGCTGCGCAGGGACTCGCCGCGAAGGTCGGTGATCTCAAGCGCGCCCCAGGTGATCGAACCCGACGTCGGGTCTGTCAGGCGGTTGATCGTGCGCAGCAGGGTCGACTTTCCCGCGCCCGAACGGCCCAGTATCCCTACGAATTCTCCAGGTTCGAAACGCAGCGACACATCGTCGACGGCGACCTTGTCGCCAAAGCATTTGCGAACATTCTGCAAAACCAGCATCGCCGCTCTCCAAGACTTTGGTCGACCCTATGGCTCCTCCATGACCCATCCGTGACGGCCCGGGCCGCGTCTATGGCGACGAGCTGCGGATTTATCGCCCTGTCGGGCGAATCCGGCGCATGCCAACGTCATACGGCCGGTCTAGGCTGAAAGGAGTTCATGGCGAACCTTCTGGTCATTGGTGTGCTGGCGCTCGACCGGCCGATCCGGCTCGACGGGCTTCTCCGTTCGGGGGGGCGACTGCGCGGACGCACCCTGGACGGCGCGCTCGAAGGGCGGCTGGGCGGAGGCTGCGCCAACACAGGCTGCGCCCTGCTCGCCGCCGGCCATGCGGTGATGGCGGCGTCCGTTCTGGCGGAAGACGACGACGGCCGCAAAGCGCGCGCCATGGCCCATGCGGCCGGGCTCGACACCCGCCTGGTCGGTCGTCGGCCGGGATCCAGCGCCCGCACGCTTGTGCTGGTGGAGCCGACCGGGGAACGCACGATTATCGGCCTCGACGGTTCAGCCCTCGCCGTCCGGCCGAAGCTTCCGCCGTCGTCCCGCTTTCCAGCGGTGCGCCCCGACGGCGTCTTCGTTCGGACGGCCTACGAAGGCGCCGCCGACTGGGCGCGAACATCGACGGGCCCGGTCATCCTGCACTGGCCTTCGCCGACCTACGACGGCGAAGCCGATGTGGTGGTCGTCTCGGCCGAGGACATGCCCGAGGGCCTCGCCGACGCGCCCTTTCCGGCGGCGGCTTCGCAGCTGGGCGACCGCCTGAGCTGGGTGGTCGTCACCCACGGCAAGGAGGGCGCGGTCGCCCACGGCAGGGACGGGATCCGCATCGCGGCCGAGGCCGCCAGCGTCATCGCGCGCGACTCCACGGGCGCCGGCGATGTGTTCGCCGCCGGCCTGCTCGATGCGCTGGTGTCGGGCGCGGCCATGGACGATGCGCTGCGCCACGCCTGCGCCTGGGGCGCGGCGGCGGCGGAACTCGAAAGCTCGGCTCCCCTGGACGCGCCGCCGGGGACCTTCCGCGCCTGGTCAGGCGAGGCGCTTGCGAAGCTCTCGTGAGGCGGTGTCGAGGGCTGCGACGGACAGCATGTAGAGCAGGATGATGAAGGCGACGACGCTGAAGGCGAACACCCGTATCCGCTCCTCAAGCTCGAAGCCGATGCCGCCGGCGCCCACGATGCCCAGAACGGCGGCGTGCCGGAAGTTGCTCTCCAGATAGAACAGACATTGGCTGGCCATGACCGGGGCTACCTGAGGCAGCAGGCCGAACCGGACCACGCCAAGCGGCGCCATGCCCGTGGAGCGCACGCCTTCCACCGGCTTGGCGTCCGCGTTCTCGATCGCCTCGGCGAACAGCTTGGCCAGATGGGGAATGTCCGCCAGCGCCAGGGCGCAGACCCCCGCAAAGGGGCCGAGGCCGAAGGCCGAGACGAGGATCAGGGCCCAGACCAGGGCCGGCACGCCGCGGAACAGGTCGAGGACGCGGCGGAACGCAAAATGCAGCACCGGCTGCGACACAACCGTCTTGGCGCCGAGGATGCCGAGGGGCAGGGCGGCCAGGGCCCCCAGCAAGGTGCCGACGAAGGCCATGGCCAGGGTCTCGCCCAGGGCGCTCAGGATGTGCAGGAACTGCCCGCCGGAGGACGGCGGGACCATGGTGCCGACCAACTGGCCGAGCCGCCCGGCCCCGTGGAACAGCCGCGTCGGCGAGAATCCCACGTCGACCGCCATCCTCGCCAGGATCGCGACGCCGAGCAGGGTCAGGAGCGGCGGGGCGAGTCTCCTCGGCCAGCTTGGCCCGGCCGCCTTGGCCGCCATCCGGTCGCGCTCGACGGCCGCCTCGCTCACCGGGGGCCTCCAAGCCCGATCAACCGGTGGCGGATCTGCTCCGAGATGATGTCGATGGCGAAGATCATGCCGACCATCAGGAGCAGGATGGCCAGGTAGGTGTCGAATTCCGTGTAGCTGATGGCCCGCTGCAGCTCGAGCCCTATGCCCCCCGCCCCGACGATGCCCAGCGCCGCGGCCGCCGCTAGATTTCCCTCCAGGCGGATCAGGGCGTACGAGGCGTAGGCGGGCAGAACCTGAGGCAGCACGCCGTAGCGGATCTGCCGCGCCCGGTTCGCGCCGCTGGCCTCGATCGCCTCCAGAGGTCGGGGGTCGATCTGCTCGTTGATCTCCGCGAACAGCTTGCCGAGCCCGCCCACGGTCGAGACGGTCAGCGCCAGCACGCCGGCGAAGGGGCCCACCCCGAAGGCGGCGACCAGGATCAGGGCCAGGATCATATCGGGCAGCGTGCGGATCGCTTCCAGGCTCCGGCGCACGACGAAGCGTACGGGCGCGAACGGCATCAGGTTGCGCGCGCAGAGCAAGCCCGCGACGACAGCGCCGGCGGCGCCGATGGCCGTCGCCAGCGCGGCCATTTCGAAGGTCTGGTAGGCGGCCCTCAGCCACAGGGGCAGATCGTAGAACCACGAGGCGAGGCTACCGGCGGTCCGCCGGTCGGCCAGCAGGGCGTCGGCCTGGAGCTTCGGCGTCATGCGCCCCAGGAAGACGCCGATGCGCGCCAAGGGGTCGCTGCCGATGTTGGCGTCGAGAAAGCCGCTGTGTTGCAGCGACACGGCCAGGACGAGGCTGAACAGGATCAGGCCCACGACGGACTGCAGCCGGTGGCGGACGAGTATCCGGCGCCGTTCCTGCTCGAAAGACTCTACCGCTGCGAAGCGGGCCTGGGTTGCCAGGGTCATGGCAGACGCGCAGCTTCCAGGGCCTGGGCCTCAGCCGGTTGGAAATCCGCCGCACCGGCGGCGGAAAGCTGGGAAGCGGCCCAGGCGAATGCGGGCTTGTTCTCCAGGTGCATCGCCACGTGAACGCCCAACAGCCGGAAACGGACGGGGTCGGGCAGATCACGCCTGACGGCGAAGGCGCGATGGGCCTGAGGCCGGGCGCGCCAACCCGCCTTGAGATCGGCGCAGGGCCGGTCCTTGGGCGACACGCCCTGACACTGCCTTTGCCAGGCCGCCGCTTCAAGCGCGACCGCGTCGGCCTTGCCAGAACGCACCGCCGCAAGCGCCGCACTCTCGTCCTCGGCGATCAGATCGCGCCCGAACACGCCCTCGCCGTACCCCTGTTCTGACAGCACCTCCTTGGGAAGGCTGAGCGCCACAGGCGTGGAGCCCGCGAACGCGATGGTGCGACCATTCAAGGCTTGGGGCGACGCGTCGCGCCCGGCCTTCACCGCCAGGATCACCGGCACCCGGGCGATGCCGCCTTCCGTTCGAACGGTCATCACCGCGCGCACGTTCGCCTTGACGGAAGGATAGCTCGCCTCGTCCAGCACCGTCATGTCCAGCTTGCCCGCGGCCAGGCCCGCGGCGGCCTCCGCGAAGCTCGCGACCGGACAAGCCAGCACCTCGCGGCCCAGCCGTTTGGTCAGGAACTCGAAATAAGCGCGCTCTCCCGCCGCGGCGAAAGCCGGCGGCGATGCGCACGGGCCGGCGGCGGACTGGATGACGCCGACGCGAAACGCAGGCGGCGGAGCGGCGCCCATTAGGCCCAAGGCGGCCACGGCCAGGATCACTCGCTTCACTAATTTTGCCCCCGGCGGCGGGCTATATCTTCTGCGCGCAGCTTGATGATGGTCGCATAGTGGCTGCGGTCCACGGCGGCGTAAGTCGAGCCGTCGATCTGACCGATATCGCTCCAGGTCTGGGGGTCGTCGAAGGGCATTGCCGCCGCCGCGCCCCGCACCGTATCGATGAATGATTGCGGGCGGTCGGTGCGAACCACCAGGGCCGCATTGGGAATGGGCCCTGCCGTCCAGATGATGCGGAATGCCTTTGGATCGATCAGGCCGCGCCGGGCCAGGGTGTAGTACGGGCCGGCGGAAAAGCCGGTTTCCGGCGTGCCGCCCAGCATCTCCACGATGGCGGCGTCGAACTGGCCATTCTGCATGGCCATGACCGACTGTATGTGCCCGCCCGAAAAGCTCGTCTTGCCGAACAGGGTGTCGGGGTCGATCCCCTGTTCGCGCATTTTGGCGCGGGGGTAGAGGTATCCGGACGTGGAATTGAAATCGACGTACCCCAGAGAGCGGCCCTTCAGGTCGCGGATCGTCCGATAGGGGCTGTCCCGTTTGACGATGATCGCCGAGTAGTAACCGATGCCGCCCTCCGCATCGCGGTTGGTGAGGATGGGGGCCGCGAGCATACCGATCTGGGCGTCCAGGTTGGCGTAGCCGCCCCCGGCCAGGGCCGCCACGTCCACTTGGTTCGACGCCACGGCCTGAATCGTGCCGTTGTAGTCCGAGCTCTGGTAGACTTTCACCGGCAGGCCCGTGGCGCGCTCGAACAGCGCCTTGAAGGCGGCCCAACGATGAGCGAGCGCCGGATCATTCTGCGACGCTGACATGGCCATTCGCACTTCGTGCATTTGAACGTCGCCGCCCGGGGCATGCGGGCCGCACCCGCTCAGGATCGCCGCCGCCGCCAGCAACACGGCCGCACTGGTACGAATATACATAACCGGTTCGCTTGCTCCGCGGGATCGAGGTCGGCAACGCGGAACGACTGAATGCCAGAGGCTTGTGTCGCGTGCGTGAAGCGACGGTATCGGGCGCGGCGACATGCAGGCTATTTGTTGCCAAGCTCCGGAGTCAGGATCGGGGCCAGTTCCGGGCGTTGCGCAGCCTTATCCCGCTCGCGTGCAGGGTGGTGGACCAAACGTCGGCCAGAGGCGCGAGGGTCGGCAGGGCGCGCAGCTCGACCCGCTGCTGCGAGAGCGCCCCTGCCAGATCGGCGATCACCTCTATCCCGAAAGGGGTCACCGGCGCGCGCGATATCCACATGCCCGCGTCGTCAAGGCTTTCGAAGGTCTCAGGCGGCATGTCGTAGCGGTACAGCGCGGCGCGGGCGATGTCGTCCAGCCACGCTTCTTCCACATAGGCGATCATGCGCCAGTCTGCGTCGCCCCAGAAGCGCGCCTTGTCTTCGGCCGTGGTCGCCTCGGTCGGCCAGAGCAGGATGCGCGGACAGTCCCGCGGGAACAGATACATGCCCTGGCGCTCGTCCGAGATGGCCCAGACCAGCGGCCCGTTCAGCCACGCACGCCCGGGGGGACGTGCGGACGCTGTATGAACCGGCCTGGGCGCGAAATGGGCGATCGCCGGATCGTCGCTGAAATGGAACAGGTTCATGCCAGCACCACGCCGACGGCGGCGTGGTCGCTGGGGAACCAGCCATCTGGGTCTGGCGCGTCGCAGCCCCGCAACAGTGCGCTCTGCCGCCAGTGGCCCGGACGCATGAGGACGCAATGGTCGATGGCCGTGGCCCGGACGCTTTCCGCGCCCAGTCGGGCCCCCAGCATGGTCGACGGCCGCGGCTGCAATCCGAGCGGCGCCAGCGCCGGGTCATCGGCCCCGGCGTTGAGGTCTCCGGCAACCACCAGACCGCCAACGAGGCCCGCGACGGCCCAGTCCAGGGCCTCCGTGAACTGGGTCGCACGCAGTTGCGCGGCGTTACGCAAGTGGGTGAGGTGCAGGTTCAGGACTCGCAGGGGTCGCGTATCGCCCAACAGATCCAGACACTGGGCGATCCGTTCCCCGTCGGCGGGCGCGCTGGACAGCGACTGCGTGGCGGAGGCCGCCTCTCCGCGCACGAGGATCGCCAGGCCCGAGGTGCTGAAGAGGTTACGCCCATCATGCCGGCGCCGTTTGGCCCGAGCCGGCGCCGCGTGCAAATTCAAGCCGAGTTCGGCGGCGAGCCAGGCCGCCGTATCAAATCCATCGGCGACAAAGCATTCCTGAAGGCAGACCACGTCCGGCGCCATGGCCGCCAGGCCGTCGCGCATGAGCGGCAGACGACGGCTGTAGTCGCCTTCGTTCTTCCAAGTGTTGAGGCTAACGATACGCATGACATCAGCCCGGCAGGATCACCGCGGACATAGCGCTCCCGATGTCGTGACAACTATTTTTCAAGGCAAACAGAATGTGCCGAACCTTTTCGTGACGCTTGCGGCCGCGTCCGGTCGACAAGTTGGAGAGACGGCAAAAAAACTACACATGCGGCCGCCGAAAGAATTCGCTAGCTTGCCCGCCGGCGCGACGCGCGGCGCGGTGAGCCAAGTTCTGAGGACGGCCCCGTTCGTTCAACCCGCGGAAAGCCTTGGCGTGACTGCGAATGGACGCGCCAGGGCGAACGGCGCCCCATCGCGATGGCCTCCGACTATCGGACGAAAGGCGATCGGCCCAGTCAGGCGGCAAATTCCGTCGCCGTGCTGTGCCGAGAGAACGACGGTCGGATCGGAGATTTTTAAGGTGCCCGAGTTTGGTGAGATCGAGGTCCAGCTACAGGCGCTGGGCTATGCCCGTCTGCATGCCGCCGATACCCTCAAGTGTTTGGGGCCCCCATCCGCTGACCAATGGCGGACTTTCGCATCGTCATGGAATGAACTGGGCCCAGACCTCTACATGGCGGATGGCGGGCGCTACCGGCGCCGCAGGCATGCAACCTTTCGAGTGACGAACGGGCTCGCCGAGCGGAAGCCCCACCAGCCGCACTTTCAGAGCCGCGACTACAATCCCCTGAACGGGGACGTCCAGCGCTGGTTCGAACCGGTGTCCGACGCGGTGGAAACGAGCCTCATCACCCAGACGATCTTTCGATTCGGGCTGATGTTCGCCTGTCTTTCGGGCCGTCCGCCCAGCTGGCCGTGGCACGTCGAATTGCACCAATTCCGCATTGAAGCGACAGCGGACGCCGAGGGTCGGCCCACCCCCGAGGGTCTTCACCGCGACGGCGTCGATTGGGTCTTCGTCATGCTGGTCGATCGGCGAAACGTGACCGACGGGGTCACTGAGATCGGATCTCAGGACGGCCGCCAGCTGGGACGGTTCACGCTCGCCGCGCCCGGCGACGCGGTCTTTCTGGACGACCGCCGGATTTTCCATGGCGTCACCCCGATAGCGGCCATCGATTCGGCGCTTCCGGCCTACCGGGATGCCCTCGTCGTCACCTTTGCGGCAGAGCCCGAAGGGCGATGAGGCGCACATTGGCGAAAATGCCGTTCGAGCCCGCCGTCCGCTGATTCAACCGCGAGGCGGCGAAGTCTGAGCATCCCCATCGCCGAGCCCTCCTGGAAGGGGTCGCGCAGGCTTGCGACGCGGACTGGTCCGCGAGCGGCTGCCGGGACGGCGTGAGGGCCGGCCTTGGCTTCGAAACGCGCGATCGCCGGATCGTCGCTGTGGTGGAACAGCCGCACGTGAAGCCCGCCTCCGGTCGATGCGTCGCCGACGAACGCCCATCCGCGCCGGGCGCCGGCCAGTCTCCGCTACTCAAGGTACAGGGCTCGAAGTCGGGCGATATCCTGCTTCGAGATGCCTATGACCTTGGTCAGGTACCCATTGACCGACCCCCAGTTTGCATCGATCTCGTCGAACGCGCCGTCGAGAAACGGGCGTCCGTCCGCGCTCTTGAGCGGTTCTGGGGTCTTCCAGTTCGGGCGCTGTTGCAATCGGGCGAACAGTTGGACCACCGGTTCGTTGGGATGAGCGGCGGCGTCAAGCGGCGGCATCTCGAATTCCGGGCGACGGTAGTGGGTGGACAGGTGGTAGTCCTCGATGATCGCGCTCCTTTGAACGCCAAGCGCCGTCAGGATCACAGCCGTAATAAAGCCGGTTCGATCCTGGCCGGCGGAACAGTTGTAGACGAGCACGCCCTTGGCGCCGAGCAGATGGGCGAAGATGACCCTCAGCTGCGGTGCGAGCAGCCGGGGAAATTTGCGGTAGATCTCCGTCCCATTGGTCACCGTCGAACGATCTGACTGCGTCAACAGGTCGGCGATGGAATAGCCGACGGCGGTATAGGGAACGCCGGCGATGCGCGTCGGGGCGATCACGCGTTCTTCGCTCGACCTCAGGTCCACCAGCTGTGTGACGCCAAGCGTTGACACCTGAGCCAGATCCTCCGGGGTCAGGAGAGGCTGACCGGCTGACCGGTAGATCGCGCCCCAGCGCACATGCTTGCCGCCCGCGCCGACATAGCCGCCGATATCGCGGAAGTTCGATCCCTTCGCCAGAGGCACGAGCCGTTCGGCGACCTTGACCCGTTGATGATCGACCGCATCCTCGATCACGAAGTAGCGGCGCTCCAGGCCGGTCCGGGCCAGTTCGTAGCGGCCGTGGGCGTCGCCCGCCAGCAACCGACGCGCGCCCTTGAACCCGCCGTCCGGTCCGCTGACCTGGTAGAGGTTCACCGGATTGCGGTCGTCCCACTCGATGCTCAGGGTGTCGGGAGCCGTTCGCTCGACCTTCGCCTGGCTGATTGCCGCGCGCACCGTTGGCGCCAAGGCAAGGCTGAGGGCCAGCGCGGCGCAGGCCGTGCTCAGGAACTTACGGATCATGGCGGGTCGCCTAGGTTTGGCGGCGAAGACTTTGCAGCCCCGTTTCGCCTGCTGCGGACAGAATTCCAGTTACACGAAGCAAGGCCCAGTTTCGGACTTGCATAATTCTCGGAATTTAAAAAAGTTAATCTGCAATTATCGGTCCATTACGTCATTGTTTAATCAAAATTTTGGCATTTGCGTAAAATATAGTAGAAAATATATTAGGATTACCTCATTGGAATGATCAAAAAGCAAGTCGGAAGACACTATAAATATGAGTATTGTGAACAGAATTTGATGCGACGCGGTGATTATGGTCGACAACCGGGAGAGTTGATGTGACGAACACCCTGACGCCAGATCGAAGGGTCCTTCGAGGGCGAACGCCCCCATCAGGCCCTCACTGGACTACGGTCGCTTGACGTCCGATTCGACCCGCTCCATCCGGATTGCCGCCGCTCAAACACCCGAATTTCGGGAGGACGTCGGCCGCGCAATGGCCTACGCCATCGAGGTGGTCGAACGAGCCGAGGCGCAGGGCGTGAAACTGCTCTGTTTCCCGGAGGGATATCTGCAAGGATATTTGACCGAGGAACCGGCCGCCACGCGCTGCGCGTACGACCTGTCTTCGCCGGACTTTCAAATGCTGATGAGGCGGTTCCCTGACCGCGGCCCGATGATCGTCATTGGCCTGATCGAACGGGCCGGAGAAAGCCTCTATAACACCGCCGCCGTCATTCACCGGCAGGCCCTGGTCGGCCGCTACCGCAAAAGACATCTCCTTGGGGCGGAGGCCTGTTTTCAACCCGGCGACGACCCCGGGGTCTTTGATGTCGATGGCCTGCGCTTCGGGATCAACATCTGCTTCGACGCCAACTTCGCCAGCGCTGCCGCACGGGCGGCCGACGCGGGCGCTTCCTTGTTGGTCTGCCCCGCGAACAACATGCTTCGGCGAAAGGCCGCCTGCCTATGGAAGGACAGGCACAACGCCGTGCGCGGCGATCGATGCCGCGAGACGGGCCTGTGGCTGATATCGGCGGACGTAACCGGCGAGAGGGAAGACTTGGTCGCCTGGGGGCCGACCGCAGTGCTGACGCCGACGGGCGAGGTCGCGGTCCAACTGCCGCTCGACGCCCCCGGTCTGTTGGTTGTTGATTTGCCGCGGAGTTGATTGGGCGCTTGTCTCCAGGCGGATTGGGCTGAGGGACGTCCCAAACCCTACTCTCAACCCTAACCAAGATATTTGGAGCTCATTGGCCCCGATTAGCCCGCATGGGATTCAATTAGCTGATTTTCTTAGAGAACTTGCGAATTGAGGGGGCGCGAGGTCCAGGGCATGTCGTCGCGCCGGCGCCCCATCGGTCAGATACCCTTGCAGGAAGCCTTCCGGTAAACACAGCAGGGCGCGCCCTCATACTCGGCGCGGACGGCTGTTTCCATCAGGCAGTTCAACTCCGCGTCGATGTCTTCCCGAAATTCGACGGTCTGGGCCGCAGCGATCCTGACGGTTCCCTCGAAGCGCTATCCGATTCAATAGGTTGTCGAAAATTCTATCTCGCGTTTGTGACCTTAGGCCTTCCAGGCCAATCGCACGGCGTCCTCGACATGGCGCCGAGGTCCGCGCGCGCGCGGCGTAAATATCATGGTCGGCGAGGCCGCCCCGCGTGGGCCGCGCCGAACTCGGCGCAGCTTGTCCCCACCGGGATGGAGCCATCATGTCCGGCCAAGAGCGCCCTCGGGCGCACCGGACCGGATGAACCGCAAGACGGCGACCGCCGCATCGGGGCCCGATGCGTCTGGATGGCCGCCGTCATGAGTCAGGAACTTCGACGGCGGCGGGCCCCGCCGCCGGGCTCGGCCGTCCGGGCCTTCGCCCCGGGAGTCCGTTCGGCCTTGGCGTCCTCGGTCGCCACTGGGTCGGCGGCCGCGGCTGGATCCCAGCCGCCCATGCCCTGGAGCACGAGGCCGGCATGCTTGACCGTATTCACGTGACCATAGTGCTCCTCGATCATCTTGACCGAAGTCCCCATCTGCTCGGCCAGGAAATACACGTCGACACCCTCCGCGAGGCGGAAGGTGGCGTAGGTGTGCCGGAAACAATAGGTGGAGCGGGGAACGCCTGACGCGCCCTCGCGCAGCTTGGCTTGAATCAGCAGGTCCTCGATCATGGCCTGGTAGAGGGACTTCGCCGGCTCGCCCGCGATGGTGGTGAACACGCGATTTTCGGGCTGGAATTCCACCTCCGGCGCCTGGCTGTCTTCGGCGGCGTGCCGCCGGTATTGCCGGGTGGCCTCGCGGATGCGCTCGAAGTACTCGCCCACGCTCTTGGGCGCGACCAGCTTGCGCGACTTGCCCTTGCCCTGGACGAACAGCACCACCAGCTCGCGCCCTTCCCGATCCTGGCTGGTGCTGATGTCCCGCCAGCGCAGGTTCTTGGCTTCGGACGGGCGCATGCCCGTGTTGCACATGATCAGGATGAAGTTGTAGGCGACCGTCCGATACCAGGTGCTGGACGGCCGGATCGCCGCCTTTACCCAGGACCGGGCCACGGTGTGCAGGAGGCGATATTCCTCCAGCGTGAACTCGTCCCGCCGCATGGTCTTGAGCTTGGGGCGGTCGTCGAACCGCTGGCTGGCGGGCACATAGCGTTTCTTAATGGCGAAGTTCATCACTGCGCCGAAGATCGACATCTCGAAGCGGATGGTGGAGTCGCTGATGAAAGCCACCGTGCGGCCCTCGGTTGGCACGGCGGTGAGTGCAACGGGCCGGCGCTTGCGGATCCCCATAGCCTCAAGCGCCCGGACGCGCGCGGCGGCGTCGCGCGCGTCCAGCTCCGCGGCCTTCTCGGCGGAGATTTCGCGAACCCCATTGCGCCTGTTGCGGCCGGCGCCATTCTCGCGCCGCCAGGCGGGGTAGCCGGCCCACATCTCGTCTCCGATCAGGTGGACCTGGGTGGGTCCGACATAGTCGTCCAAGGCGCCTTCGAGCACCGCCTTGAGCTTCTTTGGACGCAGGGCGCTGATCTCGCCGCGCCGCGCCCGCGCCGCCTGCGTCGCCAGGTATTCCTGGGCCACCGCGCGGAACGGGTGGTTGAACACCGGCACGTCATGCTTGAGACGGAAGCGCACGTCGGCGTCCTGGTCGAAGGCGCGCTCGCGCGCCGTATCCTTATCCGCCGTCTTCAGTGAGATCGTCTTGTAGCGGTCAGCCTTCGGCAGCTTCACGCGGCAGTACCAGTTGCGGTGCTGTACGTCCGTGCGCCGGAAGATGACCAGGCCCGGCTTCAGCTCTTCCTTGTCGTCGATGAACGCCATGTGTCCCCACTCATTCTGTGCAGGTTCTGTGCAGATCGGCGGCGCAAGTCCTTGATTTTCCGTCGCTGTGCAGACGATGTGTGGGGATTTTAGATGCGAGACGGTAAACAATATCAGTATGTTGTGGCACTTCTCTCATCCCGGCGAATGCCGGGACCCAGATGACAGAACTGCACGCCAAAACCAGAAGGCGCCCCCGGGCTTCCCCGAGAGCGCCAGCCTTATGATCTGGATCCCGGCATTCGCCGGGACGAGCGGTATGTCAGCGCTCCGCCGCTCCGCCCACGACAGCCATCCCCGCGCCGCCGCAGCCCGCCGCGCCGTAGTGGGTGAACTTCTGGATGCGTTTTCCGGTGTCGACTTCGCCCGTGTAGAGGTTGCCGTGGCTGTCGAGGCTGACCTGGTGCAGCCAGTGGAACTGGCCCACCGCGCGCCCGCCGCTGCCCAGCCGCCCCAGCTCCTTCATCGACTTGCGGTCCAGGATGTAGATGGTCTGGTTGGTGTTATCGCCGACGTAGATGCAGCTCTGGGCCTTGTCGCGCGAGAAGTTGACCGACACCGCCGTGCCCGGCAGCAGGGGCATGGTCTCGGTGTGGCCGCTGACCTGCTGCTCGCCCAGGAAGCCGCACTTGCCGGGAGCGCCAGCGGGGTTGGCGCAGGGCTTGCCCAGGTTGGGGTCGTTGCGGTCGAACACCTGGATGCGGTCGTTGCCCCGGTCGCAGACATAGACCTTGCCGTCGTTGGCGATCTTCACGCAGTGGACCGGATTGCGGAAGAAGCCCGGCTTGGCTCCGGCGGCGCCGGTGTAGTCGGTCGCCCAGCGTCCCGCGTCCGCCGCCGCCTTGTCGTCCACCGGATTGGCGCCATAGGCGCCGAAGTGGCCGACGTATTTGCCGGTCTCGGAGTCCACCACCAGGATGCGGCGGTTGCCGTAGCCGTCGGCGACGTAGAGCCGGTGGGCCTTCTCGTCGATGGCCATGTCGGCGGGCAGGTACATGGACGGCGTGCCGTTGACGCCGCTGGAGGTGTCGTTGCTGTTCGGCCCGGTCGGCGTACCGCCGATCCGCATCTTGAAATTGCCGTCCATGTCGAACTTCAGGACGAAGCCGTCGCCGCCGTGCAGGTTGGTGGTCCAGGCGGTGCGGCTCGTGACCGGGGCGCTGTTGCCCGCCAGCCAGACGTTGTCATGGGCGTCGACATAGATGCCATGTTCGGAATTGGGCCAGATGCAGCCCTGGTCCTCGCGGCACTTGGCTTGCATGAAGCCGGGATCGGCCGGGCCGCCCCAGGCGCGCAGCAGCTTGCCGGCGCTGTCGAACTCCAGAACCGAGGGCGCGGCCTTGCAGCAATCGGCGATCGGCCCGTTGGGCCGCGCGAAGCCCAGGCCGCTCAGCTGCACGCCGTTGGCGTCCAGCACACCGGTGGTGGCGCCTTCCAGCCCGGCCTCGTCGTTGGTCAGGGTGCGGGGACGGTTGTAGACCCAGACGTGGTCGTGGGAGTCGACGTAGAGGCCGCCGATCTGCCCCAGAATCCAGTTGTGCGGCAGGGGCTGAGGCCAGGTGGGATCGGCCAGGAAGCCCGGCGTCTTGGCTCCGCGCGCGGCGTGATAGACCCCGGTCTGCTTGGCCAGCTTGGCGGCGATGGAGTTAGCGGCCGCGGCCGCGGCGGTCTTGGTTTCGGTGGTTTTGGGCGTGGCGGCGGAAGCGCCGGCGGCGGCCACCATCAATGCGAGAACCAGTCCCAGACGCTTCATTCGACGCCTCCCTGACAGTCTACTGAATTACGGGCCTTAAGGCCTCATGCCGCCATGATTGGCACAGTCTTGCGCGGGCGTCACCGATCCAGCTTGGCCATGAACTCAGCCACATCCGCGTCGCTGGTCAGCCTCGGCCAGTCCGGCGTCTGGTTGCGCAGCCAGGTCAGCTGACGTTTGGCGTAGTTGCGGGTCTGCTGCCGGGCCAGGTCCACGGCCTCCTCCAGCGAAATCTCGCCCGCCAGATGCGAGGCCAGTTCGCGCACCCCCACCGCCTTCATGATCGGCAGGGCGGCGTCCAGCCCCCGCGCGGTCAGCGCCGCCACCTCTTCCAGCGCCCCCGCCTGCACCATCATCTGCATCCGCGCGTCGCAGCGGGCGTAGAGGACCTCCCTCGGCGGCTCCAGAACCGCGGCCCGCCATGAGCCCGCCTCCAGCGCCGGACGGGTGTCAGCCTGCCAGGCGCTGAGCGCGCGGCCGGTGGCCTCCAGCACCTCGGCGGCGCGCAGCAGGCGCTGGCGGTCGCCGGGCATGATGCGGGCCTCGGCGGCGGGGTCTTCCAGGGCCAGGGCGGCGCGGAAGTCGATCTCTCCCAGGGCGTCATAGCGCGCGGCGGCGGCTTGGCGCGCGGCGGCGGGGACGGGCGGTATCTCGGCCAGCCCCTCGGTCAGGGCCTTGAAATAGAGCCCGGTGCCGCCGACCACGACAGGCAGCGCCCCCTTCTGCCATGTCTGATCGAGCGCAACTTTGACATCGGC
>CAIYVC010000018.1 GCA_903929535.1 uncultured Caulobacteraceae bacterium | reverse complement strand
CCGACCTGGCCGTGTTCGAACTGGCCAAGGGCAAGGCCGCCAAACTGGTCGAGCTGGCCCCCGGCGTCACCGCGCAAGAAGTCCGCGCCAAGACCGAAGCCGCCTACGACGAGGCGCTGTAAACGCTGTCGGCTTCGCAAATCTAGGAGCCGGCTTCTCAACCTCACGGTCGTCATCCCGGACTTGTTCCGGGACCCAGCAGCGAAGACCTAAACGCCGTAGCGGCGGCCATCGGCTCCCCGCTTCAATGCTGGAGCTGCTGGGTCCCAAGATCTCCGCTTCGCTGCGTCTTGGGATGACGGCAGGGGGCTTACTGCGTAGCGTCCAGCCGCGCCATCTCGGCCCGGGGATCCTTCCACTGGGGGCTGAGCACCGACGCCTGCTTGTAGCTGTCGTAGGCCTTCTTCGGGTCGTTCAGGTGTTCGTAGGCGATGCCGAGGTTGTACCAGCCCCGCTCCGGCTCCTTGGCGCCCATCTGGAGCCCCTGCTCGGTCTCCTGCACCCCCTCCTGGTAGCGCTTGAGGTTGATCAGCGCCGAGCCGATGTCGACATGGGCCTCGGCCAGGGTGGGGATGGCGGCCAGGGCGTCCTTGAAATTGCCTCGCGCCGCCGCGTAGCGCTCGCGGCTCATCTCCAGGATACCCCGGTTGATCCAGGTGGCGGCGGTGTCCTTGCGGTCCATCTTGCCGCTCTTCAGGGCGTCGTCGCACGAGCCGATGGCGTCGGCCTTCCAGCGCGCCTCCAGCCCGGCGGACTGCATGTTCAGCATGTTGGCGACATTGGCCGCCCGCCAGCATTCCTCGCCGACCCCGCCGAACACCGTCATGGACTGAGCGCAAGCGATGGCGGGCAGGGCCGCCAGCAGCGCCGCGGCGCCCACGGCCAGGATGCAACTGCGGCTCATCACAGGACCTCCCCGATGCGGCCCTCTCGGGGGCCTGAAGCCCAGCTTAACACGCCGCGTGGGCCCCGACCTGCCCAGATTCCGCGCAGCAAACGGCCCAAAAGCCCGAAACCTGGGCGATTTGACCCCTCAACCACCCCTGTTTTCCGGACCACGCGAAAGCGAAATGACGCTGTTATGCGTTTGCGGCCAAACCTTGGACCGTGGCCAAGTCAGACGATGAAAACCCCCCGCTGTTGACCCGTATGCGGGCCGCTCTGGCTCGCGCGCTGACCCGTCTGGCCTGGCTGATCCATTCCGGCCACGACCCGGCCCGGCGGGCCCGCGAGCGGGCGGCCCTGGCCGAGGTCCGCCTCAGGGTGGCCATCGACGCCCTGCCCGAAGGCGTGGTCTTCCTCGACCCGGAAGGCCGCTACATCCTGTGGAACAAGCGCTACGCGGAAATCTACCACCGCAGCGCCGACCTGTTCGAGCCGGGCCGGCTGCTGTCCGAGACCCTGGCGGAGGGCGTGGCGCGGGGCGACTATCCGGACGCCGTCGGCCGCGAGCAGGAGTGGGTCGCCGACCGTCTGGCGATGATGGCCAATCCGGGCCGCCGCCACGAGCAGAGGCTGTCGGACGGCCGCTGGATTCTGATCGAGGAACGCCGCACCGCGGACGGCGGCCTGATCGGCATCCGCATCGACATCACCGAGCTGAAGGAGACCGCCGAACGGCTGAAGCAGGCGGTGCTGCAGGCCGAGCAGGCCAACCACGCCAAGAGCCAGTTCCTGTCCAACATGAGCCACGAGATCCGCACGCCCCTGAACGGTGTGCTGGGTCTGGCCCATGTGCTGGCGCGCACCCAGCTGGATCCGCAGCAGGCCAAGCTGGTCGGCACCATCATCGAATCGGCGGTGGTGCTGGAGCGTCTGCTGTCGGACGTGCTGGACCTGTCGCGCATCGAGTCCGGCAAGATGGAGGTCCGCAGCGAAACCTTCCGCCTGGAGACCCTGATCGGCGAAACCGCCGCCAACTTCGAACCCCAGGCGGCCGACAAGGGCCTCAACCTCACCGTCGACATCAAGCCCCACGCCTACGGCTGGGTCACTGGTGATCCGGTGCGCATGCGCCAGGTGGTCGGCAACCTGCTGTCCAACGCCGTCAAGTTCACCGCCCAGGGTCACGTGGCCATCAACGTCTCGCGCCAGGACGACGAATGGGCTCTGATCGAGGTGGTCGACACCGGCATCGGCTTCGAACCGGCCGAAAGCGACCGTCTGTTCGATCGCTTCGTCCAGGCAGACGGCTCCATCACCCGCCGCTTCGGCGGTTCCGGCCTGGGCCTGTCCATCTGCCGTGAGCTGACCGAGATGATGGGCGGCCAGATCGGCTGTACCGGCGAGCCGGGCAGGGGCGCCCGCTTCTGGATCCAGATCCCGCTCCCCCGCGCCGCCGCCAAGGCTTCGGCCCAAGGCTGAAAATCCTGTGAGTTCCCGCAAGCGGGCCAGGACGCCCATCCGCGATCATGGTTAATGGGACGACCGCTTCGGCCGCGCTCTGCGGGCTTGCGATTTCCCCTCTGAGGGGTGTCCGGCAAACCCTTAACAGCCGTCCTTGAGCGGAGGTCTTATCAACCGATTCTTAACGAAAAAGTCCGCTGCAAGGCCTTTGTTGCCGTTGACGGTTTCATCAAGCCGTGTCCCCATATGTCGGGTGTTCGGGGGCGTCTCCCACAACATGTAGGGGGTCGGCTGCACATAGCAGTCATGACCGGGGCAGATTCGAAGGTTGTTCGAGATGGTTGGCGGCGAAGCGAAGAAGACGGTCGAATCCATCCAGGAGCTGGCCGCGGCGCGCGCGCCTGAAAAGCCCCAGCTGCGTCTGGTCAGCAAGGTCGAGGTCGACCGTTCGCGCGACGATCTGCTGACCGATTTCGGCAAGACCACCCTGGAAGATCGCTACCTGCTGCCCACGGAATCCTACCAGGACATGTTCGCCCGCGTGGCCACCGCCTACTGCGACGACTCCGAACACGCCCAGCGCATCTACGACTACATCTCCCAACTGTGGTTCATGCCGGCCACCCCGGTCCTGTCCAACGGCGGCGCCGACCGCGGCCTGCCGATCAGCTGCTTCCTCAACGCCGTCAACGACAGCCTCGACGGCATCGTCGGCGTCTGGAACGAGAACGTGGCGCTGGCCTCGCATGGCGGCGGCATCGGCACCTACTGGGGCGGGGTCCGCTCCATCGGCGAGAAGGTCAAGGGCCAGGGCCAGACCTCCGGCATCATCCCCTTCATCCGCGTGATGGACTCGCTGACCCTGGCGATCTCGCAGGGGTCCCTGCGCCGCGGCTCGGCCGCCGTCTATCTCGACATCCACCATCCGGAGATCGAGGAGTTCCTCGAAATCCGCAAGCCGTCCGGCGACTTCAACCGCAAGGCGCTGAACCTGCACCACGGCATCTCGATCACCGACGAGTTCATGGAAGCGGTCCGCGACGGCCACTCCTTCGGCCTGCGCTCGCCCAAGACCGACGAGGTGGTCAAGACCGTCGACGCCCGCACCCTGTGGCAGAAGATCATCGAGATCCGCCTGCAGACCGGCGAGCCCTACCTGATCTTCTCCGACACCGTGAACCGCGCCATGCCCCAGCATCAGCGCGAGCTGGGCATGAAGGTGCGCCAGTCCAACCTGTGCTCGGAAATCATGCTGCACACCGGCAAGGACCACCTGGGCCAGGACCGCACGGCGGTCTGCTGCCTGTCGTCGGTCAACGCCGAGAAGTTCATGGAATGGCGCGACCACCCGACCTTCGTCGAGGACGTCATGCGCTTCCTCGACAACGTGCTTCAGGACTTCATCGACCACGCGCCCGACTCCATGAGCGCGGCCATCTATTCGGCCACCCGCGAGCGTTCGGTGGGCCTGGGCCTGATGGGCTTCCACTCCTTCCTGCAGAGCCAGAACGTGCCCTTCGAGAGCGCCCTGGCCAAGTCTTGGAACATGCGCCTGTTCAAGCACCTGCGCCGCGAAGCCGACCGCGCCTCGCGCGTCCTGGCCGAGGAAAAGGGCGCCTGCCCCGACGCGGCCGACCGTGGCCTGATGGAACGCTTCACCCACAAGCTGGCGATCGCGCCGACCGCCTCGATCTCGATCATCTGCGGCGGCACCAGCGCCGGCATCGAGCCGATCCCGGCCAATATCTACACGCACAAGACCCTGTCCGGCTCCTTCGCCGTCAAGAACCCCTACCTGGAAAAGCTGCTCGACGAGACCGGCAACAACACCTCGGAAATCTGGGACTCGATCGTGGAGAACGAGGGCTCGGTGCAGCACCTCGACTTCCTCAGCCAGGACGACAAGGACGTCTACAAGACCGCCTTTGAGCTGGATCAGCGCTGGGTGATCGAACTGGCCGCCGACCGCACCCCGGAAATCTGCCAGTCACAGTCCCTCAACGTCTTCCTGCCGGGCGACGTCGACAAGTGGGACCTGCACATGCTGCACTTCAGCGCCTGGGAGCGGGGCTGCAAGTCCCTCTACTACCTGCGCTCCAAGTCGGTGCAGCGGGCCGCCTTCGCCGGCGGCGAAACGGTCGAGGCCATCGCTCCCATGACCACCGGCGCCCGCACCGACTACGACGAGTGCCTCGCCTGCCAATAGGATAAAGCTAGGTCCGGCGGGGCGCCTGAGTCAGCGCCGCCGCGGCCTTGGCCTTGCAGTCGGCCATAGCGGGCCCGTCGCACATGTCGGGCCAGTGGTTGGTCTTCAGCCAGTAGTCAGCCAGCCCCAGTTTCGCCAGCAGGGGCCAGAACCGCGGATCCCGGCGCATCGGCGCCGTGACCGGTGCGAACAGCACATTGGTTTCCAGATTGCCCAAGGGATTCCGTACCTCGACTTCGGCGAAGGCTCCGTCCAGATCGCCCAGCGTGGACAGAGCCAGAACCGCCTCCTCAGCGCGCACGGACTTGTTGTCCACTCCGGCCTTGAGCGCCGCGATGGCCTTGGCCCTATGGGCCGCGTCGCCGTTGTCGCGCCAGTCCAGATAGGCGCTCTACGCCGACAGAGCGGGAGCCTCGCCGGGCGAGCCGTGCGCCGCCGCCTGACGAAGCAGGACGCGGGCCTCCGGCGGCGTCCCGTAGATCGCGGTCATCGAAATGCGCGCGATCTCGGTCCAGTCGGCGGGTCGGATCCGATAGGTCGCGTCCGCCTCGGCGCGGGCGGCGCCCAGCTGGCCGGCGTCGGCCAGGGTGAAGGCGTATTTGTAGTGGGCGCCCGGGTGCAGGGCGTTGCTGGCCAGGCCGCTTTGGGCGAAGGCGATGGCCTCACGCAGCCGGCCGCTGTCGCCCAGGAAATAGCTCATATTGTTCATGACGTAGGGGAAGGTCTGCTCAAGCGTCACCCCCTTGGACAGCAGCCGGTCGCGCTCGATCCAATCGGTCTGCGGCACAAGGTCGTAGAGGGCGAGATAGGGTTCGGCGGCGTTTGGGTTCTTGGCCAGGGAGAGGGCGGCCTCGCGGCGCACCTCCTGCTCCAGCGCCGCGCTCTGGTCGGGCGAGATGCGGCGCGCCAGGCTCGCGGCTACCGCCAGGGTCGAATGACCGAGGGCGAAGTCGGGCGCCTGGGCCAGGAGGGGACGGAGAATCTGCACCGACTGAAGCGGGCCGCGGGGAAGGTTGAAGGCCAGCTCCTCGACGGCGTGGACATAGTCCGCGACCAGTGAGGCCTCCAGCCCGGGGCCGCCCTGGCGGCGGGCCTGCTGGGCGATCCAGACTAGGTCCGTGGTCTTGCTGGCGACATCCGTTTCGAGGGCGGAGGGGGCCGCCGCCGACCCGGTGAAGGTCTCCGACCAGAGGGTGACACGCGCCTTGGCGTCCTCGATCTCGACGTGGACCTTCAGGGTGTCGCCCTCCCTGGAGACGGCTCCGTCGAGCAGCAGAGCGGCGCCGAGCCGGGCTATGGCGGCCTTGCGGTCGGGGCCGCGAAGGTCCTTGGTCTGCTCGGCGGACACGGTCTGCATCTGGGCGTCGTTGAGCACCGTCGCCATCTCGTCGGCGACGCCACTGGCTACCGACTTGGCGAGCGGGTCGCCGGTCTGCACGGCGAACGGCAGGACGGCGATCCGGCCCTGCGCCTTTTGCGACGCATCGGTCCGCGCGCGCCAGACCCATCCGGCGGCTGCGATCGCCACGCACGCCAGCGCCGCCGCCGCCAGCGGCAGCCGCAGGCGCCGCCACGTCAGCCGCGCCCGCGCCCCCAGGTCCTGCCGGCCCAGGCCGAACACCCTGACCGTCTCGTCCATCTTGTCGAGGCGCACCGCCCCGTGGGGCGTGTAGCGGCGGGCGAAGGCGCCGCGCACCGCGTGACGGACATCGTCGGAGATCAGCACCGAGCCCGGCGAGGCGAGCGCCTGAATTCGGGCGGCGACGTTGACGCCGTGTCCCAAAAGATCGCCGCTCGGCGTGACCCGGACTTCGCCCATATGCACGCCGATGCGGATCGGAGGGTGCGCAGCGGCGATCAGCTCCTCGGCGGCGTCCAGCGCACCCGAGGCGGTTGGGAATTCCAGCATGAAGCCGTCACCGGCGGAGTTGAACAGGCGCCCGCCGTGGCGCTCGCACGCCTCATCGATGCGGGCGCGCAGGGCGGCGACGTCGGCCGCCGCCGCAGCCTCGTCGGCCTGGGCGCGGGCGGAATATCCGGCGATATCGATCGCCAGGATCGCCGCCAGCCTGCGCTGCGCCCCGCTCTCGCTCAATCTCGCCCCTCCTCGCGCCCGCATCAGCCTAACACACCGGCGAAGCTTGGGGCGCCGTTCGGACGGTGGCCTGGCTGTGCTAGCGTCAGGCTATGGCGCCGGACGAAAAAGACATTCCCCGCGATTCCCTGGCCGCGATGCGCAGGAGCGGCATTTTCGGCGTGCTGGACGATGGCGCCCTGCAGCAGCTGGCGGCCGCCGGTCATCCGCTCCAGATCGCGCACGGCTCCCCGCTGTTCCTGAGGGGCGACGAGGGCGATGCGGCTTTCGTTCTGCTGGAGGGCGAGCTGGAGGTGCGCGCGGTGTCCAAGGAAGGGCGCGAGCTGCGCATCGCCTCGTTGCCGGCGGGCAGTCTGATCGGCGAAATGGCGGTTCTGGACGGGGCCGCGCGTTCGGCTGATGTGGTGGCGTCGCGTAACTGCAGGCTGTGGCGGCTGCCGCGCGCCGCCGTGTTGTCGGCCCTGAGCGCCAATCCCGAGGCGGCTCTGGCTTTGCTCATCGAACTCAGCGGGCGGCTTCGGGCCGCCAACGCGGCGCTTGAGCTGGTGTCCCGCCGCACTCTGGAGGAACAACTGGCCGCCCTGCTCATCGCCGAGAAGAACCGCCTGGGCTTCGTCGCCCTGACTCAGACGGAAATGGCCCGCCGGATCGGTTTCTCGCGCGAAAAGGTCAACCGCAAGCTGCACGCCTGGGTTCAGGAGGGCTGGGTCGCCATCGAGAAGCAGGGCGTGCAACTGAAGCAAGACGAACCCTTTCAGAAGATGCTGGGATAGCGGCCCCGGCCTGCGCCGGGGCCTATCGGTGTCAGCGGGAGGCCACTTGGGTGCGCGCGCCGTAGCGGGCTTGGTGGATGTCGCTGATCAGGGTCGCGTGGGTGCTGACCACAGCGGCGTCCAGGGTCGTCTTGTAGCAGATGTCGAAACGGTCCGACTGCGAGCCGAGGTAGCGGCTCGGCACGCCGCCGCAGAGGGTGGCGGAGACTTCGGTCAGGCTCTTGTAGAACTTGGCGGCGTCGACCGGCGTGGTCAGGTCCAGGCCCTTGGTCGACAGGGTCATGGCGTCGGGGTTGGCGGCGTGGGCCGCGCCGAACGACAGGGTCAGCAGGGCGGCGGTCAGGATGACGGTGGAACGGATCATGGCAGGCTCCTTGGGTTTGGCGCTTGGCGCCGGGTTGATGAGAGCGTTTTAGGCGGCTGCCACGGACCCGGCTGTGACCTGCGTCACACTACCGTTTTTGCTGGAACCAATAGGCCGCACCCCGGTTTGAGATAACGGCGTTCCCACCCTGGCGGGCTTCGGTTAGCGTGACCGATAGTAGGGATTGGGACGCGGGGGGCTGGCGCATGCGCCTGCTGACGGTGGCCTTGGGTTTGGCGATGCTGTCGCCGGTCTGCGCGGGCGCGCAGACGGCTATCGCGCCCCTTAACGCCTCTACACAACATCCCGACAGCAGCCTTTCCGACGTAGCGTTCGTAAACCGGTCACCCACCGTCCCCGCCGACCCGGTCCGGACGTCCGCCGCCTTGGGCGAAGCCTTCGCGACCCCCGCCTTCCTCGATGAGCCCCTGAGCGGCCAGCCCCGCGCCTCCACCGGCCGCGTCGCCGCCGCCGGCGAGGGCCTGATCGCTTGGCGCTCCAGCGAGGTCAGCCGCGCGGCCGGCGGCGGGGCGGTGGATTCCGTGCGGCTGTCGGTGCAGCAGGTCTCGCGCACCCCTCTCACAGCGCCCGGCGCACCCGATCCTCAGGCGGTCGACGTCGCCTTCACCCGCGGCTGGCCCGACGCCATGCTGGTCCGCGGCATGGGCATCGGGGTCAATGTCTCGCCCCACGCCGGCTTCGGCGTCGGCTCCGCCGGCGGCAACCGGGCCGAGGCGGGCGCCATGTTCAAATTCTCATCAATCGACGACGCGGTGCGCGACCGGCTCAGCGCCATGGGCGTCAAGAACGGCTCGGCCTACGGCGATCAGGGCCGCTGGTATGTGTTCGCCGCGGTCAAGGGTCAGGCAGTGGGCCTGAACATGATGTCCAACGCCACCGGCGCTCTGCGTCAGGCGGGCTGGTCGACAGATGCTTCAAGCGCCTTGGTCGGTGACGGCCAGCTGGGCCTCGGCTGGCGCAAGGGCGGCATCGAGACCACCGTAGGCTACATCCACCGCGGCGTGCATGTGAAGGACGCGCCGCTGGGCGCCAGCGACTCGTTCAGCGAGGACCTGGCCGCGATGTCATTCACGTTCCACCCGCGCTGGTGACGCCGCCGCGGTGCTGAACTTGGCGAACAGCCGGGTCAGGGCCAGCATCTTGGGATCCAGGCTCGCCCACTCCGCCGACCCGGGCTTGGACCGCTCCAGGAACAGGTAGCCGAGCTCGGCCAGGTTTTTCCACGGCTCCACATGGACGGTGCGGTTGTCCATCACATAGGTGGCGGGCGTCCCCTTCTGCGAGGTCACGTCCACGGTCGGCACCGCATGCATCTCGCGCCGTTCGTTGATCACCACGGCGATGCGCAGATTGTCCGCCGGCCAGCCCATCTCGATCAGCCGCGCCCGCTTGGCCAGGGCGATGTCCTCACAGTCGCCGCTCCTGCCCGCGGGCTCCCAGTATTCCTTGACCCCGAACCGCTGGGCGTCGCTCTCAGGCGTCACCCGCTGGTTCACCACCTGCTGCACCTGCTCCAGCTGGGCCCAGTGCATCTGATCCAGAATTATCGCCGGCATCCGCTGTCCTCCGCGTGGCGTTGGCAAAAACCGACCCAGCCCGCGGGCGGGGCGACGGCGACGCCGTCCGTCAGGGCGGTCGACTCGGGAATGCTGCTACAGGCGCACAGGCTAGCCCCCATCAATATTACGCTTAACAGTTGAATAAAGGGCCGCATTACGTCTGTCCCGAATCTCGTCGTCATGGGTCAATAATAGATCAGACGCTCCGATCAGTCGTTTATCCCCATGATTAAAACCTGCGACATTCTGGCATCGATACAGAATAGTATTTTTATAATCTCTTTATTCAACCTACAGGTGAATTGTTTTTTCTTGCAGTAGAAAATAGAAATGGGCGGGGTGTTAATATTCGGGCAAGGTTAACCCGAGCGTGAAAATCGGCGTTCGGCGCGGAGTCACGGTTAAGCCTGTTTCGCCTCTCAGGAGAATTATCGGGCAAAGCCCTTTTGCATCGACCGCCCCGTCGCCGCGCCCGAAAATCAACGGATTATCCACACACCGCCCACACAATATGCTCGCCAGGCAGTGGCGGCCCACAACATCTAGTGGTTCACTCGACCATCGCCGTTGTATGATTCTCGCCAGTCTTCTGAGGCATCTGCCATGTCCGCCCCCCTGATCTCCGGCAAGACCGGCCTGCTGATCCCCTCCAAGGCCTACAAGCCCTTCCGCTATCCCTGGGCCTTCGACTTCTGGCAGAAGCAGCAGCGGGTCCACTGGATGCCGGAAGAGATTCCGCTGGGCGAGGACTGCAAGGACTGGGCGACCAAGCTCGACGATTCCGAGCGCAACCTGCTGACCCAGATCTTCCGCTTCTTCACCCAGTCGGACATCGAGGTGAACGACAACTACATGGAGCGCTACGCCCGCGTCTTCAAACCGACCGAAGTGAAGATGATGCTGTCGGCCTTCTCCAACATGGAGACGATCCACATCGCGGCCTACGCCCTGCTGCTCGAAACCATCGGTATGCCGGAAAGCGAATTCGCCGCCTTCCTCGACTACCAGGCCATGCGCGACAAGCATGACTACATGGGCGCCTTCGGGGTCGAGAGCGACGCGGACATCGCCCGCACCGTGGCCATGTTCGGCGGCTTCACCGAAGGGCTGCAGCTGTTCGCCAGCTTCGCCATGCTGATGAACTTCCCCCGCTTCAACAAGATGAAGGGCATGGGCCAGATCGTCAGCTGGTCGGTGCGCGACGAGAGCCTGCACTGCGAAGGCATGATCAAGCTCTACCACGCCTTCAACAAGGAGACCGGCTGCGTCACCAAGTCTGTGGCCGACGACATCGTCGACTGCTGCAAGACGGTGGTCGGCATGGAAGACAAGTTCATCGACCTGGCCTTCGAGATGGGCCCGGTGCAGGGCATGACCCCCGAGGACATCAAGAAGTACATCCGCTACATCGCCGACTGGCGCCTGAAGCAGCTGGAGCTGCCCACGGTCTACGGCGTGCAGGAAAACCCTCTGCCCTGGCTGCAGGTCCTGCTGTCGGGCGTCGAGCACGCCAACTTCTTCGAGGCCCGCTCCACCGAATATTCCAAGGCCGCCACCACCGGCCAATGGCACGGCACGGACGGCGTCTGGGCCGAGTTCGACCGCCTCAAGGCCCGCCGCACGGAAAACACGCTTCCGGCGGAGTAGCTAGGGCGCCACCCCAGCGTCCCTGAACCGCTTCTGCTCGCCCTCGCTCGTGACGAAGGCGATGAAGCGCGCCGCCAGCTCCGGCTCCTTCGCGCCCGCCGCGGCCTGCGCCTCATAGGGCATGGCCTGCTGCAGCGCGGCCGGCAGCGGTCCCACCACGTCCACCCGCTTGTCGGGGGTCAGCTCGCTCAGGAAGGTCAGCGCCAGCTCGGCCTGGCCCGTACCCACGGCCTCGGCCACATGGGCCCCGTCGAGATAGGCGTGGCTCTTGGCCTCGGCGGCCTCGGCGATGCCTAGCCGGGCGAACACCGTCTGCAGATAGAGGGTCGAGGCGGCGCCCGTCTTGGGGTCCGGGTCGGCGATGGATTTGGCCTTCAGGATCGTCGCCTTGAAGGCCTCGGCGGTCGAGATGTCAGGCCGGGGCGCCCCGGCCTTCACCGCCACGCCCAGGATCGCCTTGCCCACCGGCACAGGAACCCCCGCTGCCGTCTTGCCCGCGGCCCGCAGCGCCGCCAGGCCTTCGCGTGAGATGATCAGCACGTCGACCGCCTCGCCCGCGTTGACCTTGGCGGTGATGAAGCCGGTGGTCCCGCTCACCACATGCAGTTGCACGCCGGTCGCCTTGGTGAAGTCCTCCCCCGCCGCCCGCACGGGCGCCGCCATCGAACCACCGGAGAACACGGTCAGTTCGGCGGCCCGGGCCGTTCCGGACGCGGCCAGCAAGGCCGCCAGGGCGGCGGCCCGTGCAGCCATCACGGTGTCGCCGTCGCCGGCTTGAAGCCGCCCACCGGCGCCCCGTTCGGACGGCCGATGAAAGTCAGGATCTTGCCGTCGGCCATGGTCACGGTGTCGATGCTGCCCTGCGGTCCGCCGTCGCGCAGCGGGAAGATCGACATGGTCACCTTGTCGCCGGGATTG
>CAIYVC010000017.1 GCA_903929535.1 uncultured Caulobacteraceae bacterium | reverse complement strand
CGCCGACGGCGGGTCCGCGCGAGAAGCCCAAGGACGTGGCGTCCGCGGACATCTATCTGGACGTGGTGGGCCCGGCGCTGCAGCAGCGCTGCTCGACCTGCCACAACGACGCCTCCAAGAAGGGTGGCTTCTCGGTGGCCAGCTATGATGCGGTGATGAAGGGCGGCAAGGACGGGGCGGTTGTCACCCCCGGCGATGCGGCCAAGAGCGATCTGTTCCACCGCGTCAGCCTGACGCCGGACGACATGAACTTCATGCCCAAGGACGGCAAGACGCCGCTGACCAAGAACGAGGTTGCGGCCATCGGCTGGTGGATCTCGCAGGGCGCTCCCAAGAGCGCGACGGTGGCCAGCCTGAAGCTGACGCCGGCGGCCTCCGCGGCGCTGGGCTCGATCATCGGCGGCGGCGGCGCGGCCGGCGGCGACGACCAGGTCGCGGCGGGCGGGACCGCCAACGAGGCGCCTCTGCCCACCGTCCCGGCGGCGGACGCGGCTCAGGTGACCAAGGTGGTGGCCGAGGGCTTCATCGTGCGCAAGGTGGACAAGGCCTCCAACCTGCTGGACGCCGACTATGTGTCGGCCAAGCCGGTGACGCCTGAAGCCTTGGCGGACCTGGCCAAGCTGGGCCCGCAGCTGCTGCGGGTGAACCTGCGCCACGCCGGCGTGACCGACGCCATGGTCAAGACCATCACGGCCTTCCCGAACCTGCGTCACCTGCGCCTTGAGGCCAACCCGACCGTCACCGATGCGGCGGCCAAAGACATCGCGGGGATGAAGACGCTGACCTACGTCAACCTGGTCAACACCAAGGTGACGGACACCGGCTTCGCCGAGGTGGCGGCCCTGCCCAAGCTGCAGCGCTTCTACTTCTGGGGCACGCCGATCACCCCGGCGGCGGTGGCCAAGGTGAAGGCCGAGCGCAAGGACGTGGTGCTGTACGCCGGCCTGACCGCCAAGGACGTCCCCATCGAAACCAAGACCATGACCCCCGCCAACTAGCGGCAAGCGTCACGGCAAATGCAGAAGGGGCGGCCCGCGAAAGCAGGCCGCCCCTTTTTTGTTTGTCCAAGGCGCCGCGCCGAGCGTCAGGCCAGGACGGGTTCCCGGGAAACGGCGGGAGCGAAGCGGGGCGCGCTGGCCAGGAGCGCCGCGCCGCCCAGCAGGATGGCGCCGACAATCCACAGGGGCATGCTGTAGCTGCCGAAGGCGGTGTGCAGTCTGGCCAGCAGGAAGGAAGATATGCCTTGGCCGATGACATAGGAGCCGTAGAGCAGGCCATAGAGCTGCCCATAGGAAGCCAGGCCGAAGTAGCGGGCGGTGATGTAGCTGAGGACATCGCCCTCGGCGCCCATCGCCAGGCCGATCAGGATCGCGGTCACGGGCGCGGCCACAGGGCCGCATCCGGCCATGAGGAACAGGCCCGCCGCCGCCGCCGTGGTGACCGCCGCCGCCGCCCAGGGGGCGAAGACCCGGTCGACCAGATAGCCCATCAGCAGGCGGCCGATGAGGACCGACAGACCGATCAGGCCCTGAATCTTGGCGGCGTAGGCCAGGTTGTAGCCGGCGTCCGTCAGCATGGGCGCCATGTGGAAGATCAAGCCGCCGACCCCGATGGAGATCAGCAGGAAGCTGGCCAGCAGACGCAGATAGATCGGATGGGTCAGGGCCTTGACCAGGGACAGGGCCGGGAGCCCTGTCCCCGCGGCCGCGGGTTTTTCCCGGTGACGTCCGAACGACAGCAGGCCCAGGACGATCGGAATGCACACCGCCGTGGCCACACCCATGGTCAGGTAGCCGGCGCGCCAGCCGTAGGTCTGGATCACCCAGCCCACCACCGGTGGAGAGAGGATCGCCACCAGTCCTGGCCCCGAGAGCGCCGCGCCAAGGGCGAAGCCGCGCGCCTTGTCGAAACTCTGATTGATGGCGCGCGTGAGGTTGGCCGGGCCGTTGGCGGCGCCGAAGCCGATAGTGGTCAGCTGCAGCAGGACGAAAAGAGACAGCGGGACGGACCCGAGGCCCAGAAGGGCGTAGGCGGCGGCGACCACCACGAAGGCGACCAGGGCCGGCGCACGCACGCCGAAACGGTCCACGATCCAGCCCACCAGGACCGAGGCGCCGGCGATCAGGAAGCCGCCGATCACATTGATCACCGACAGCTGCTCGCGGGTCCAACCGAACTCCTGCTTCAGCGGTCCGAGGAAGAGGCCTTGGGTGTAGTAGAACAGGGTGAGGGCGCCGAAACCCATGCTCCAGGCGGCGCCGACCAGCGTGGGCCAACCTCTGCGAATCTCGTGCAGGGCCGTGCCGCCCACCACAGATTCCGAGTTTGCGCGACTATCGTTCATCGATGCGATTTGCAGCCCGCTTGCCCCGGCAAGTCAACCGCCCGCGGGCGTTTGTCCGCTCGGCTGGCGGATATCCCACACCTTGGGCCGGGGGGAAAGATTGACCCGAAGTTTCAGATGCAAAGCGGCTTGACCGAGCCCGGCTGCTGCGGCGATTGCTGGGCGTCATCCAGACGGAAAGTCCGCCCATGCCGACATCGCCCGCCATCCGCGCCTATGCCGCGCGCCGCTTCACCCAGGCGGTGGAGCAGACCATGGACGCGCGCTATGCGGTGACGCGAAACATGGCCGATACGGCCCTGGCTCCCGAGGCTCTGGCGGTGGCCGCGCAGGGCTGCGAATACCTGGTGGTCAGCCTGACCGAGAAGGTGACGGCGGAGGTGATTGCAGCCCTGGAGCCGACGCTGAAGGTGATCTGCACCCTGTCGGTGGGCGTCGAGCACGTCGACCTGGAAGCCGCGCGCAAGGCGGGGGTGAAGGTGCTCAACACGCCGGATGTCCTTTCGGACGCCACCGCCGAGATCGCCGTCCTGCTGATGCTGGGCGCGGCGCGCCGGGCCGCCGAGGGCGCGCGGATGATCCGCGACAATGCCTGGCATGGCTGGACCCCGACCCAGCTTTTGGGTCAACAGCTCTCCGGCCGGCGCCTGGGCATCCTGGGGCTGGGACGGATCGGCAAGGAGGTGGCCAAGCGGGCCGCCCCGTTCGGGATGAAAATCCACTACCACAACCGCCGTCCACTCCCGCCGGAAGAGGCCCTGGGCGCGGTGTATCACGACACCAGCGACGGCCTGCTGGCGGTCAGCGACATCTTCTGCATCGCCGCGCCGTCGACGCCGGAACTGAAGGGCTTCCTCAACGCCGAGCGTATCGCGCGCCTGCCCAAGGACGCGATCGTGGTCAATGTGGCGCGCGGCGACATGGTGGACGACGACGCCCTGATCGAGGCGCTGCAGAGCCGCCGTCTGTTCGCTGCCGGCCTGGATGTCTATCGCGGCGAGCCCAATATGGATCCGCGTTACCGGACGCTCGACAACCTGTTCGCCATTCCGCACATGGGCAGCGCCACGGTGGAGACGCGGGACGCCATGGGGTTTGTGCTGCTGGACGGGCTTCTGGCGCTGGAGCGGGGCGAGACCCCGCACAACCAGCTAGTCTGAAGCATGGCCGACGCCCGCCTCTGGGATTTCTGGATCGATCGAGGCGGGACCTTCACCGATGTGATCGGACGCGATCCGCTAGGCCGGCTGCACGCGCGCAAGCTGCTGTCGGAAAACCCGGCAGCCTATCCCGACGCCGCCGTCCAGGGCATCCGCGACCATCTGGGCCTGCGCTCCAACGATCCGATACCGGCGGGCGTGATTGGCGAGGTGCGCATGGGCACCACGGTGGCCACCAACGCCTTGCTGGAGCGAAAGGGCGAGCCGACCCTGCTGGTGGTGACGCGGGGATTTCGCGATGTCCTGCGTATCGGGGTCCAGGCGCGGCCGGACATCTTCGCCCGCCGCATCGTCAAGCCGCCCCGCCTTTATGCGGAGGTGTTGGAGGTGGACGAGCGCACCCTGGCGGACGGAACGATAGACCGGCCGCTTGATCTGGATGCGGCGCGCCGTGGCCTGGAGGCGCATCGCGCCAGCGGCCTGCACGCCGTGGCCATCGCCCTGACTCACGGCTACCGCTATCCCGCGCACGAGGCCGCGCTGGCAGGACTGGCGCGCGAGAAGGGCTTCAACCAGGTGTCGGTCAGCCACGAGGTCTCGCCGCTGATGAAGCTGGTGGGGCGGGCGGCCACCACGGTGGCGGACGCCTATCTGTCGCCGGTGCTGGACCGCTATGTGGCGCAGGTGTCGGCGGCCCTGGATGTGGAGCGCACCGGCGCGCGGCTGCTGTTCATGATGTCGTCCGGCGGTCTGACCTCGCCCGGCGCCTTCCGCGGTAAGGATGCGGTGCTGTCGGGTCCGGCGGGCGGAGTGGTGGGCCTGGCGCGGACCGGAGCGGCGGCCGGCTTCGAGCGCCTGATCGGCTTCGACATGGGCGGCACCTCCACCGACGTCGCCCACTTCGCCGGGGACTATGAGCGCACCCTGGAAGCCGAGGTCGCGGGCGTCCGGCTGCGCGCGCCGATGATGCTGATCCATACGGTGGCGGCGGGCGGTGGGTCGGTGCTGCATTATGACGGTGCGCGCTTCCGGGTGGGACCGGACTCAGCTGGCGCTGATCCTGGGCCGACGGCCTACCGCCGGGGCGGGCCGCTGACGGTGACCGACGCCAATGTGATGACCGGCAAGCTGAAGCCGGAGCTGTTCCCCGCCATCTTCGGTCCTTCGCAAGACCAGCCGCTGGACGCCGAAGCGGTGCGCGCGGGGTTCGAGGCCCTGGCGGCGGAGGTGGGCGATGGGCGCAGTCCCGAGGCCATCGCCGACGGCTTCCTGCAGATCGCGGTGGCCAGGATGGCTCAGGCGATCAAGACGGTGTCGGTGCGGCGCGGTTACGACGTCACCCGATATGCCCTGAGCTGCTTCGGCGGCGCCGGCGGACAGCATGCCTGCCTGGTGGCCGACGCCCTGGGCATGACCACGGTGCTCATCCATCCGCTGTCGGGTCTGCTGTCGGCCTACGGCATGGGGCTGGCCGAGGTGCGGGCGGCGCGCCAGGGGGCGCTGGACCTGGAGCTGCAGGCCGCCGCCGGGCCGATGTTCGATCTGGGCGCGCGCCTGGCGAGCGCCTGTCTGGCCGAGCTGGAGCAGCAGGGTTTCGATCCCGACGCCGCTCGGGTGCAGGTCAGCGCCCACATCCGCTATGCCGGCTCCGACAGCCTGTTCGAGCTCCCGGCCTACGCCATCCAGCGCGGAGCGATCGTCGATGACCGGCGGGACGGCCTGCGCGGCGCTTTCGAGACGGCGCATCGCCAGCGGTTCAGCTTCCTCGACGCTGGCAAGCCCCTGGTGGTGGAGTTGGTATCCGCCGAGGCGGTGATGGCCGGCGCGGCGGTGGAGGAGGGGGCGGCGAGCGCCCTGGCGGCGGGGGAGGCTCGCGAGGGCCGCTTCTTCAGTCATGGTGCATGGCGCGACGCTCAGGTCGTGGCGCGAGACGCCTTGGCGCCGGGCCAAGCGCTGGCCGGTCCGGCGATCGTGGTGGAGCCCAATCAGACGGTGGTGGTCGAACCGGGCTGGTCGGCCGTGCTGACGCCGAAGGACCAGTTGATCCTGACCCGGACCGAGTCCCCACCCACGCGCCACGCGGTGGGGACAGGCGCCGACCCGGTGATGCTGGAGATATTCAACAGCCTGTTCATGTCCATCGCCGAGCAGATGGGCTTCGCCCTGCAGAACACCGCCTATTCAATCAACATCAAGGAGCGGCTGGACTTCTCCTGCGCCGTGTTCGACGCGGCGGGCGCCCTGGTGGCCAACGCGCCGCATATGCCGGTGCACCTAGGATCGATGGACGCTTCGGTCGAAACGGTGATCGGCGCCAATCCGAAGCCGCGCCCCGGCGACGCCTATGTGCTGAACGCACCCTACAATGGCGGCACGCACCTGCCGGACATTACCGTGGTCACGCCGGTGTTCGACGCGTCGGGAGAGGCCTTGCTCTTCTGGACCGCCAGCCGGGGCCATCACGCCGACGTTGGCGGCGAGGCGCCGGGGTCCATGTCGCCGTTTGCCGACAGCATCCAGAAGGAAGGCGTCTATATCGACAACTTCAAGCTGGTGGAGGCGGGACGTTTCCGCGAGGCGGAGATGCTGGCTCTGCTCACCGCGGGGCGCTGGCCGGCGCGCAATCCCGAAGCCAACATCAACGACTTGAAGGCCCAGGTGGCGGCCAATCGGAAGGGCGCTGACGAGCTGGCCGCTGCGGTCGCGCACTATGGGCTGGAGGTGGTGCGGGCCTACATGGGCCATGTGCAGGACAAAGCCGCGGCCAGCGTGCGCCGAATGCTGAAGGGACTGCCGGACAGCGAATTCGCCTACGAGATCGACCAAGGCTCGATGATCCGGGTCAAGATCACGGTGGACCGTCAGGCGGGCGAGGCGGTGGTCGACTTCACCGGGACCTCGGACCAGAGGCCCGACAACTTCAACGCTCCCCTGCCGGTGACGCGGGCGGCGGTCCTCTATGTGCTGCGGGTGATGGTCGAGGACGAAATCCCCATGAACGCGGGGTGCCTGAGGCCCGTACGCATCATTTGCCCGGAAGGGTCGATGCTGAGCCCCCGCTATCCCGCCGCCGTGGTGGCCGGCAACGTGGAGGTCAGTCAGGCGGTCACCGACGCCCTGTTCGGCGCCTTCGGCGCGCTGGGCTCAAGTCAGGGTGGGATGAACAACCTGACCTTCGGCAACGACCGCTACCAGTACTATGAAACCATCGCCTCGGGCGCCCCGGCGGGGCCGGGGTTCGACGGCGCCGAGGCGGTGCAGGTGCATATGACCAATTCCCGCCTGACCGACCCCGAGGTGCTGGAGGCGCGGTTCCCGGTGGTGGTCGAGGACTTCCATGTGCGCGAGGGCTCGGGCGGACGTGGGCGCTGGAATGCCGGCGACGGGGTGTCGCGTACGCTCCGGTTCCGTGAGCGGATGGACTGCGCCATCCTGTCGTCCTGCCGCCGCATGCGGCCGTTCGGATCCAAGGGCGGGGAAGCCGGGCAGCTTGGGCGCAACAGTGTGCGGCGGCTGGATGGTCGGACCGAGCCGCTGCAGGCCTGCGATCAGACGGTGCTTGAGGCGGGCGAAGCGGTAACCATCGTGACCCCGACCGGCGGCGGCTTCGGCGAAGTCTAGGCCTGGACCGGGGCCTCGGCGGGCGCTTCGAGGCGACCCCAGCTCACCTTCCGCCAGATCCGCTCGTGCACATAGTAGAGGCCGATCTTGGTCAGGGCCTCGACGCCGGCGATCGATACGGCATAGCGCAGCTTGCCGGTGACAATCATGGTCAGGATGAAGGTGTCCAGGCTTCCCACCACCCGCCAGCTGACTGCTTTGACCAGCGAGCGCAACCGCGCGTTGGGCGCCCAGGGGAACAGCCGCCACAGCCGTTCGTGGACATAGAAGAGGAAGATCTTGGTGAAGGTCTCCAGCGAAGCGATGGCGCCCGCCGCGATCGGCTGATGGGTAATCAGCCAGCTCCACAGGAAGGTGTCCGCCGTGCCGATCGCGCGCCAAGTGACGCCTTTGACCAGGGAGCGACCGTGGGAGTCTGCAGCCTTGGGCAGGCTCAGCGTGGGTTTAATCCCGGTTTCCGGCGATGACGTCGTCAAAACTCCAGCTCCCTCGGCGACCGACGCTATCTAGAGCCCCGGCCACCTAAAGGCGAGTCAATCAGTAGGTTAAGCGGAACACCGCCCGCAGATCGAGGGCGTGGTAGCCGTTGCGGAACTCGCCGCCGCCCTGGAAGGAGAAGTGGACGTAGTTGCCGTCTCCCTTCAGCACGAACCGAGCCATCCCCGCGCCGCCGACGGCGTTGGGCGCCACGGTGAAGTTGGCGCCGTTCAGGAAGTGAGCGGTCGTCGAACCGGGTCCGCCCTGCACGATCTGGTCGTAGCCGAGCTCCAGTTGCGGCGACAGGATGAAGCTCTTGCCGAACTTCATGCCGGTCAGCACCGAGGCGGTGGCGCTGGTCTGGGTGCCGTCGCGGCCCAGGACGCTGAGATTGAAGCCGTTGCCGCCGCCGCTCTCGTTGTAGGCGCCTTCGTGGGTATGGAAAAAGTCGGCGTAGATCTTGGGTTGCACGAACAGGCGCGGCGACAGATTGGCCTGTATCCCGGCGCCGATGTGGCCGGAGAGGTCATAGCCGCTCCAGTTGCCGTTGGCGGTGCGCGAGACGGTGGTCACGGTCGACAGGTCGCCCGCCAGGATCGAGGCGATGAACTGGCGGCGGTCCTTGATGTTGACATAGCCGGCGCCCACCCGGGCATCGATGCTGATCGGGCCGAACCGCGGCGCGGCGTAGAAGCCGCCTTCGATGCGCGACACCGAATTCAGGCTGTCGCTGCCGCCGCTGCCGGGGCGGACGATGTTGGCGCTGCCTAGGGAGAAGGTCCCACCGTAGCCGCCGAAGTCGACGCCGCCGATCACGCCCAGGCCGGCCGAGTGGAAGGCGTTGTTGTCGCCCTTGGACTGTTCGACGCCGGTGTAGAATTCGCTGATCCAGGTGCCGGTGGTGTCGATGGCGTCGTCGTCATCATCGGACTGGGTCGACAGGTCGAACCGGTCGGCCGTGGCGCGCGAGATCGCCTTGGACATGTTCAGAGCGGTCTGGAACACATCTCCGCTGCTGCTGGGCAGAAGCTGGTCGTAGGCCGGGATGAAGTTGGCCCGGTTGGCCGAGGACACGATCGAGGTCTGGATATTGGTGTCCTGGGGCAGGGCCGCCAGGATCGCGGGCAGGGACGCCGCTTCAGCCTTGTTCAGGCCCAGGTCCGCGGCGGACTTGGTGGCGACAGTCAGGCTGATGGTGCCGGCGGCGACGTTGGACTTCAGGCTGCCGGTGAACAGATAGGGCAGGCTGGCGAACAGGGCCGTGTCGCTGGAGCCCAGGCTGAGCGAGCCGGCCTTGATGATGGTGAAGGTCGTCGACGTCAGCGGCGTCGACAGCAGGGTGGCGCCGATCTGGGCGCCCGCGGCGAATTTAACCGCGCCGGAGACGTTATAGACGCCGGACGTGTTTTTCTGCGGATCAAGCGCCACCGCGAGGTAGCCCGCGGCGCCGACCGTCAGGCTGCTGGCGTTGATCGTCGTGGCGGCGGTGTTCTGCAGCTTGCCGTTGGAGACGTTGATCACCAGCTTGGTGCCGCCGTAGGTCAAGGCGCCCAGATAGGCCGCGCCGTTGTCCAGGGTCAGGCTGCTGGCGCCGTTGCCCAGGCTCAGGGAGCCCTGGACGGTGCCGGACAGGAACTGGACGGTGTTGGGTCCATTGCCCAACAGGATGTCGCCGATGATCGCCGGAGCCGTGGCCCCGTCCAGCTCCTGGTGGATGGTGACGCCGGTGGTGTTGGCCGACAGGTCCAAGGCGATGCCGCGGCCGTTGATGGTCTCGCCCGGCGCGGCGGCGGTGATGTTGGCTTCCAGGAAGCCGGTGTTCTCGACGTAGGTCAGCGTGCCGCTGCGGTCGATAATCACCGAGGCGTTGACGTTGTCGCCGGCGGCGGCGGCGACGATGCTGCCGTAGTTAGCAATCGTTTTGAGAGTGGCGCCCGCGTCGATCAGCAGGGCGGTGGAGGTGTTGCCGCCGGCGCTGGTGACCGACGAGGCCAACTGGCCGCTGTTGCGCAGAGTGGGAACGACCGCACCGTTCTCCAGGTGCATACCGGTGGCGTTGGCTTGGTAGGCGGTGGAGTTGACCGAGCCGGTGATGTTGATGCCGCCGGTGAGGTTGACCCCCTTGCCGCCCACGCCGATGTCGATGCCCGTGCCGGCGACGCCGTCATAGACGCCGTTGCTGGTGATGGTGCCTTCGATGGTCAGGCCGTAGGGGTTGGCCGCGTTGAAATTGCCGATGGTGATGGCTGAAGGTCCGCCGATCTGAATCGCCGGGGAGGACCCGCTGGTGTTGATCGCGGTGGTGCCTTCAACGCTGTCGACGATGCCGTCGCCGTCGGCGTCGGTAGTGGTGTCGGCGCTGTTGGTGGTGGCCGGGGGCGCGCCGAGGAAAACGCCGCCGACGACACTGTTCTGGATCAGGATGGCAGAGCCGCCCTGTTCCACGTCGGTGGGAGTCGCTTCGATCTTCTGCAGAGCCGTGGTGGTCGCCGACCGGCTGTCCAGGGCATAGCCCGTGGAGCTGACGCTGCCGTAGAAGGTCAGGCTGCCGTCGATCTTGCCGGTGGTCTGCACGCCGGTGGCGTTAAGGCCCTTGACGATCACGCTGTTGCTGACCTGCACCGTGCCGGTGACCTCACCGGCGGTGATGATCCCCACGCTGTTATCGCCCGTGACGGCGATGGTGCCGGTGTTGGTGAAGGAGCCGTTGAGTTTGCCGCCGATGGAGATGCCGGACGAATTATTGCCCTGGACCGAGATGGTGCCGCTGTTGGTGATGGTCCCGGTCAGGGTCCCCACAGTCTGGATGGCGATGCGCCCGGTGCCCAGAGCAAACGGCGCTTCAGCGATGCCGTCGGTGTTGACGCTGTCGGAGGGGGTGTAGGATTCCGTCAGGGCGATGGTGCCGGTGTTGGTAATGCTGCCGGTGAAGGCGCCCGACTGAACCAGGATGCCGGAGAGGTTGTTGACGTCGTTGCTGGTGATGGTGCCGTTGTTGGTCACCGAATTGTTGCTGTTGATCGTCGCGGCCGCGCCGCTGGCGGTCACGCCCAGTGTGCCGCCCGAGGCCACGGTGACGTCGCCCGCGGTGGAGGTCAGGACCGGCGTGGTTTGCGTATTGGAAATAGTCGTCTGGGCGAACGCGGGCTGCAGACCCATCAGGGTCAGGGGCGCGAACGCCACAGCAGCCATCAATCGTTTACGCATGCGCCCGCCTCGTGAAGTCGCCAGGGTTCTAGGGGTGACGGGTGTCTGCTGGCTTGCGGCTTTAATACAGAGTGTGTCCAATTGCTTCCATCCTGAAATGCGCCGGAAACTGCGACACACTTGGGTCAATAGGCGACATCAGCCGCAATCACGCTGCGGCATTTATCCCGCCAATGTCATCTTGGGTAGGCGTGGGGCTCAGCCGTGGATGTAGATGTGATACTCGTCAAGGAAAGCTTCTCGGACCGGCCGGCCGAGCCCAAGCGCGTGGCCACCGTACTGCTTGTGGACGACGATGAGAAGCTACGACAGCTTGTCGCCGAATTCCTAGAGCGTCACGGCATGGAGGTTGTGGCGGTAGCGGACGGTGAAGGCGCAAATGCGGCGCTCGCCCGTCAGAGCGTCGATGTCGTGATTCTCGACGTCATGCTGCCCGGCGAGGACGGCCTCAGCATCTGCCGCCGGCTGACCAGCAGCGGCGAGGCGCGCCCCGCCATCATCATGCTTTCCGCGGCCGGAGAGGACACCGACCGTATCGTCGGACTGGAGCTGGGCGCGGACGACTATCTGCCCAAGCCCGCCAATCCGCGCGAACTGCTGGCCCGGATCCGCGCCCTGCTGCGCCGCTCGACCAATGTGGCCCCCGATCCGGCCACGCCCTATGTCGGTTATGAGTTCTCCGGCTGGACGCTGTCGATCTGGGCGCGCGAGCTGCAGACCCCGGACGGCGTGATCGTGCCCCTGACCGGCAGCGAGTTCGCCCTGCTGCGCACCTTCGTCGAACACCCGCGCGAGGTCCTCGACCGCGACCGTGTGCTGAGCCTGGTGCGCGGACGCTCCAGCTTCGCCTTCGACCGCACCGTCGATCTGCAGCTCAGCCGCCTGCGGCGCAAGCTGACGGCGGCCTATGGCGAGGCAGGCAATCTGTTCCGGACGGTGCGCAACGAGGGCTACATCTTCGTCTCCGCAGTCCGGCGCGTCTGATCGCCCTCACCATGCGCATGCCCCGATGGCGCTGGACCCTCAGCCATCAGATTCTGGCTCTGGTCGCGGTTGCGGTTCTGGCTGCGCAGCTGGCCGGACTGGTGGTGCTGCTGACCCTGCCGCCTCGCCCGCCGGCGCCTGTGCCGATGGACCAGGCGCTGGACCGTATCCGTGAAGCCGTCCGCCAGATCGAGGCTCATCCCGCCGACGCCGCCAGCGAAGCCCGCGCCGCCAGCGACCGCCGCCTGAATTTTTCCATCGCCGAGACCACGCCCGAAGCCTCGCCCGATCCCTTCTCTCAACGTCTGGCGCAGCTGGCCGCCGACCGGCTGGGGCTGGCGGAAGATGCGGTGCGGGGAGTGGATCAGGGTGGGCCGTCTCGCCGCTTCCAGGGCCGAGGCTTCGGCGGGCCCAGAGGTCCCGGCGGTCAGGGTGACCCTCCAGGGCCGGGTGGTCCAGGTGGCCCTGGCGGTCCCGGCGGGCCTGGAGGTCCGGGAGGTCCCGGCGATGAGGATCGTGAACTGCCGCCTCAGGGCCGGTTCGGACCCCTGCCGGGTCCCACCGCGCCGAGCGTGATCCAGCGGCGGTTCGACCGGGGCTTCGGCCCAGGCTTTGGTTCTGGGCGGGGGCGGTTCGGACAGGACTTCCGCCGCGGCCCGTTCTTCAACTTCCCGCGCGGGCGGCGCGCCCTGGCGATCAAGGCCGGCAATCAGTGGCTGGTGGTGCGCAGCCCCGTCTCGTCCGCCGACGCCCTGTGGCTGCGCCAGGTCGTGCTGACCTTCGCCCTGACCCTGGCCGCACTGCTGCTGCCGGCTCTCTGGCTGGCCAACCGGACGGCTCGGCGCATCCGCGCCTTCGCCCAGGGCGCGGACCGTTTCGGCCGCAACCCCGACGCCCCCCTGCTGCCCGAGGAAGGACCGTACGAGCTGCGTCAGGCCACCGAAGCCTTCAACCGCATGCAGTTGCGCATCCAGCGGCTGGTGACGGACCGCACCATGATGATGGCGGCTGTGTCCCACGATCTGCGGACCCCCCTGGCGCGGGTGCGGTTCCGCATCGCCGACATCGACCCGGCCGCACGGGAATCCATCGCCTCCGATATCGAGCAGATGGACGAGCTGATCAGCCAGATGCTGACCTTCACCCGCGACGCCCTGCCCAGCGCCGAACGCAAGCGGTTCGACCTGGCGGCCCTGGCCCAGACGCTGGTGGACGATCTGACCGACGCGGGCGCGGACGTCTCCTTCGAGGGACCGGAGCGGTTGACGGTGGAAGCCAACCTGCCGGCGGTGCGGCGGGTGCTCAACAACCTGCTCGACAACGCCCTGAAGTTCGCCGGAAGCGCTCGCGTAAAGCTGGAGCAGGCCGGGGACGACATGGTCATGGTGATCGTCGAGGACAGCGGGCCCGGGGTTCCGCCGGACATGGCGGATGCGGTGTTTGAACCCTTCCGCAGACTGGAGCCGTCGCGAAACCGCAGCACGGGCGGCGTGGGCCTGGGGCTGGCGATCGCCCGCAATCTGGCGCGCGGACATGGCGGGGACATCGTTCTGGAGCAGGCCGACCCGCACGGCGCCCGCTTCATCTTATCCCTGCCGCTCCGCTAGCGCGTTTCAAAAAAACGCGGGATCGCGCTGATCCTTTCGCCAACTGGCGCGTTGCGGCCCTGGCGGGGAGGAATATCGAGTTCATGGAGATCACGGAACGGCTGTTCAACCGGCTGATGGTCGGCGTCGTGGCGCTGGGCTTTCTGGCCCTGCTGACCGCCGGGGTCATGGCCGGATGGACCGTAGCGCGAAACCGCGACTACACCGCCCTGGTCAACCACACCTATGAGGTCCAGGAGCAGATCACAGACTTGCGGCTGGCCATGGAGCGCGCCGAGACGGCGCGGCGCGGCTATCTGCTGGATGTCGATCCGAGGTTCTACGACACCTACCGCGACGCCGCGGGACGGCTGTCGGCGACAGTCGAGCGCATCGGGGTTCTGACCGCCGACAATCCGCGCCAGCAGCGGCGCGTGGCTCAGGCCCGCGTCCTCATCGCCCGTTTCATCAGCCTGCTAGACGACTCCGTCGGCCTGGTTCGCGCCGATCGTCTGGAGCTGGCGCGGGAGAACTTCGAGAACGACCAGAGCGTCGGCACGGTGCGGGACCTGCGCCAGCTGACCCTGCAGATGAACAACGAGGAAAGCGGGCTACTGCAGATCCGCGATCACGGGCAGCAGGACACCGGGCGGCAGTTGATCGTCGTCCTGCTGATTTCCGGCGTGATCATGCTTGCTGTGGCGATCATCTCGCTATGGGTGATCCTGCGCTACACCCGCGACCTGAACCTTTCACGGCGGGAGCTCGGCGCGCTCAACGGCAATTTGGAGGCCACCGTGCAGGAGCGCACGGCCGACTTCCGGCGGGCCAACGAGGAGATCCAGCGCTTCGCCTATATCGTCTCGCATGACCTGCGCTCGCCCCTGGTCAATGTGATGGGCTTCACCGCCGAGTTGGACGCCGCCGCCAAGCCGCTATCGGAACTGGTGGACCGCGTCGAACAGTCCGCGCCTGAGCTGATGACCCAGGAGGCGCGCGATGCGGTCAGAACCGAGCTGCCCGAGGCGGTCGGCTTCATTCGTTCCTCCACCCAGAAGATGGACCGCCTGATCAACGCCATCCTGCGGCTGTCGCGCGAGGGCCGGCGGGTGATCTCGCCGGAGCGGCTCGACATGGAGACCTTGCTGAACGGCGTCCACGACACCCTGCGTCACCAGGCGTCCAGCAAGGGCGCTGAGATCGACATCAAGGCGCCGATCCCCGATCTGGTCAGCGACCGGGTGGCCATCGAGCAGGTGTTCTCCAATCTGGTGGAAAATTCGGTGAAGTACCTGGCCAAGGACCGGCCCGGCCTCATCACGGTGCGCGGCTCGGTGACGGGGGACCGGGTGGTCTATGAGGTGCAGGACAATGGCCGCGGCATCGATCCCAAGGACCATGACCGCATCTTCGACCTGTTCCGCCGCTCGGGCGCCCAGGACCAGCCTGGCGAAGGCATCGGTCTGGCTCATGTGCGGGCGCTCATCCACCGGCTGGGCGGATTGATCACCTGCGAGTCGATGCTCGGCCAGGGCGCCACCTTCCGTATTTCCCTTCCCAAGACCTTGAATCCCGAAAGAGGAGCCTCTCTGTGAGCGACCCGCAAATGCCTGTCACCATCGTCATGATCGAGGACGATGAGGGCCACGCCCGGCTGATCGAAAAGAATATCCGGCGCGCCGGCATCTCCAACGAGATTCGCCATTTCACCGATGGCACCTCGGCGATGGACTATCTGTACAACGACAAAGACGGTCCCGCCCTGAACGGCCCGGCTCTGATCCTGCTTGACCTCAACCTGCCGGACATGAGCGGCACCGACATTCTGAACAAGATCAAGGCCAGCCCGCTGAAGCGCACGCCGGTGGTGGTGCTGACGACCACGGACGACAAGGTCGAGATCCAGCGCTGCTACGATCTGGGCTGCAACGTCTACATCACCAAGCCGGTCAATTACGAAGCCTTCGCCGTGGCCATCCGGCAGCTGGGCCTGTTCCTGTCGGTGATCCAGATTCCCAGCGCCGACGAGGCGGGATGAGCCAGACGGCCCGCGTCCTTTATATCGACGACGACGAGGGCCTGAGGTCTCTGGTCCGCAAGTCGCTTGAGCGGAGGGGGTATAGCGTCGCCCTTGCCGCCAGCGGCGCCGAGGGCGTGGCCATGGCCACCGAGGAACCGTTCGATATCGTCGCGGTCGATCACTACATGCCCGATCTGGACGGGTTGGAGACGCTCGGTCAGCTGCGCGGCCTGCCGGTTCCCCCGCCGGTGGTCTATGTCACGGGCTCGGACGAGAGCCGGGTGGCGGTGGCCGCGCTCAAGGCTGGGGCGGCGGACTATGTGGTCAAGACGCCCGGCGAAGCCTTCTTCGATCTTATGGACAGCGCCTTTCAGCAGGCCCTCACCCAGGTGCGGCTGGAACGGGCGCGGCTGGAGGCGGAGGAAGCCCTGCGCGTCACCAATGCGCGGCTGGAGACCATGCTGCGCGAGGTCAACCACCGGGTCGCCAACAGCCTGCAGCTGGTCTCCGCCTTCGTGCAGATGCAGGGCTCGGCGCTCTCGGACACCGCAGCTCGCACCGCCCTGCAGGACACTCAGCGCCGGATTGAGGCGATCATGCAGGTCCACCGCCGGCTCTACACCTCCGATCACGTGGAAGCGGTGGAGATGAGCGGCTATCTGCACGCCCTGCTGCACGAACTTGAGGACACCTGGTCGACCCCGGAATCCCCGCGCCGTCTGGTGCTGACGTCGGAAGCCCTGCGCCTGCACACCGACAAGGCGGTCTCGGTCGGTGTGATCGTCAACGAGCTGGTCACCAACGCCTGTAAATACGCCTACGGCGCCGACCAGGGCGGGGAAGTGCGCGTCAGCCTGGCCCGCGACGGGCCGGGGCATCTGCTGCTGCGGGTGGAAGACGACGGCATCGGCATGCAACCCGTTTCGGACAAGCGCGGCACGGGTCTGGGCGGCAAGATCGTCGGCGCCATGGCCGCCAGCCTGAAGGCCGTGGTCAAGTACGACCCGCAGGGGCCCGGGGTCCGCGCCAGTCTCCGCATCGGAGTCTGAAGCCGAACGGCGGCTTGCCGATCACATTTTTTTGCAGCTTTTCCCTTTGATCTCAACCGTTTGCCTCGGTGACCCCAAAAACATGTTGCATAATCGCAATATTTTCTGGGATGAGGGCTCAACAGAGGATAACAACAGGCTAGCCGTACGATCTGAAAGCCGAACGCTGTTAGGGCAGATTCGATGAGTGAACATTCCGCTGGGAGCGGACGCAGCAGCACCGTCATCGCGACCCGGGTCAACTGGCTCGGCAACCGTCTGGTGACCACTGCCTCGGCCACCTACGGCCAGATCGGCCTGGGCTTCCTGGACGCCCGTCTGCTCTACCTTCTGGGCCGCCGCCCTGACATCACCGCCGCGCGCATCGCTGAAATCATTGGGGTGGACGCCGCCGCCGTCAGCCGCGCCGTCAAGTCGCTGAAGGCGCGCAAGCTGATCGCCGAGGCCCGGGGTCCGCTGCGCTCTCTATCCCTGACCGAGGAAGGCTGGGCCCTGTGCCGCCTGACCGAGAAGATCTCCGACGAGCGCGAGGCGCGCCTGCTGCGCGGCTTCAGCGACGGCGAGGCCGAGCAGATGCTGACCCTGCTCAACCGCATGCTCGACAACATGGGCGAGGTGGCCCTGCTGGCCGAGCAGGTGCCGAAGGTCGTGGGCCAGCCCAAGAGCTGAGCAGGCCCCGCCTCAGGTCTTCAGCTGATACCCGGTCTTGAAGATCCACCGCACCAGCAGCAGGCAGATCGCCAGGAACACCGCCGTCGCCCCCATGCTGACGCCGATGGCCACGTCGGCCTGGCCATAGAAGCTCCAGCGGAACGCGCTGATCAGATAGACCAGTGGGTTGAACAGCGTCACCGCGCGCCAGATCGGCGGCAGGCTGGCTACCGAATAGAAGCTGCCCCCCAGGAACGACAGAGGCGTGATGATCAGCAGCGGGATCATCTGCAGCTTCTCGAACCCGTCCGCCCAGATGCCGATCAGGAAGCCGAACAGGCTGAAGGTGAAGGCGGTCAGCAGCAGGAAGAAGGCGGCCATGAACGGGTGCGCGATGTGCACGGGCACGAGAAGCGAGGCCGTGGCCAGGATAATCAGCCCCAGGCCGATCGACTTGGAGGCCGCCGCCCCGACATAGCCGGCGATGATCTCGAAGTAGCTGAGCGGGGCGGAGAGGATTTCGTAGATGGTGCCCACGAACTTGGGGAAATAGATGCCGAACGAGGCGTTGGACACGCTCTGGGTCAGGACCGACATCATGATCAGGCCCGGCACGATGAACGAGCCGTAGCCGATGCCATCGACCTTGGTCATGCGCGAGCCGATGGCCGAGCCGAACACCACGAAATAGAGCGATGTCGAGACCACCGGGGCCAGCACGCTCTGCATCAGCGTGCGCCAGGTGCGGTGCATCTCGAACAGGTAGATGGCGCGTACGGCCCGCCAGTTCATGCTTGGTCTTTCACGAGGTTGACGAAGATTTCTTCCAGCGAGCTCTGGTCGGTGCGCAGGTCCTTGAACTCGATGCCCAAGGCCTCGAGGTTCTTCAGCAGACCCGCGATGCCGCCGGTCTCCTGGCGGGTGTCGTAGGTATAGACCAGTTCCTCGCCGTTGGCGGAAAGCTCCAGAGGATAGTCGCCGAGCGAGGCGGGCAGATGGGCCAGCGGGACGGACAGCTGCAGGGTTAGCTGCTTCTTGCCCAGCTTGCGCATCAGTTCGGTCTTCTGCTCCACCAGGATCAGTTCGCCCCGGCTGATGACGCCGATCCGGTCGGCCATCTCCTCGGCTTCTTCGATGTAGTGGGTGGTCAGGATGATGGTCACCCCGGCGTCACGCAGCTTGCGCACCACCTCCCACATGTCGCGCCGAAGCTCGACGTCGACGCCCGCCGTGGGCTCGTCCAGGAACAGGATGGTGGGTTCGTGCGACAGGGCCTTGGCGATCATCACCCGCCGCTTCATGCCGCCCGACAGGGTCATGATCTTGCTGGCCTTCTTGTCCCACAGGGACAGGTCCTTCAGTAGGCTCTCGATCAGGGCCGGGTTCTTCGGCTTGTTGAACAGGCCGCGGCTGAAATTGACGGTGGCCCAGACGGTTTCGAAGGCGTCGGTCTTCAATTCCTGCGGCACTAGTCCGATCACCGAGCGGGCGGCCAGGGCGTCGGTGACGATGTCATGCCCCTCCACCAGGACCCGACCCTCGCTGGGCATGACCAAGCCGCAGATGATGCTGATCAGGGTGGTCTTGCCGGCGCCGTTGGGGCCGAGCAGGGCGAAAATCTCGCCCTGGCGGATGGTCAGATTAACCGACTTCAGCGCCTGGAAGCCCGAGGCATAGGTCTTGGACAGATTGGTTACGCTAAGGGCGTCTGGCATGGGGTCCTGAATAACCGAGTCTTTTCTCGAACAGTCTGAGGGGTCGTGGCGGAAGGCGCGTACTCAATCACGGAAGCCGCATCGCTTCTCCTATTCCTTCCCTACTTCCTCATGCCCCCGGTCGTCATGGTCCGGGGGCTTTTTTTTGGAAAATCGCCAGGCGCGCGGGCACCCGCCCGTCTAGCAGGTAGGTGCTCTCAGCAAAAAATCGAGGTGTGGACGCCCTTTTAAGAAGGAGGGCGGCCCGCGCACTGGCGCGGCGCGGGCCGCCTCGCAGCCGGCTGAGCTGCATTCGCGGAGTGTCTCGCCGAAATCCCCCCGGAAACCGACGAGCCCTTCTCACGAACCGAAAACGTGACGGGGACGACACGCTTTCGTATAGGAGACGCCGCCGTTTGGAGCGTCCCCCCAACCATCCTTGAAAAAAATTTACTGCTTTCGGACGGCCCGGGCGGGGATGGCGCGGGGCGCCGATTGTGGCTAACGACGGCGCCTCAGCTTGTCTCAAGGATCCGCGATGCCGGCGTCCATCGATCCGTTCCAGGCCATCGGCATCAGCCATATCGCCCACCGGCTGAAGGCGCAGGGCCGCTCAATCATCCACATGGAATTCGGCCAGCCTTCGACCGGCGCTCCGGCCGCCGCGATCGCCGCCGCCCACCGGGTGCTCGACACCGACGCCATGGGCTATTGGGAAAGTCCGGCCCTGAAGGCCCGCATCGCCCAGGACTACGCCGACCGCTACGGCGTGATCGTCGATCCGGACCGGGTGATCCTGACCTGCGGCGCCTCGCCTGCCCTGGTCCTGGCGCTGGCCTCCAGTTTCGAGCCGGGCGACCGGGTGGCCACGGCCCGGCCTGGCTATGTCGCCTACCGCAACACCCTGAAGGCCCTGCGCATGGTCCCGGTGGAGATCGAGTGCGGTCCCGCCGAACGCTTCCAGCTGACCGCCAGGGCGCTGCAAGCGCTGGAGCCCGCGCCCAGGGGCGTGATCATCGCCAGCCCGGCCAACCCGACCGGGACCATCATCGAGGCGGCGGAAATGGCGGCCATCGCCGAGGTCTGCCGCGCGCGCGGCATCCGCATCATCTCGGACGAAATCTATCACGGCCTGAGCTACGGCGAGCCGGCGTCCAGCATGCTGCAATTCGAGCCCGAGGCCCTGATCGTCAACAGCTTCTCCAAATACTACAGCATGGTCGCCTGGCGGCTGGGCTGGCTGGTGGCGCCCGCCGATCACGTCGGTAAGGCCTGGGCCTACAAGGGCAACATGTTCTTGACCGCTCCCTCGCTGAGCCAGCACGCGGGTCTCGTGGCGATGGACTGCGGCGAGGAGCTGGAGGGCCATGTCGAGGTCTACCGCGCCAACCGCGCCTTGATGCTGGAGGCCCTGCCGGCGCTGGGCCTCGACACCATCGCCCCGCCTGACGGCGCCTTCTACATCTGGGCCGACGTCGGCCATCTGACGCAGGACAGCCTGGCCTTCTGCGAGCGGCTGCTGCGCGACACCGGCGTGGCCACCGCGCCCGGTGTGGACTTCGACCCGGTCGAAGGCGGGCATTTCATGCGCTTCAGCTTCGCGGTTTCGACGGCTGAGGTGCGCGAGGCGTTGAGCCGACTGGTGCCCTGGTTCGCGGCCCAGCCGAGACTCTAGCTGGTGGATCGGCCGAAGCCTCTAGGCGAGGCGAGGGCGGACACAGGACGGACCACAGCATCGTCAGACGAAGATTTTGTACTGGACGACGTCGCCGTTGGCCCGCTTCAGCGAGAATTCCGAGCCCTTCTCATGCTCGTCCACCAAGGCCTCGAACAGGCGCAGGGCGTTGCGGATGACTTCGGCGTAGGAGGCCGCTTCGGTGCGGTCCTTCATCTTCTGCAGTCTGACCATGGCCTGGGGCGGCATCTCGAGCTGCACGCGGGTCGTAGCGCGGTCGCCCGCCTCGATGTCGCCGGGAAAGGGCGGGTAGGGGCGCCGGACCATGTCAGCACCGGCCTTCAGGGTCGCGGCGGCGGATGAACCACAGGGCGCCGCTCACAATGGCGATGCCGACGCCCAGGCCGATCAGCTGCTCGATCGGGCTCCAGCCATAGTAGTTGGCGCCGTAGCGGTCGTCGCCGCGCCAATGCGAGGGGCCCAGCACGAAGTGCAGCGCCCGGAACACCATGCCGAACAGAGTGACGACCAGGAAGAACCGCAGGAAGCGGAACGGCCGCCGCCGGTAATGATAGTGGTGGTGATGGACCACCCCATTCTGGTCTGTATCGGTGCGGACCTCATCGGCGGGGAACTCGTCGCCCACCTCAACTCCCAGTTTGCTCATCGCAAGCCTCCTCAGCCGCTCGCTGCGGCTGAGGGCATATCATCATAAAATCATCAAAGATCAATACCGATCATCAAATACCCATCAATGAACCGTCATCAGGCGCGCCGTGGCGGGCGCCGGGCCGGTTTCGATCCGCATGGGCGAGGCTTCACCGCCGGCCAAAAGCGCGCGCGCCAAAGCCTGGGCGGTCTGGCGCAGGACCTCGCCGGCTTCCGAGCGGGTCAGGAAGCCGAGGCGCATCCGCAGCAGGGAATCGTCGCCGCCCTTCACCGCCGCCTGCGCCGCGGCCACAACCCCGACCACCGCGGTTTCGTCGACACTGACGCAGGCGCAACCGGGGACGTGCACCTGCAGCCGCCGGCGGCTCGACATGCCGATCAGCTTCAAGAGGGTGAAATAGGCCTGCAGAGCGGGCGCCCCCATCGGGCCGCAACGCCTGGTGAAGGTGTGAGCGAGGGTGGGGCAGTCGCCATGGCCCACGGCGATGGCGCGCAGGCCGAACACCAGTAGGTGCTCGGCGGGATCGAGGTCATGCAGGGTCAGCGCCCGGTCTTCTGCGGCGGGGATGGACGCGGCGGGATGGTCCAGCATGGGCGGCTCCTGTGATGCCGCACCATAATATGAGAATGATTATCAATAGCAATGTAGATTCTGGACTAGCGCAGCTCGCTTCGCAGTTGCTGTGCCTGGGTCAGGCGGTGGTCGAGACTGGCGACCAGATCGCCCACGACGTCCCGCACGGGCGCCTCCATGTCGGCCGCGGGATAGGCCTTCAGGTCGGCCAGGTTCTGCTGGGTGGTGGCGATCAGGTCATCGAGGTAGGCGTTGTCGAAGCGGCTGTTGGGCGTTTTGATCAGATCGGTCAGGGCGACGGGATCGGCCGCCGGGGCCTGCTGTTCGGTGTCGAGGTCGGCCTGGTTCAGGGCGTCCTGTAGCCGCGGCTCCAGCCGTTCCTGATCGTTGGCGAGGCTGGCGCCCAGGCGCTTGACCACGAAGGTTTGGCCCATGATCTGGCCCAGCTTGCCCAAGCGCACTTGGTAGGATTCGATGGCTGCGGCGGTCTGCAACAGGCTGGCGGTCTGTTCCCGCGCCTGCAGCTGACGGTCGGTGAGACGCTCGGCGCCGCCCAGGCCCGACGGACGCAGCGTCTGAGCCTTGGCCGCAAGAGGTCCCGTCAGGGCCAACAGCAAAGCCAATCCAACGTAGCGTTGCTTTATAGTTGTCGGGGCAATCATACCAACCTCCAGCCTCAATGGCCTTCAGTTGATCAATCCATGAGATCAATATGTGATCCGAAACAGCAACGATTTCATTGTTCACGATGGAATGAACACTTACTTTAGACAAAGTTTATCACGAAATTGACGCAATTACCTCTAGCTAGCGCGACGCCAAGGCCGTAGCAACGGTCTTGGCGATTAGGGCCTCAGCCCGCGCGGAGGCCTCCGCCGTCTGAGTCTTGCCCTCGTTGATCTCATCGGCCCAGTCCATTAGCCGTTCGCCGGTGACTGAGCCCAGCTCGACATCCTCGGCCACGGTCACGCCGTTGTTGCGGACGATGGCGCGATCCCAGGCGTCGCGGACTTTCGACCAGTAGGGCGCGGTCTTGGCCCAGTAGTCGTCGGCGGCGGCCACCGGGAAGGCGGCGTAGCGGTCGTAGCTGTTGATCACCGTCTCGCGCACGAAAGTGACGTCCTTGCCGTCCTTCACCCCGACCTTGGCGTTGTCCTCCTGCTGCACCCAGCCGGTCGGCGTCAGGATGTGGCGGTTGGTCCCGTAGAGGTGATCGTAGACGGGGTGACGGGTCGCGTCGCGACGAGGCAGGGGGCGGCGGGTTTCGCCGCTGACCCATTGGGTGACGCCGTTGTCGTAGGTCCAGTGGCCGACCGCGCCGTAGCGGGGGCTGTCGTCGGTTTCCCACACCGTCTGCGACCAGGCGCCTTTACGCTCAGTCTCGGGCACGGATCTCAGCGTCCAGCGGCCCTGTGAGGCGTATTCCAGCACCGCCTTGGGCTCATAGACCCAGTCCTGGCGCCAATGCTTGATGACCACCGGCTTCTTGTCGAGGATGGCCACGATCATGTGCTGGAGCACCACCTTGCCCGGCGAGTCCTCGATCGCCCGCACCACCTCCTCGCCGCCGACCTTCTTGCCGGGGATCGGCTTGTAGCCGGCCTGCAGCACGGTGGTTTCGCGGAAGTCGAAGGTGACCTCGAAGTTGCCGGTCATGCTCAGGATCGACTGGCGATCGCGCGCCTGCGGGCTCTGCGCCTGCGCCAGAACGGGCGCCAGCATCATGGCGATGACGAGCAGCACGAGCTTGCGGACGGACATGGCGTTTCCTCTGCAGATCAGGTCGGCGGATAGGCGCGCCTGAGCCCGTTCGGGTCCTCGACCTCTCCGTCTGCGAGATAGCACGGCCCGATCGGGACCTTTCCATGGCCGCCCGGAATGTCCAGCACATAGGTCGGCTGGCAGAGCCCCGAATAGCGGCCGCGCATGGCCCGCATGACGGCCTGGCCCTGCTCGACGCTGGTGCGCAGGTGGGCGGTGCCGCGCGCGAAGTCGCCGTGATGCAGGTAGTAGGGCTTGATCCGGTTCTGCACGAAGGCGCGCATGAGGGCGCCCAGCACCTCCGGGTCGTCATTGACCCCGGCCAGCAGCACCGTCTGGGCCAGCATCGGGATGCCCGCATCCACGATCAGGGCGCAGGCCGCCAGGGCGGCGGGGGTCAGCTCACGCGGGTGGTTGGCGTGAAGCGCGACATAGACCGCCTTGCCCGGGCACTTCAGCGCCGCCACCAGCTCGGGAGTGACGGTCCCTGGATCGACAGCGGGCACGCGGGTGTGCAGCCGCACCACCTTGACGTGGTCGATGGCTGCCAGCCGCTGCATCACCTCCGCGACCCGGCGCGGCGACAGCACCAGGGGATCGCCGCCGGTCAGGATCACTTCCCAGATTTCGGAGTGGTCACCGATGTAGGCCAACGCCGCGTCCAGCGCTTCGCCCGTCAGCGGCTGCAGGCCCTGAGGCCCGACCATCTCGCGCCGAAAGCAGAAGCGGCAGTAGGTGGCGCAGGTGTGGGTGATCTTCAGCAGCACCCGGTCCGGGTAGCGGTGGACGATGCCTTCGACGGGACTGTGGGTGAAGTCGCCGATGGGGTCGCCGTCCTCGCCGGGCGCGAGCTCCAGCTCAGCCTCCTGCGGGACGAACTGGCGGGCGATGGGGTCGCGCGGATCGGCCGGATCGATCAGGGCGGCGAGGCTCGGGGTGATGGCCACGGCGTACTGCGCCGCGACACGCTCCAGGGCGGGCAGGCTGGCGGCGTCGATCAGGCCGGCCTCGGCCAGGGCAGCGGGCGTTCGGAGCGTCTTATTCATCTGCAATCTCGGGCACGGGGACCCATAACACCTGCCCGATCCGCTGGGCGCCCGTCGCCAGCATCACCAGCCGGTCAAAGCCCATCGCTGCCCCGCTGGCCTCGGGCATCAGCTGCAGGGCCGCCAGGAAGTCCTCGTCGATGGGATAGCGCTCGCCGTAGACCCTCGCCTTCTCCGCCATCTCCGCCTCGAAGCGGCGGCGCTGTTCGCCCGCGTCGGTCAGTTCGCCGAAGGCGTTGGCCAGCTCAACCCCGCAGGCATAGAGCTCGAACCGCTCGGCCACCCGCGGATCGCCAGGCTTGGGCCGCGCCAGGGCGGCCTCGGCCACAGGATATTCGCAAAGGATGGTTGGCCGTCCGACCCCGAGATTGGGCTCGATCTTCTCCACCAGCACCCGGCTAAACACGTCCGACCAGGTGTCGTCGTCGGCTGTCCGGATGCCCGCCGCCTTGGCCGAGGCCGCCAGGCCATCGCGGTCGACCGAACCGTCGAGGCCCACCGTGGCCAGCAGGTCGATGCCGGCGAAGCGGTCAAAAGCTTCGGCGAGGGTCACGCGCTCGGGCGCCGCGAAGGGATCGGCCTGCCGCCCCCGCCAGGTCAGCGTCTCGGCGCCCGCCGCGTCCGCCGCCAGGGCCAGCAGCTGGGCGCAGTCGTCCATCAACGTCTCGTAGGGCTCGTCCGCCCGATACCACTCCAGCATCGTGAATTCCGGATGGTGCAGCGGCCCCCGCTCGCGGTTCCGCCACACCCTGGCCAGATCGAAGATGCGCGTCTCACCGGCGGCCAGCAGCTTCTTGCAGGCGAACTCCGGAGAGGTGTGCAGATAGAGGGACGCGCCCTTGCCGTCGGGCCCAATAGCGGTGGTGGCGAAGGCGTGCAGGTGGGCCTCGTTGCCGGGGGAGACCTGCAGAGCGGCCGCCTCCACCTCCACGAAATCCCGCGCTTCGAACCAGGTCCGCACGGCCGAGCGGATGCGCCCTCGCGCAAGCAGGAATCCGCGCCGGTCCTGATGGTTCTGCGGCCGCCACCAGGGCGAGGGGGGAGGGCTGGGCAAGTCGGGGATCACCGGGTTTGGCTGGCGGTTTGGCCGCCGATCGTATAGGTGCGCTTCAAAGCTGCTTAGCAGAATCAAGCGCGGGCCCAAGCGTCCGCCGAGTTTCGAGGACCATCACGTGAAAGTTCAGGCCAGCTCGCTGCGCAAGGGCGCCGTCGTCGACATGGACAACAAGCTCTATGTCGTCCTCAGCGCCGAGAACATCCACCCCGGCAAGGGCACGCCGGTGACCCAGCTGAACATGCGCCGCATCTCCGACGGGGTGAAGGTGTCCGAGCGCTACCGCACCACCGAGGTGGTCGAGCGCGCCATTGTCGACCAGCGCGAATACACCTTCCTGTACAAGGACGGCGACGAGTACCACTTCATGAACCCGGCCGACTTCGACCAGGTCACCGCCCGCGACGACATCATCGGCGAGCTTGGCCTCTATCTGGCCGACGGCATGGCCGTGACCCTGTCCACTCACGACGGCGTGCCGATCGCGCTGGAACTGCCCAGCCGCGTGACGCTCGAGGTCGTGGAGACTGAACCGGTGGTCAAGGGTCAGACCGCGTCCGGCTCCTACAAGCCCGCCATCTTGAACAACGGCGTGCGCACCATGGTGCCGACCTACATCACCGTGGGCACGCGCATCGTCGTGCAGACCGAGGACGGCTCCTACTACGAGCGCGCCAAGGACTAGCTTAGCGGCGCCTTCGTGCTAGCCTCCCGGCCAACGAAATTCTGGGAGGAATAGCCAATGAAGATCCGCACCGCCGCCGTCGCCCTTTTCGCGCTCGCCGCTTCGGGCGCGACCGCCAGCGCCCAGATCACCGTGGCGCGGGAGACCATCGGCTATGACGGCGCCAAGAAGATCGTCGACACCTGTATGGACATGGCCCGGGCCAAGCATTGGCCGGTCGCCCTGTGGGTGCTCGATATCACCGGCCAGCCCGTCTATTTCGCCTCGATGGGATCGAGCGAGATCGGCATCACCACCGCCAAGTTCAAAGCCGAGTCGGCCCTGCGCACCGGCGCACCCAGCGGCGACCGCGCGGGCGCTCTCTCGACGCCCATCGGTCAGCTGACCACCGCCCGCATCGGCCTCTTCCCCGTCGATGGCGGCATCCCGCTGATGAAGGACGGCAAGCTGATCGGCTCGGTGGGCGGCGGCGGCGGACGGCCCGAGAACGGCAAGTCGGTCGACCAGATCTGCGCCCAGGCCGGCATCGACGCGACGTTTGGCAAGAAATAGCGCGGTTGGCGTCCTGCGGATTCGGACGCTAGACACGCCGCCATGAAGATCGTCATCACCGGCGGAGCCGGATTCCTCGGCCAGAAACTGGCCCGCCGACTGCTGCAGTTGGGGGAGATCGCCGCGTCCGACGACGGCGTGCGCTCGCCTATAGACCGCTTAGTGCTGATCGACCGGGTGGCCGCGCCCGACTTCGGCGATCCACGCGTTAAGGCGGTGGCGGCGGATATCGCCGACGCCAAGGTGATGGCCGGGCTGATCGGTCCGGACGTCGATCTGATCTTCCACCTGGCCGCCATCGTCAGCGGGGCGGCGGAGGCCGACTTCGACCTGGGCATGGGCGTCAATCTGGACGCCTCGCGCCTGCTGCTGGACCTGGCCCGCGCCGCCGGCAACAAACCTCGCGTGGTGTTCACCTCTTCCGTCGCCGTCTACGGCGGGGCCCTGCCGCCGGTGGTCACCGACGACACCCAGCTCAACCCGCGTTCTTCCTATGGCGTGCAGAAGGCGATCGGGGAGCTGCTGCTGGGGGACTATACCCGCAAGGGTTTTGTCGACGGTCGTATCCTGCGCCTGCCGACCATCAGCGTGCGCCCCGGCGCGCCCAACAAGGCGGCGTCATCCTTCGCCAGCGGGCTGATCCGCGAGCCGCTCAACGGCCAACCGACGGTCTGTCCGGTGTCCACCGATCTGAAGCTCTGGCTGCTGTCGCCGCGCGGAGCCATCGACAGCATCATCGCGGGGGCGGAATTACAGTCAGCGGCTCTTGGAGAAAAACGAGCGCTCAATCTGCCGGGCCTGTCGGTCAGCGTGGCGAAGATGATCGCAGCCCTGGAACGGGCCGGGGGCAAGGCGGCGACCGACCGCATTGCCTATCAGCGCGACCCGGCCATCGAGGCCATCGTGGGCAGTTGGCCCGGCGCCTGGGACATCAGCCGCGCCGTCGGCCTGGGCCTGAAGGCTGACCCTGACTTCGACGCCATCGTCCGCGCCTACGTCGAGGACGACCTGCCTAAGGCTTAGTGATCGTGCCCCGAATGCTCGGGATGCACGTCCGTCAGCCCGAAGGTCGCGATCAGGTCCTTCACCTGGGCCGGGCTGAGATGGCGGGGGTTAAGCCCGCGCAGCAGCAGGTAGAGCCGGGCGGTCTCCTCCAGCTCCTCCATGGCGAACACGGCGGCTTCCAGGCTCTCACCCGCGACAACCGGCCCGTGGTTGGCCAGCAGCACCGAGGAATGCTTGCCCGCCAGTCCCCGGATGGCGTCGGCCACCGCCGGATCGCCGGGCCGGTAGTAGGGCACCAGGGCCGGAGACCCGCACTTCATAAGGAAATAGGGCGTCATCGGCGGCAGGGCGGCTTTTGGGTTGATCTCCGGCAACATGGTCACCGCCACCGCATGGGTGGAGTGCAGGTGCACGATGGCGCGGGCCGAGGCGCGGCTGTCGTAGAGCGCGGTGTGCAGCGGGATTTCCTTGGTCGGCTTGTCGCCGTCGATCAGCCGGCCCTGGGCGTCGAGGCGCGACAGGCGGGTGGGGTCGAGGAAGCCCAGCGAGGCGTTGGTCGGGGTGACCAGCCAGCCGCCGTCGTCGGTACGCACCGAGATATTGCCGGACGAGCCGGGGGTCAGGCCGCGTTCGAACAGCGATCGGGCGAAGCGGCAAATGTCTTCGCGCATGCGGGTTTCGGTCACGCGGAGCGTCCTTAAGGGGAGGGCCGACGGCTCTCCTAGCACGGAATGGGCCATTGGCGTCCGTCCCGGGCCAGCCTAACAAGGTGTCTAGCGTCGGCTTCCAGACCGGCGAACGGGAGAGATCATGGCGGCGATCGATATTGAGGCCACGCCGGGAGTCGCCGCGGGCGACGAGGCCATCGCCAAGCGCGCCTACAGCAAGGTGTTTTGGCGGCTGATGCCCTTCCTGGCGCTGTGCTACGTCGCCTCCTACCTCGACCGGGTCAACATCGGCTTCGCCAAGCTGCAGATGTCTCAGGAACTGAGGTTCAGCGAGACGGTGTTCGGCCTGGGCTCGGGCATCTTCTTCCTCGGCTACTTCCTGTTCGAAGTTCCCAGCAACCTGTTCATGCACAAGTTCGGAGCGCGGGGCTGGATCGCGCGGATCATGATCAGCTGGGGCCTGCTGTCGGCTGGTTTCATCTTCGTCCACAGCGTCGCGGCCTTCTACAGCCTGCGCTTCGTGCTGGGCCTGGCCGAGGCTGGCTTCTATCCGGGCGTGATCCTCTATCTGACCTACTGGTTCCCTGCTCATCACCGCGGACGGGTGATCGCAGTCCTCATGTCGGCCATCCCGCTGTCGTCGATCGTCGGCAATCCGCTGTCGGGCTGGATCATGGACGCCCTGAACAATGTCGCCGGCATGCCCGGCTGGAAGTGGATGTTCGTGCTGGAGGCCTTGCCCGCCGTCATCGTCGGCATCGCCTGCCTCTTCTATCTCGACAACTCCATCGCCGCGGCCAAGTGGCTGGACAACGACGAGAAGCGGGTGCTGGCCGACGCCATCGCCCATGACACCAAGAGCCAGGTATCCGGCACCCATAACACCCTGGCGGCCTTCAAGGACCCGCGCGTCTGGATGATGGGTCTGATCTACTTCTTGTTCGTCATGGGCCAGTACGGCATGACCTTCTGGATGCCGACCCTGATCAAGACCGCCGGCGTGGTGGGCAACACCCGGATCGGCATCGTCAGCGCCATTCCCTTCATCGTCACCCTGATCCTGATGAACGTGCTGGGCCGCAGCGCCGACAAGCATCGCGAGCGCCGCTGGCATCTGGTGATCCCGGCCATGATCGGGGCAGTCGGTTATGCGGTAGCCCCCAACGCGCCCAACATAACTCTGGCGGTCTGCGCCCTATCCCTGGCGGCGGCGGGCGCCATTACTTGCGCGCCCTTGCTGTGGTCGCTGCCGACCGCCTTCCTGGCCGGCGCGGGCGCGGCGGCGGGGATCGCGGTGATCAATTCGGTGGGCAACCTGTCGGGCTTCGCCGCGCCCTACCTGATCGGCTACGTCAAGGACGCCACCGGCAGCGCGGCCATAGGCCTCTACATCATCTCGGGAGGTCTGGTGCTCGGCGCCATCCTGGTGCTGATGACGCCGGCCAAACTGGTCAATCGCTAGCGCTTACACGTCGCTGGTGCGGTCCATGATCGACATCATGTTCTGAGCCTTCTGGGGCAGGTCCGCGGCGATGCGCGAGGCCAGTTCGCGGACGCCGGCGGGGTAGGCGTCGCCGCCTTCGGCGATCTCGGCGGCGCGGGCGGCTAGGGCGTTGAAGTCGCGCGACAGGATTTCGACCTGTTCGCGGGCCAGGATGCGGGCCTCCAGCTGCAGGCGGCGGACGCGCTGGCCGGTGCTTTCAGGGCCACGGCCGAGATCGTAGATCTCGGCGCCCGTGGTCGCGGTGGGGTTGAGGCGGCTGGGAAGAGCCATGGATGTGGTGCTCCGACGGAAGGCCGGTCGCACCGGCCAATTCTTGTCAGCTAGAGCGCGGGTCGAGCCCGGTTTGTTCCGCCCCGGCGGGGGCTTTGCCGCAACATCCCGCCGCTGTTGCAGCCTGGCCACAAGTGATGGCGCCGGTCCGGGCTGGAGCGGGGCGAGAAAGCTGCTAAAGCGCTGGCGCTCGGATGGTTTTGGGGGTTGTGTTCGATGTCTTCGGATAGGCGCCGCGCCGCGGTGATCGGCCTGGGTTCGATGGGCTACGGCATGGCCCAGTCGCTGATGCGCGCGCAGTTCGCCGTGGTCGGCTGCGATGTCTCCGCCGCGTCCATGCAGCGGTTCAAGGAAGACGGCGGCGAGGTCGCGCGCACGCCCGCCGAGGCCGTTGCAGGCGCCGATGTCGTCGTCTGCGTCGTGGTCAGCGCGGCCCAGACCGAGGCGGTGCTGTTCGGCCCTGAAGGCGTGGCGGAGGCGATGCCGCCCGGCGCGGTCTTCATGTCCGCCGCGACCATGGATCCCGAGATCGCCAAGCGCCTCGCGGCGCGGCTGGAGGCGACCGGCCGTCACTATCTGGACGCGCCGATCAGCGGCGGGCCGGTCAAGGCGGCCAATGGCGACATGAGCATCATGGCCTCGGGAACTCCGGCGGCTTTCAAGGCGGCGGACGCGGCTCTGTCGGCCATGGCCAGCAAGATCTATCGGCTGGGCGACGCGGCGGGCCCGGGCTCGGCCTTCAAGATGATCAACCAGCTGCTGGCCGGGGTGCATATCGCCGTAGCCAGCGAGGCCATGGCCTTCGCCGCGCATCAGGGCCTGGACCTGGCCAAGGTCTATGAGGTGATCACCGGTTCGGCGGGGAACAGCTGGATGTTCGAGAACCGGATGACGCATGTGGTGTCGGGCGACTACACGCCGCTGTCGACCACCGAAATCTTCATCAAGGACCTGGGCATCGTCCAGGACATGGCCCGGGCCGCCCGCTATCCCGCGCCCATCGCCGCCACCGCCCTGCAGATGTACCTCGCCGCCGCCGGATCCGGCATGGGTCAGGACGCCGACGCCTCCGTGGCGCGGGTCTACGCCCAGATGTCCGGCGCCACGCTGCCCGAAAAGAAGAAATAGAGCGCCATGCCCACCTTCGCCGCCAACCTCAGCTTCATGTTCAACGAGTGGGATTTCCTGGACCGGTTCGAGGCCGCCGCCGAGGCGCGCTTCACGGCGGTGGAATATCTGTTTCCCTATGAGCACTCGCCGGACGCCATCGCCGCGCTGCTGGACAAGACCGGCCTGACCCAGGCGCTGTTCAACCTCTATCCCGGCGACTGGGCGGCGGGCGAGCGGGGGCTGGCGGCCCTGCCGGACCGGTTCGATGACGTGAAGGCGGCGGTGCAGAAGGCGCTGCCCTATATCGCCGCCACCGACGTCAAGCGCGTGCATATGATGGCCGGCATCGCCGATCCCGCCGACCCCAAGGCTCAGGCCGCCTATCGCCGCTCCGTCGCCCACGCCGCTGAGCAGCTGGCCAAGGTCGGCGTCGAGCTGATGCTGGAGCCGATCAACAACCGCGACATGCCGGGCTATTTCCTGAACAGCGTCGACGCCACGGCGGCCCTGATCGGCGAGCTTGGCCTGCCCAACGTCAAGCTGCAGTTCGACATCTACCACTGCCAGATCATCCACGGCGACGTGACCACGCGCCTGCGCAAATACCTGCCAATCACGACCCATGTGCAGATCGCCAGCGTGCCCTCGCGCAATGAGCCGGACAGCGAGGAGCTGAGCTATCCCTACCTGTTCCAGGAGCTCGACCTGCTGGGCTACGAGGGCTATGTCGGCTGCGAATACCGGCCCCGGGGCAAGACCCTTGACGGGCTGGACTGGTTTGTGGCGGCGGGCGGGCGCTCGGCGTGAAGGGCATCGTCCTGGGGTGTATCGGGGACGACTACACCGGCTCCTCCGACCTCGCCAACGCCCTGACCCGCCAGGGGCTACGCACCATCCAGACCATCGGCGCCCCTGCGGATGATCTCGACCTGCCGGAAGCCGACGCGGTGGTGGTGGCGCTGAAGAGCCGCTCGATCCCGGCGGACGAGGCTGTGGCCATGACCCGTCCGGCCCATGCCTGGCTGAAGGCGCGCGGCGCCCGCCATATCCTGTTCAAGATCTGCTCGACCTTCGACTCCACCGACAAGGGCAACATCGGGCCGGTGATGGACGCCCTGCGCGGAGACGACAGCGGTGTGGTGCTGGTCAACTGCGCCTTCCCCGAGAACAAGCGCAGCATCTTCTTCGGCAATCTGTTCGTCGGCGATGTCCCGCTGAACGAGAGCTCGATGAAGGACCATCCGCTCAACCCCATGCATGACGCCAATCTGGTGCGGGTGCTGGGCCGTCAGAGTGAGACGCGGATCGGCCTGATCCATCTGGCGGAGGTCGACAAGGGCGAGGCGGCGATCACGGCGCGGATGCAGGCGTTGGCCGCCGAAGGCTACGGCGCCGCCATCGTTGACTCCGTGTTGGACCGCGATCTCGCCCCCATGGGCCGAGCGGCGGCCAGGACCGCCCTCAGCGTCGGCGCGTCGGGCCTGGGCATCGGTCTGGCGCGGGCTCTGGTGGAAGAGGGCGCGGTCACGCCGGCCGGCGCTTCCGACTGGGCGTCCAAGCCGATCGGCGGACCCATCGCCGCCCTGTCGGGAAGCTGTTCCGCCGCCACCCTGAATCAGGTCGCGCAGGCCGAACGCTGGGGCAAGGTGCTGCGGCTGGACACGGCGGCTTTGGTTTCCGGTCCCGAAGAGGCTCAGCGCGCCATCGCCTGGGCCAAGGCGCATCTGGGCGACGGTCCTATCCTGATCGCCTCGAGCGCGGCGCCGGAGGCCGTGCAGGCACTGCAGGCGCGCTTCGGGCGCGAAGAGGGCGGGCGCGCCATCGAGGACGCGATGGCTGTCATCGCACAGGGACTGGTGGATCTGGGCGTGCGCCGGCTGATCGTGGCGGGGGGCGAGACCTCCGGCGCGGTGGTCGACAAGCTTGGTTTGCAGGCCTTCGCCATCGGGCCCGAGATCGCGCCGGGCGTGCCCGTTCTGCGCACAGTCGGCGGACTTGGGCCGGACATGGTGGTGGCGCTGAAATCCGGCAACTTCGGCGGCCCCGACTTCTTCGCCGACGCCGCGCGGCTGATGCCCTAGGGCTTGCGCCGCATGATCCGGCGGCTGAGCAGTACACACACGACCACCAGCACCGCCGCGCTGATGTAGCCGGTCGGCTTCTGGCCGGACGCCTGCTGGTAGACGCCGACCGCGCCCATGCCGACCGCCAGCAGCAGCACGATCAGGACCCCGGTCCAGGTGGAAAGCAGTTTCATGGGCGGCCTAGAGTCTGTCGGCGCCGCCGGGACCGGCGAAGCGATGGGGCGCTGGGGATTTGTCGGCGCTCGGAGCAGGAGGCTTGCGGCCCCCGCGAAGCAGGCCGCCGAAGGCGTTTACGCCCAGCCCTAGCGCCAGAACCAGCGGGCCGACGATCCATAGCAGCCGCCCGTGATGCAGGTAGTTCAAGGCCGCCAGCGCCACTTCCAGCAGGCTGACGGCGCAGAGGGCGGCGACGAAGATCAGGGTCGCGGTGCGGTTCATCGTTCAAGCTTGCCACGGATGCGGGGGAGCCGCCATCGGCGTCTGGCGAGGACTACTTCGCCGGATCGAAGGGCAGGGGCAGGCGGTTGCGGCCCTGGCGCTCCAGCATCCAGCCAGGATATTCGGACGGCAGGGCGCTGACCGCGTCCAGCGTAGCGATCTCTTCGGAGCTGAGGCTGAGGTCGACGGCGGCGAGGTTGTCGTCCAGCTGCTCGACCGTCTTGGCGCCGATGATGACGCTCATGACGTGCGTCTTGTGCAGCAGCCAGGCCAGGGCGACGCGCGCCACCGACACCCCGTGGGCGTCGCCGATCCGGCGCATGGCGTCCACGCACAGCCAGGCCCGGTCGCGGTTGACCGGCGGGAAGTCGAAGGACGCGCGGCGGGAGTCGTTGGGCGTGGTGTCGGCGCTGTATTTGCCGGACAAGAGACCCCCGGCCAAAGGCGACCAGACCATCAGGCCGAGCTTCTCTTCCTCGATCAGGGGAACCAGCTCGCGCTCCAGGTCGCGCCCGGCGATGGAGTAGTAGGCCTGTAGGGTCTCGAAGCGGCCGTAGCCCTTGGCCTCGCTGATCCCCAGCGCCTTGGCGATCTTCCAGGCCGTCCAGTTGGACACGCCGAAGTAGCGCACCATGCCCTGTTTGGTCAGGTCGTCCAGCGCCCGCAGCGTCTCGTCGATGGGGGTGATGCTGTCGTTGCCGTGGATCTGATAGAGGTCGATGTGGTCGGTCTGCAGCCGGTCCAGGCTGGCGCCGATCGAGTCCATCAGGTGCCCGCGCGAGGCGCCGCGGTCATTAGGGCCGGGGCCCATCTCGCCATAGGCCTTGGTGGCAATCACCACGTCCTTGCGTTGGACCCCGAGGTTCTTCAGCGACTGGCCGAGGAGGCGCTCGGAAGCGCCGAAGCTGTAGACGTCCGCCGTGTCGATGAAGTTGACCCCAGCGGCCAGGGCGCGGGCGACGATGGCGTCCACCTCGTCCTGCTTCAGCTCTCCGATCGCCTTCCAGAAGCCCGCGTCGGCATTGCCGCCGAAGGTCATGGTTCCCAGGCAGATTTCCGACACGAACAGGCCCGTGCGGCCGAGCTGGTTGTACTTCATGGCGATGTCCCCAGGGTTACCCGTCACATATAGCGACGGCCCGCTCGACGTGAAGCTGGAGGGGGCGTGTTTTTCGTTCGGACCTGGCTTAGTGCTGTGTTCCAGCGGAACAGCGCGGCGTCGCCTGACGTTGGACTGCCAGCTGCATGGAGATGCCCGCGTGACCGGTTTCAAGACACTGTTCGCCCTGACCGCCCTGCTGTCGGCCGGGACCTTGACCGCCTGCGGCCCCAAGAACCCGCCCGAGCCGACCGCGCCCTCCGACGCGGCTCCGCCCGCCGTCTCCGACACCGCATCGTCGGACGCGACTTCCAGTCAGGCCGCCGCCGCCGCCATCAGCAGCGCCGCACAGCCCGCCGCCGGAACGGTGGCCAACGACAACGGCGACAACCAGAAGACCGTCAAACCCTCCGCCACGGTTTCCGAAGAGGCCCAGGCCGGCGGCGACGAAGCCTCGCAGGACTTGCGCGCCAAGGTGGCGGCCGCGAAAGCCGCAGGCAAGGCGGCGGGCCTGCCCAAGCAATAGGGTCGCCGTCGGACCGAATAACGCACCGCGAGGCTTGATTCCGCACACCGGCTGATCCAGAGGGGGCCTGTGGGCGACGCCGCCCCGCTGGAGACCCCATGAGGTCCGCCCTCATCCGCCTGTTCGCCGCCATGACCGTGCTCGGGGCCGCCCTGTGCCTGCCCGGCGCCGCCATGGCCGCGCTCAAGCCCGTGCAACCCCAGATCGCCATCCTGGCGGGCGGCTGCTTCTGGTGCATGGAAAGCGATCTCAAGGCCGTGCGCGGCGTGATCTCGGTCGATCCCGGCTACACCGGCGGCAAGGTGCCATATCCTCGCTACGAGGACGTGCTGACCGAAAAGACCGGCCATTACGAGGCCGTGCGGGTGCGTTTCGATCCGACCAAGATCACCTATCGCCAGCTGCTGGATCGCTATTGGAAGCTGGTCGACCCCACCGACGACAAGGGTCAGTTCTGCGACCGCGGCCCGTCCTACCGCCCGGCAGTATTCGTCGACGGACCTAATCAGATGAAGGCTGCCGAGGAATCCCGTGCGGCGGCGGCGCGCCGTTTGAAGTCCGGTAAGATGCTGGCGCAGGTCCTGCCCATGCAGCCCTTCTATCTGGCCGAAGCCGAGCACCGGAACTTCGCCGAGCGCAACAAGGACGGCTACCAGATGTACCGGGTCGGCTGCGGCCGCGACGCGCGTCTCGGGGAAGTCTGGGGCCGAGCCGGCTAAAGCCTCAACGAGGACCCATCTTTAGGAAGGCCACCCCGGCGTTGAAGTCGCCGACCTCCAGGAAGGCCGTGCGCACCAGATCGCCGCCGCTGGAGGGGTATAGGAACTCCACGCTGATCGCCTCGCGCGGATCCAGCTTTTGCAGGGCGGCCAGGGTTTCGGTCGGGAAGCGGAAGGCGGAGGCGGCGTTGACCCCCACGGGCAGCAGCGCCCGGTCGGCCGGCGCCTTGGCTTCGGCCAGGATCGCCCGCGCGGCGGCGCGCACCGGAGCGCGCGCCTGCAATGGCGGATGGCCGCCGGGCAGATAGGGCCGGCTGGCGCGCAAGGGGTCGCGCATCAGGATCCGCGCGGCATAGGGCTCAGCGCCGTCGGGCGAGGCGACGGCGACCGTGATGGCCTGGCCCCCCTCGCGCCCGGCGAGGCCGAACACGACCCGGTCCTGGCCGGCGAAGGCGTCCTGCGCCAACATCCAGGAGGCGTTGTGAACCGCCAGGGTCCGGTCCGCGCGCCAGGCGCCGACGTCGCCGGGAAAGGACATTCTGTGCATGCCGCTATAGAGGGCGAAGGCGCTTTTCACCCGCTGGGCTTCGCGCATCACGATCGGTGCATTGCAGGCGAGCGGCGCGACCTGCGCGCGGGCCTGATCGGCGCCGCGGTCCAGGGCATCGCTCTCTGTTCCCGCGCGCAGAGCAGCGGTGCGGGCCTGGGCGCGCCCGGCGTCCAGGGCGGCGGTGGTGTCGGCGTCGAACAGGCGGCAGCGCTCGCCGGTGGCCAGCATGGCGGTGCGCTCGCGGAACAGCTCATAGGGGGTCTGGGCCAAGGCCGGCCGTATGTCGGCCAGGAGCGCGAGGGTCGCCGCCGCGATCAGCCACCGGCGGGCGGCATAGTGCGGGCGATGCGGGCGCATCCAGGAAATCATCACAGTCCCCATTTCGAGGCAGGCCTAGGCCGGACCCTTCTGGGGCCGGGCGCGAACCCTACAGCGGTAAGGTTTCCGTGGGGTTTATCGCCAGGCGGGGCTGCGATGGGTTAGAACCGGCTTATGCTGCTATCGACCGATGTCTGGGTGGGCGCCCTGATCCGCCGCGCCGAGCTGGGCGGGGCCTTCGCCACCGTAGCGCGCAAGGGCGACCCGCGCGCCGGCGCCGTGCTGGTCAAGACCCTGAATCGCCGCGACAACGTCAGTCTGCTCTACGCCGAGGCGTTCCGAGGCGAGGGCGAGCGCGTCTGGATGAACCCCACAGCCAGCCAGGAAGAGCCTGACCTGGACCGCTACATCGAGCGCGCCGTGCGCGTGGACCCCGACCTCTGGGTGGTGGAGATCGAGGACAAGGACGGACGGCATTTCCTGACCGAGCCGGTCGAGGCGCGTTAACCCTGTTCCTACACCCGGCCTAAAGCCTGTCCTGCCATTCTGCTCGGCCATATGCGCCGTAGAATGCGGACCCGATAAGATGTTCTTTCTGCTGAACGACTCCGTCCTCAGGCTGGACGGCGAGGAACTGGCCCCCCACGTGATCGGCCGCCGGTTCGCCAGCGTGGCTTTCGAATATGTGCAGCTGCTGGGCCAGGAAGTCTTCGCCATGGCGCCGCTGGTTCAGCGCACCAATCCCGAACAGGCGATCAAGCTGTGCTCCCTGATCGTGGCCAAGGCGCCGGAGATCAACGCGGCGCTGTTCGTCTCGCCCGGCATCGGCTGCAAGCCCGAACAGGTGTCGGTGCGCTTCGCCACCGTCGATGTCGCGGTGATGGCGACCCTCTGCACCGCCCAGGCTCAAGGCAACCTCGATCCCCTGTCCGCCGACCGCGAAGTCTGGCGAAGGCTCGCGGCCTAGCGATCACTGTCTGGCGGTCCGGCCTAAGGTGCGCTTAGCTGCGCGCCGACAAGAACACTGCGCCGGATAGGGACGATCATGCTCAAGCGCCTCAGCCTCGCCGTGGCGATGGCCGCCATCGCCGCCGTTCCCTGCCGCGCCGAGGTGGTCCGCTTCGACAACAAGTCGAACGACGCCAACGCCCTGCAGGGCCGCGAATTCGCCAATCGGGGTGGGGTACGCAAGATCGTCGCCGAGGCGACCATCGCGGTCGATCCCGCCAACCCGATCAACAACGACATCGCCGACCTGAAGGCCGCGCCGCGCGACGCCAAGGGCCGGGTTGAGGCCAAGGCGGACGTGGTCGTGCTGCGTCCCGAGCGGCCCAACGGGGCCATGGTGCTGGAACTGGTCAACCGGGGCGGCCAGCTGTTCCTCAGCCTGGTGGACGACATGAGCGACGCCGCGGGCCAGCGGCTGGTCCTGGGTCAGGACATGGGCAACGGCTTCCTGCTGGATCAGGGCTTCACCGTGGTTCTGGCCGGCTGGCAGGGCGATCTGTCCGGTCCCGGCGTGATGGGGCTACGCGCGCCCGTGGCTAAGGGCCTTACCGGCCGTTCGCGCGAGCAGTGGATCATGGGCGGCGCCGAGCCGACCGCTCGCGTGTCGCTGAGCTGGCCCGCCGCCAAGGCCGCCGACGCCAAGATCTATCTGCGTGAGCGTCCTGATTCCGAACCCACCACGCCCAACGGCCTGAGCTTCAAATTCATCGACGACCAGACCATCGAGGTGGTCCGCCAGTCGGGCGCGAAGGCGGGCGAAACCTACGATCTTGTCTACACCGCCCGCGATCCCGGCCTGTACGGCATGGGCTTCGCCGCCGTGCGTGATATCGCCAGCTTCCTGAAGAACGACACCAGCGCCATGAACCCCCTGGCTGTCGGCGGCAAGACGGGTCTGGACCGGGCCATCGCCACCGGCATCTCCCAGAGCGGGCGGGTGATGCGCGACATGCTCTATTCCGGCTTCAATCAGGACGAGAAGGGCCGGGTGGTGTTCGAGGGGATGCTGCCGATCATCCCCGGCACGCGGCGCAGCTTCACCAACGCCCGCTTCGCCCAGCCGGGCCGCAACTCCGGACCGCAGTGGAACCAGCTCTATCCGATCGACCAGTTCCCCTTCACCTACGCCGCCCAGACCGACTCCTTGACCGGCAAGACGGACGGCCTGCTGATGCGCTGCGAGGCCAGCAAGACCTGTCCCAAGATCATCGAAATCGATTCCGAATATGAGTTCTACGGTTCCCGGGCTAGCCTGCTGGTGACCGACACCAAGGGCGCTGCGGCCACCCTGCCGGACAATGTGCGCGCCTTCATGATGGCCGGCTCGCCGCACATCAATGCGTTCAACGCCGTCTCTACCCGCAATTCCAGCTGCAAGATGGCGTCCAGCCCGGTCTTCTACGGTCCGGTGGCGCGGGCGCTGTTGCTGGACCTGGACGACTGGATGACCGGCAAGGCGCCGCCGCCGGCAAGCCGCTATCCCAACCTCGCCGACGGTACGCTCGTGGCGCCCAAGGACGTCTATCCGGCGGGCCTGCCGTTGCCCTACCGCCAGCAATACCTGCACGCCTATCTGGTCCAGCAGGGCCAGGGCGAGCCCCAGATCAAGGGCGAGTATCCCGTGCTGCTGCCCAAGGCGGGCGCGGACGGCAATGCGCTGGGCGGCGTGCGCATGCCGATCGTCGACGCTCCCCGCGCTACCTATGTCGGCTGGAATCCCATCGTCGGGTTCGATGGCCCTCAGGACCTCTGCGACCATGCCGCCTCGATGGTCCCCTTCGCCAAGACCAAGGCCGAGCGGATCGCCGCCAAGGACCCGCGGCTGTCGCTGGAGGAGCTCTATCCGACGCCGACCACCTACATCGCCGCCGTGCAGCAATCCGCCATCAAGCTGGTGCAGGATCGGCTGCTGCTGCGCCGCGACGCCGAGGCCATGGTCAAGACCGCGGACGCCTTAAGCACGCCTCACTGAGACAATCGTCACGGGCGTTTTCAGCATCTCGCCGCGCATGGCGCCGATGCCTGCGGTGGCCGACACCGGCAGGTCGAAGATGGCGTGCACCACGTCCATGCCCTCGATGACGTGACCGAAGGCGGCGAAGCCGTTCTTGTCGCCGTCGCCGGTGACATCCGCGTCGAAGCCGGGCTGGTCGCCGACCACGAAGAAGAAATCGGAAGTGGCGGTGCCGGGCGCGCGGCGGGCCATGGAGATGGTCCCGTCCTTGTGCGTCAGGCCGGTCTTGGCGGTGCTTTCGTGGGCGATGGGCTTCAGGAGCTTGCCGGGGGTGCGCACCCCGCCCTCCACCAGCCCGTGGTCCGGCGCGTTGGGCACGTGCGAGACGCGATAGATGGCGGCCTTGTCGTAGAGCTTCATGTCCACGTAGCGCAGGAAGTTGCGCACGGTGATCGGCGCCTTTCCGGCCTCCAGTTCGAGGCCGATCACGCCCTTGGAGGTCTTCATGGTCACTCGCACCACGCCGTCCTGGGCATGGGCGCAGGTCGCAGCGCAGGTCGCGGCGAGGCCGCCGGCCAGGGTTGCACGTCGGTTCATCAGCTGGGCCATGAGCTGAGATTAGCACCGGCGCATCCGCCCGCAATGGCCGTGCACAAGCGCGATATGCAACCCAAACGCCCTTTGTCCGCTTGCCCGTAAACCCCGGAAGGCTAAGCTTCCCGGGCGGCCCAACCTGGAGCGGACCGATCTCGCGACGTCCGAAAAACTATAGCGGTCCCGGCGCCTCGCGTTGGCTTCAGGCGCTTTCGGGCGGTCCCCCGGCGCGTCGTCGCGGCGTCATCGTGCGTCCGCCGCCCAAGAACAAGAGCCAGAAGAAGAGCGCGGCGCGGACCGAGGCTTTCGCCAGCCTGGCGATCTCGGCCTCCTGGCACTTCCTTGTGCTGGCGATTCTGGCCCTGGCCGTCCACCCCATGCAGCTGCCGCCGGACGACCGGCCGGTGGAGGTGGAGCTGCTGCCGCCCCTGGTGCCGCCGCCGGAGATCGACATCGACCTGACGCCCAAGCCGATCCTGCGCCGCCTGCGCGAGGACGCCACGCCCGCGCCCGTTCCGCCCAAGCCCGTGGAGACCCAGCGCCTACCCGAGCCGGTCCCGCCCAAGCCGGTCGAGGAGGTCCGCCAGCCGACACCACAACCGACCCCCGTCGAGGCGCCGCGCCCGCCCGAGCCGGCCCCGGCAAAGCCCATCGACGTTCAGAGCCTGCAGCAGCCGACGCAGAACCGGCGAGTGGACATCCAGCGCCCGACGACCGCGGGCGCGCAACAGGCGCTGCCCAAGCAGATCGACATCGACCAGCCGCCGGCCCCCGCGCCGCCGAAGGCCGTGGAAGCCGAGGCCGCCCCGGCGCCCTCGAACGCCCTGCCGGTCCTGACCAACAACAAGACGATCGAGGCTCAGGTCCAGACCAAGCCGCGCGACCGCACCGCGATCACATCGCGCGTTCCCGGCGCCCCGCCGCCCATCGCAGCAGCGGATACAGGCGGCGGGGCGGCGCCTCCGCCCGGAGGCGGGGGAGGGGGCCCGGCCGGAGCGGCCAAGAAGCCCTTCGATGGCCAGATCGTCGGCGGCTTTGACGACGGTATCCGGGGCGGCCTGCGGATGCGCCTGGGCTGCGCCAGCCCCGACACCTACAAGTTGACGGCGGCGGAGCGGGCCGCCTGCCTGCAGCAGCTGGCCAACGTCGCCAAGACCACCCCTCAGCTGGGCCTGAACATAGCCCCGGGCAAGCTGGGCGATCTGAATCGAGCCGCCGCCTGTCACGCCGCCACCAGCGGCAAGGAAGTGCCGGGATCGTCCGCAGACAACGACAGCACCGGCAAGATCCGCGGCCTTGGCTCCAACCCTCGCCTGCGCGACTGCGGGCCAGGCGAGCGTTAGGTCAGAGCAGCGCCTCGACCTGATCCAGGGTCTTGGAGAAGCGCTCGATCAGGGCGCGGTAGGGAGCGGGGCTGGTCATGTCGAGGCCCGACTTCTTCAGGACCTCCACCGGATAGTCCGCCCCACCCGCCTTCAGTACGCTCAGATAGTTGTCCCGCGCCTTGGCCCCGCCGGTCTTTACCTCGCCATAGAAGTAGGCCGAGGCGGCGATCGAGGTGGCGTACTGGTAGACGTAGAAGTCGTAATAGAAGTGCGGGACATAGGCCCATTCGGAGGCCACGACCGGATCGATCGTGACCTTGGGTCCGTGGTATTTCTTCAGCAGCGCCAGATACATGGCGTTCATGCCTTCGCCCGACAGCGCCTCTCCCTTTTCCACCGTCTCGTGGATCAGAAGTTCGAACTCCGCGAACATCGCCTGGCGGTAGAAGGTGCCGCGCATCAGCTCCAGAAGCTGGCCCAGATAGAACAGTTTCTCCTGCCTGGTCTTGGCCTTGGCCAGCATGGAGTCGGCCAGCAGCTGTTCGTTCATGGTCGAGGCGATCTCGGCGGTGAAGATCGAATAGCTGGAGGTCTCGTAGGGCTGAGCCTTGTCGGCCAGGATCGAGTGCATGGCGTGGCCCCACTCGTGGGCGAAGGTGGTCAGGCTTTCGTAGTTGCCGGTCAGGTTGAGCAGCAGATAGGGGTGCACGTCATAGGCGTCGTTCTCGTAGGCGCCGGAGACCTTGTTCTTGCGCGGCAGGTAGTCGCCCCAGGGCGAGGCGGTCGCCTTACTGAGGGTCGCCACATAGTCGGGGCCGAGCGCCGCCACCGCTTCCAGCGTCAGGGTGCGGATGCGGGCCAGATCGAACGTCTCGTTCAGCGTCACGAGCGGCGGATAGATGTCGTAATAGTGCATGTCCGGCAGGCCGAGCATCCGGCGGCGGACCTCGAAATAGCGGTGCAGGGCCGGCAGGCCCGTGTTGGTCTCCTCCACCAGCGTCCGGTAGACGCCCACCGGCACCGCGCCGGCTGCGTCCAACGCGGCTTCGACGGCGCTCGGATAGCGGCGCGCCTTGGCGGTGAAGATGTCGGATTGGACCTGGGTGGCCAGAGCGGCGGCCAGGGAGGTCTTGTAGGATCCGAAGGCGGTGAAAAAGGCCTCGAACACCAGCTTGCGGTCGGCCCGGTTGGGCGCTTCGCGGGCGGCGGTATAGGCGGCCTGGTCCAGTCTGATCTTGCCGGTGGACAGCATCACTTCGGGCCAGGGCAGGTCGGAGGCCACCAGCTGGGTGCGGATCTGCTGCGCGCCCGCGAGCGGCGTGCTGGCGGCGGCGATCACTTCCTCAGCCTCTCCGCCCAGGGTGTGGGACGCCTTCCGCAGTGTGTCGCGCAGTTGGAAGGCGAACTTATCGAGGCCCGCGTCGGCCTTCTGGAAGGCGGCGATCTTCGTGGCGCCTACGGCCAGGATCTCCGGCTGCATATAGGCCGTGGCCTCGCTGATCTGGCCCTGCAGGGCGATGGCCAGCTGGCGCCGCTCCTGGGCGGCGGCGACCGAGGTATCGCTGTCGGCGATCAGCCCGGCGTAGAGGCTGAGCCGTTGGCTCTTGCGCCCTACGTCCGAAGCGGCCTGCAACGCGGCTCTGAGGGTCGCGGCGTCTGCGTCCAGCCTGCCTTTGAAGGCTGTGACCTGCGGCAGCAGCTTCAGCACCGCCGCCCGTTCGGCGGTCCAGGCCTCAGCGTTGGGATAGAGCTCAGACAGGTCCCAGGTGGAGGGCGGCGCGCCTTCGACGGTCCCAGCGGCCAGGGCCGTCGTTGAGCTCAGAGCCAGAGCGCCGGCGGCAAGCAGGATTTCGCGGCGGGACGCATCGGGCATGGGCAAACTCCGGAAGGCTCGCCGTCACGCTAGCCCCCGGTTTCGGTGAAGCCAACCATGCGGGCATTTGCCACCGGCGCCGCCCCGCGCTATCGCCCGCCCATGAGCAGTCTGTCCCCCGCCGCCGAAGCCGCCCGCAGGCGCACCTTCGCCATCATCTCCCACCCGGATGCGGGCAAGACCACCCTGACCGAGCACCTGCTGCTGGCCGGCGGCGCGATCCGG
>CAIYVC010000016.1 GCA_903929535.1 uncultured Caulobacteraceae bacterium | reverse complement strand
TTCAGCGCCGTGAAGTTGTGGAAGTCGTCCTCGATGTCGGGGCCCTCGGCCACCGCGAAGCCCATCTCGGCGAAGATGGCGGCCAGTTCGTCGAACACCTGCATGGTCGGATGCACCGAGCCCTTGCGGCGGGGCGCGGAGGGCAGGGTCAGGTCGAGGCGTTCCGAGGCGAGTTGCTCCTCCAGGGCGTCGGCTTCCAGGGCGCTCTTGCGATCGGCGATGGCGGCGCCCACGCGGTCGCGCAGGCCGTTGATGGCGGGGCCGGCGGTCTTGCGCTCGTCCGGCGACATCGCGCCCAGGGACTTCAGCAAGTTCGAAATGGAGCCGGTTTTGCCGAGGGCTGAAACGCGTAGGGCGTCCAGCGCCGCGAGGTCGCCAGCGGCGGCCACGGCGGCGGTCAGTTCGGCTTCCAGGGCGGAAAGGTCGGTCATAGCAATCCAATGATCAGCAAAAAGCCCCCCGGTTCGCACCGGAGGGCTCTTTTAACAGGATGAGCCGAAGCCCAAAGCCTTAAGCCAGCGCGGAGCGAACCTTGTCGGCGATGGCCTTGAACGCAGCCGGGTCGGCGCCCGCGACATCGGCCAGGACCTTGCGGTCCATGTCGATGCCGGCCAGGTCCAGGCCATGGATGAACTGCGAGTAGGTGAAGCCTTCGACGCGGGCGGCCGCGTTGATGCGCTGGATCCACAGCGAGCGGAACATGCGCTTACGGACCTTGCGGTCGCGGTAGGCGTATTGTCCGGCCTTGTCGACCGCGGCCTTGGCCGTACGGATGGTGTTCTTGCGGCGGCCGTAGAAGCCCTTGGCCTGCTCAAGAACCTTCTTGTGCTTGGCGTGGGCGGTAACGCCCCTTTTGACGCGTGCCATATCAGTCTGCTTTCAAGATTCTGATGGTCAGAGGCCGTAGGGGAGGTAGTTCTTCACCACCACCTTGGCGTCGGAGGCGTTCAGCACCTTGGTGCCGCGCTGCTGCCGGATGTACTTGCCGTTGTGGCTGATCAACCGGTGCCGCTTGCCCGCAACCCCAGCCTTGATCAGGCCGGACGCAGTAATCTTGAAGCGCTTTTTGGCGCCTGATTTCGTCTTCAACTTCGGCATTTCGCTGCGGTCCCGAAGGACCGTCCTCTAAGTAGTGCATGACGAACCGCCATGGCATGCCATTGGCCAGGCGGCTCCGAGAGGGGGCGTGAATAGGGCAAAGGCGCTGCAAAAGCAAGCCAATCACCCCACGGCGTCTTCCTTCACATAGCGCCGCCGCGCCGCGCCTTCCGCCTGCCAGGCCAGGAGCACGGCGGGGGCCAGGACCAGAGCGGCGACGAACAGGGGGGCGTCGGCGCCGACGATGGAGAAGAGGGCGCCGCCCGCCACGGGTCCGGCGGCCCGCGCCAGGGCGCCGATCGACATGTTCATGCCCAGCATCGCACCCTGCCGGTCCGGCGCGGTGGTGCGTGAGATCAGGGCGGAGATGTTGGGCAGGGCCAGGGCCTGACCGAAGACGGCGGTGGCCATCAGGGCGATGGTGCGCATGATGCCTTGGCCCAGCGGCAGGACCGCCAGGGACAGGGCGATGACTGCAAGCCCTGTGGCCAGCATGACCGCCTCGCCGTAGCGCCGGGTCAGGCGGCCCGTGACGAAACCCTGTGCCAAGGCGGCGGTGACGGCGACGCTGGCGAAACAGAGCGACAGTTTGAAGGGCCCCCAGCCGTAGCGGTGCTGGGCCCACAGGCCGAACGTCGATTCCACCGCCGAGAAGGCGCCGGTCAGCAGCAGGGTGACGACCAGGGCTCGTCCGAGCACCGGATGGCGGCGCGCTTCGATCCAGACAGCCAGTCTTGGCCCCTGGATGGTGGGCGCTTTCTGCTCGCCGCCGCGGCTCTCGCGCACGAATAGGACCACGCCCAGGGCGGCGGCCAGGGACATGCCGCCAGCGACGAACAGGGGCAGGTGGAAGCCCGCGCTGCCTAACTGCGGCCGGGCCAGAAGGCCGCCCATGGCCGGCCCAGCGACGAATCCCAACGCGAAGGCGGCGCCCAGCATGCCGATGCGGCCTGAGCGCAGGCGCGGTGGGGTGACGTCGGCGATATAGCCCTGGATGGTCGACAGATTGCCGGTGGTCAGGCCGGTCAACAGGCGGATGGCCAGCACGGCCCAGATGCTGGGCGCGAAGGCCAGAGCGACGAAGCCAAAGCCGCTAGCGGCGATGGTGCCGATCAGGATGGGCCGGCGGCCGATGCGGTCAGACAGCCGGCCCCACACCGGCTCGGCGAAGAAGTTGCCGATGGAGAAGGCGGTGAAGGCCCAGGTCACCTGCCAGGCCGGGGCGTGGAAGGACTGGGCGTAGAAGGGCAGGATCGGTATCAGGATGC
>CAIYVC010000015.1 GCA_903929535.1 uncultured Caulobacteraceae bacterium | reverse complement strand
TGTTCGCCCTGGCCCGCACCGGGGCCGGGCTGGTGATCGACGCCGACGCCCTGACCGTGTTCCGAGACGATCCAGAGGAGATGTTCTCGGTGCTCGACCGCGACGATGTGCTGACCCCGCATCCGGGGGAGTTCGAACGGCTGTTCAAGGGGCTGTTGGCCGCATCGCCCGAGCGGATTACCGCCGCCCGCGTCGCCGCCCAGCGTTCGGGAACCGTGGTGCTGCTGAAAGGCTCCGACACCGTGATCGCGGCGCCCGACGGACGGGCGGTGGTCAACACCAACGGCTCGCCCTGGCTGGCCACGGCGGGGTCCGGCGACGTGCTGGCTGGGTTCATCGGCGGGCTGGTGGCCCAGGGCCTGGACAGCTTCGAAGCGGCCTGCGCGGCGGTGTGGATGCATAGCGAGGCCGCCGGCGCCTTCGGCCCGGGCCTGATAGCGGAAGACTTGCCAAGCCTTGTCCCCGCCGTGCTGAAAAAGCTCTACGAGGCTCGCCGCTAGCTAACGCGCCGCCGCGCCGGGACGCAGGAACAGGCGGGTGATGCGACGGTCGGCGGCCCTTAGCTGGTCGCTCAGCTCGTCCGCCGCCTGCTCAAGCTCCGGTCCCGAAAGGGTGTCCTGAAAGTCGAGCGTGACCGCCACCAGGATTTCCTGGGGCCCCAGGTGCATGCTTTGGACCTCGCAGACCGCCTGGACCCGCTTGTCCGCCTCCAGGATCGAGCGCACCTCGTCCACCACCGGCTTGGCGGCGGCTTCACCGGTCAAAAGGCTGCGGGTTTCGGAGCCCAGCAGAAAGGCGACTCCCGCCAGCAACAGGCCGATCAGGACCGAAGCCAAGCCGTCCGCCTGCGGCCAGCCGAGCCACGCCGATCCGGCGATGCCTGCAGCGGCCAACGCGAGGCCGACGATCGAGGCTGCCCCTTCGGCAAACACCTCGAACACCGCAGGGTCCTTGCTGATGCGGATGGCCCGCCACAGGGTCAGCTTGGGGTGAGATTTGCGGACGATGGCGGTGCGAGTCTGCTCGGCGGCCTTGCGGCTCACCGCCAGCGAGACGATCTCGAACACCGCCGAGGCGGCGATCACCGCCATGCTCAGCCCCGCGTGCTCGACGGGGGTGGGGTGCAGCAGTTTCAGCATCCCTTGGTACAGCGCCACCGCGCCGCCCAGGGCGAAGATCAGCAGCGAGACGACGAAGGTCCAGAAATAGACCTCCATCCCATGCCCGAACGGGTGGTTCTCGTCCGGCGGCTGGGCGGCCCGGTGCATGCCGAACAGCAGCAGCAACTGGTTGATGGTGTCGACCACCGAGTGGATGGCCTCGGTCAGCATGGCCGCGCTTCCGCTCAGCGCCCAGGCGCCGAACTTGATCGCCGCCACCGCCAGATTTCCGACGAGGGCGGAATAGATGGAGAGCTTCGAGCCGCTGGCCATGACAAGCGCTAGCGTGCGCTCGGCGTGATGGTTCCGGCAACATTATAGAGAGTGGTGCGGGCGAGAGGACTCGAACCTCCACACCTTGCGATGCCAGAACCTAAATCTGGTGCGTCTACCAGTTCCGCCACGCCCGCGTTCCGTCGGCTGCTTAGCCCACCCGCGCGCCTGAGCCAACCGGGCGCCGAGCTTTGGGCTTGGATGGGCCAAAACGTCGTGACATAAGAGCGCTCTTTCGCCGCCCCGGGGTCCCGTCGATCCACACGGGCGGCGCTCATGTTTCAAGGCCAGACAAGGAGGGCGCCGCCGGTCCCCACGGGATGCAGCAGCCGCTCTGGAAACGCAAAGATGTCCATTCAAATCGTTGAAAAATCAGGCGAAGGCCTCAGCCGCGTGTTCGGCGTCACCGTTTCGGCGAAGGAGCTGAACAAACGGGCCGAAGCGCGCATCACCGAGATCACGCCGCAAATGCAGCTGAAGGGCTTCCGCCCCGGCAAGGTGCCCGCGGCCCATGTGCGCCGCATGTACGGCAAGTCGATCATGGGCGAAGTGATTGAGCAGACCCTGACGGAGTCGACCCAGAAGGCCATCGACGACGCCAAGGTGCGTCCGGCCACCCAGCCCGAGATGAAGCTGGAATCGGACATGGACAAGGTCATCGCCGGTACGGCGGACCTGGCCTACGAAATTCAGCTGGAAGTGATGCCGGAATTCAAGCCGGTCGATCCCAAGACCATTTCCCTGACCCGTCCGGTCTACGCCGCGCCGGACAGCGAAGTGAACGACATGCTGGCCCAGCTGGCGCAGCAGAACCGCACCTATGAGCCGCGCACGGGCAAGGCTGCCAAGGCGCAGGACGGCGACATGGTCGTGGCCGACTTCATCGGCCGCATCAACGGCGAAGCCTTCGAGGGCGGCACGGCCCAGGACTCGCAGATCGTGATCGGCTCGGGCCAGTTCATCCCGGGCTTCGAGGAACAGCTGATCGGGGCCAAGGCCGGCGACACCGTCACGGTCAAGGTGAGCTTCCCCGCCGACTATCAGGTCGATACCCTGAAGGGTAAGCCGGCCGAATTCGAAACCACCATCAAGGACGTTCGCGCTCCGGCCGAGAGCGCCATCGACGACGCCTTTGCCCAGAAGCTGGGCCTGGGCTCGATGGACGCCCTGACCGCCGCCGTCCGTGCCCAAATCGAGCAGCAGTACGCCTCGCAATCCCGCTTCAAGCTGAAGCGCGCCCTGCTGGACGTGCTGGACAGCCAGCACGACTTCGCCCTGCCGCCGCGCATGGTCGAGGCCGAGTTCTCCTCCATCTGGCAGCAGGTGCAGAACGACAAGGCCTCCGGCAGCCCGCCCGAAGACGACGAAGGCAAGAGCGACGCGCAGCTGGAAGGCGAATACCGCAAGATCGCCGAGCGCCGCGTGCGTCTGGGCCTGGTGCTGGCCGAGATGGGCCGCGCCGCCAACGTCCAGATCACCGAGCAGGAGATGAGCGAGGCCGCCCGCCAGGAAGCTATGCGCTACGGACCCCAGGCCCAGGAAGTGTTCGACTATCTGCGCAAGAACCCCCAGGCCCAGGCCCAGCTGCGCGCGCCCATCTATGAAGACAAGGTCGTCGACTTCATCTTCAACCAGGCCACGATCGACGATAAGTCCGTCTCCAAGGACGAGCTGATGGCCGACGATGAACTGCCGGAATCCTACGGCGGCGACGCCAAGCCCGCCAAGAAGGCCGCCGCCAAGGCCAAGCCCGCCGCCAAGGCGGAAGCCAAGGCCGAAGCGCCTAAAGCTGAAGCCAAGGCTAAGGCCGAGCCCAAGGCGGCTGCGAAGCCTGCTGCCAAGCCCGCCAAGGAAGCCGCTCCCGCCGCCAAGGCCGCCGCGCCCAAGAAGGCCCCGGCCAAGCCGAAGAAGTAGACTTCTGGAAAATCAGAGACGTGAAGGGGAGGGCGCAGGCTCTCCCCTTTTTCGTTACGCCGCCGGATCAGTGTGGATGAAAAGCGGGGCCGCCTTGCGCCGCCGCCCGGGGCGCGCCTATCTAAGGTCAAGGCGGGCGTCCGTCCGCTTCCAGCCACAACAGGGCCCTTCCATGCGCTTCGACCATCCTGACACCATGCTCAACCTCGTTCCGATGGTTGTTGAGCAGACCAGCCGCGGCGAGCGCGCCTTCGACATCTTCTCGCGCCTGCTCAAGGAACGGATCATCTTCCTGAACGGCCCCGTCGAAGACGGCATGTCCGCCCTCATCTGCGCCCAGCTTCTCTTCCTGGAGTCGGAGAACCCCAAGAAGGAAATCGCCATGTACATCAACTCGCCAGGCGGGGTCGTGACCTCCGGCATGGCGATCTACGACACCATGCAATACATCCGCAGCCCGGTTTCCACCGTCTGCATGGGCATGGCGGCCTCGATGGGCTCCTTCCTGCTGATGGCCGGCGAGCCGGGCCTGCGGATCGCGCTGCCCAACGCCCGCATCATGGTCCACCAGCCTTCCGGCGGCTTCTCCGGCCAGGCGTCGGACATCGAGCGGCACGCGCAGGACATCATCAAGACCAAGCGCAAGCTGAACGAGATCTACGCCAAGCACACCGGCAAGGCCGTCGAGGAGGTCGAACGGGTGCTGGACCGCGACCACTTCATGACCTCGGAGGAAGCCAAGGATTGGGGTCTGATCGACCACGTCTACGCCAGCCGCGAGGCCGCGGAAGAAGGCGCGAAATAGGTGAGGGGGGCCGGTCCTAGGGCCGGCCCTTGAACACCCGGTAGCCCTTGTATTCGGCCAGCTGCAGCATCTCGCGGTCGCCGGAGGTGTCGCCGTAGGCGGCGGCCAGCGCCACTTCATCGCCGAACGGCTCTCGCAGCCGCGCGACCTTCTCCGTCCCCCGGCAATTGCGGCCATCCAGTTTGCCGGTGACCCGGCCCATCTCATCCACCGCCAGCTTGGTGCCGATCAGCAGGTCGGCGCCGAGGCCCCGCGCGAACGGCTGCACCGTGATCTCGGGAGAGGCGGTGACGATCACCATCACCGCGCCCTCGGCCCGCCATTTGCGCCAGGCCTGGACCGCGTCGGGCCGGAACATCGACTGGGCGTGCTGCACGGCGAAGCGTTCGGCCGAGTCGGCCAGGGCTTCGGCGCTCATGCCGCCCAAAAAACGGGCGACGGCGGCGGCTTTCAGCCGCCCCCGGTTACGATGGAACACATAGGCCGCCAGATGCGGTAGGAGTTGGACGAGACCGATGAAATAGGCCCACGGCCCAGCTTTCCAGGCCAGGAAAGCTGTGAAACTGTCGTGAGTGGTGAGCGTGCCGTCGAAGTCGAAGGCCACAACGGACCGTTCGCCGGCGAACTGGCGAAATGGTTCAGGCGTTCCCATGTTTCGTTAGGCCTTGGCGTGCGAACAGGTTTGGAGCGTCCGAACAAGCTTGTGATCGTGACGACAATCGAAGAATGTCAAGGTTTAGACAACTTGCGGCGCGTAATCTGGTGAGATGTCCGCCTTACCAGAGATTCGGTGGGAGACGGTCTAAAGCGTGGCGCGGCGTCAAAAACGCCTCGTCGGAGAGTGAGAAGCGATCATGACTAAAGCCGCGAGCGGCGATTCCAAGAGCACCCTCTACTGCTCCTTCTGCGGAAAGAGCCAGCACGAGGTGCGTAAGCTCATCGCCGGTCCGACCGTCTTCATCTGCGACGAGTGCGTCGAACTCTGCATGGATATCATCCGTGAAGAGCACAAGATCGCGTTTGTGAAGTCCAAGGACGGCGTCCCGACTCCCAAAGAGATATGCGAAGTCCTTGACGACTATGTGATCGGTCAGCAGCACGCCAAGAAGGTGCTCTCGGTCGCGGTGCACAACCACTACAAGCGCCTGAATCACGCTCAGAAGAACAACGACGTCGAACTGGCCAAGTCCAACATCCTGCTGCTGGGCCCCACCGGCTCGGGCAAGACGCTGCTGGCCCAGACGCTGGCGCGCATCATCGACGTGCCCTTCACCATGGCCGACGCCACCACCCTGACCGAAGCCGGTTATGTGGGCGA
>CAIYVC010000014.1 GCA_903929535.1 uncultured Caulobacteraceae bacterium | reverse complement strand
GACAACTATGACGTCGACCTGTTCAAGGCGCTGATCGCCGCCTCCATGGCGCTGACCGGCGACAATGGCGCGCCCGAGCACAAGCCCTCGCACCGGGTGATCGCCGACCACCTGCGCTCGTCCTGCTTCCTGATCGCCGACGGCGTGTCGCCGTCCAACGAGGGCCGCGGCTATGTCCTGCGCCGGATCATGCGCCGGGCCATGCGCCACGCCCACCTGCTGGGCGCCGCCGAGCCCCTGATGCACCGGCTGGCCCCGACCCTGATCGAGCTGATGGGCACGGCCTACCCGGAACTGCGCCGCGCCCAGCCGGTGATCGTGGAGACCCTGCGCCAGGAAGAGGAGCGGTTCCGCCGCACGCTCGGGCGCGGCATGTCGCTGCTGGAGGAAGCCACCAGTGGGCTGGACCAAGGCGGGATTCTCGCCGGCGAGACCGCCTTCAAGCTCTACGACACCTACGGCTTCCCGCTCGACCTGACCCAGGACGCTGTGCGCGCCAAGGGGCTGACCGTCGACACCGCCGGCTTCGACGAGGCCATGGACCGCCAGCGCAAGATGGCGCGCGACAATTGGTCGGGCTCGGGTCAGTCGGCCCAGGGCGCCGAGTGGCTGGCGCTGCGCGACCGCCTCGGCCCCACCGACTTCGTCGGCTACGACGCCGTGGAGGCCGCCGCCGAAACCCTGGCCCTGGTCAAGGATGGCGTGCTGGTCCAGTCCGCCGGCGCCGGCGACACCGTCGAGGCCCTGTTCGACCGCACCCCCTTCTACGGGGAAGGCGGCGGCCAGGCGGGCGACCGGGGCGAGCTGGAATGGGCGGGCGGCCACGGCGAGGTGCTCGACACCCTCAAGCACGCCGGCGACCTGCATTCTCACGTCATCAAGATCACCGCCGGCGAACTGGCCGAGGGTCAGCGCGTGGACCTGATGGTGGACGCCGAGCGGCGCCTGCGCACCCGCGCCAACCACTCCGCCGCCCACCTGGTGCACAAGGCGCTCAGCAACGTCCTGGGCCCCCACGTCTCGCAGAAGGGTCAGCTGGTCGACGGCGACCGCATGCGCTTCGACTTCAGCCACGGCGGTCCGCTGACCTCTGACGAGCTCGATCGCATCGAGGCGGAGGTCAACGCCGTGATCCGCCAGAACGTGCCCGCCACCACCAAGGTCATGACCCCCGAAGCCGCTATCGAAGCCGGCGCCATCGCCCTGTTTGGCGAGAAGTACGGCGACAGCGTGCGCGTGCTGGCCCTGGGCAAGAGCCTGGGCGGCGAAGGCGACTATTCGGTGGAGCTGTGCGGCGGCACCCACGTCGCCCGCACCGGCGACATCGCCCTGTTCAAGGTCGTGTCCGAGGCCGGCGTCGCCGCCGGCATCCGCCGCGTCGAGGCCCTGACCGGCGAGGCGGCCCGTCGCTTCCTGCTGGATCAGGCGGGCGTGGCCAAGGGCCTGGCCGAGCAGTTCAAGGTGCCCGTCTCCGAGGTGACCCAGCGCATTGACGCCCTGCAGGCCGAGCGCCGCAGCTTGGAAAAGGCGCTGAACGACGCCAAGCGTCAGCTCGCCACGGGCGGCGGCGGCGGAGCGTCCGCTGCGCCGGAAGAGATCGGCGGGATCAAGCTGATCGCCCGCGTTCTGGACGGCGTCGGCGGCAAGGACCTGCGCGGCATCGCCGAGGACTTCAAGAAGCAGGTCGGCTCGGGCGTCGTAGCCCTGGTCGGCACGGCTGAAGGCAAGGCGGCGGTGACGGTGGCGGTGACGGCCGATCTGGTCGGCAAGCTGAACGCGGCGGAGCTGGCCAAGGCGGCGGTGCTGGCCATGGGCGGCCAGGGCGCCGGCGGCAAGCCGGACTTCGCCCAAGGCGGCGCGCCCGACGCGGCCAAGGCGGAAGATGGCCTGCAGGCGATCAAGGCGGCTCTGGCCGGGTGATCTATCTCTGCCGCCACGGCGAAACCGCGTTCAACCGCGAGGGCCGCATCCAGGGCCAGATGGACTCCAGCCTGACCGGCCTTGGCCGCAAGCAGGCGCGGGCCATGGCCGATTGTCTGGCGGGCCTGATCGACGATCCCGCCGGTTGGCGCATCGTGGCCAGTCCCCTGGAACGCACCCGCGAAACCGCCGCCGCCATCGCTGAGCGCCTCGGCTTGCCGGTCGAACTCGATGATCGCTTGATGGAGGTGCACGTCGGCGACTGGCAGGACCTGCTGCACAAGCAGTTGTTGAAGGCTCATCCCGAGCTGGACGGAGACCGTATGTGGTGCTTCCGCGGCCCGGGCGGCGAAAGCTATGACGGCATGCTGGCCCGCATCCGCTCGTGGCTCGACGAGCAGCCCGAGGACGGCAAGCTGATCGTGGTCAGCCACGGCGTCGCCGGGCGCCTGTTGCGCGGCCTCTATGCCGGGCTGACCCGCGAAGCGATGATGGCCCTGCCCATCCCCCAGGACGCCATCTTTGGCCTCCACGCGGGCCAGATCGAGCGGTTCGAATGCGAGCCGGCGGCCTGAAGCAAAAAGCCCCGCCGGTGAGGGCAGGGCTTTCGCATTTCCAGATTGTCGAAGCGGCTTAGGCCGACATCGCCTTGGTCAGGTTCTCGCTGACCTTGTCGAGGAAGCCTTCCGTGGTCAGCCACCCCTGGTCGGCGCCGACCAGTAGGGCCAGGTCCTTGGTCATGGAACCGGATTCCACCGTATCGATGGAGACCTTTTCCAGCAGCTCGGAGAAGTGGGCCAGCTCTTCGTTGTTGTCGAGCTTGGCGCGGTGCGCCAGGCCACGAGTCCAGGCGAAGATCGAGGCCATCGAGTTGGTCGAGGTCGACTCGCCCTTCTGATGCTGGCGGTAGTGGCGGGTGACGGTGCCGTGGGCGGCTTCGGCTTCCACCGTCTTGCCATCCGGGGTCATCAGAACCGAGGTCATCAGACCCAGCGAACCATAGCCCTGGGCCACGATGTCGGACTGAACGTCGCCGTCGTAGTTCTTACAGGCCCACACATAGCCGCCCGACCACTTCAGCGCCGCGGCGACCATGTCGTCGATCAGGCGGTGCTCATAGGTCAGGCCGGCGGCCTTGAAGGCGTCCTTGTAGTCGCTCTCGTAGATCTCTTCGAACAGGTCTTTGAAGCGGCCGTCGTAGCGCTTGACGATGGTGTTCTTGGTCGAGAGGTAGAGCGGATAGTTGCGCATCAGCGCATACTTGAACGACGCGTGGGCGAAGTCGCGGATCGAGGCTTCCAGGTTGTACATGGCCATGGCCACGCCGGCGCCGGGGAAGTCGAACACGTCGCGTTCGATCTTGTCGCCGTTCTCGCCTTCCCACTTGATGGTCAGCTTGCCCTTGCCGGGCACGACGAAGTCCGTGCAGCGATATTGGTCGCCATAGGCGTGACGGCCGACCACGATCGGCTTGGTCCAGCCGGGCACCAGCTTCGGCACGTTCTTGCAGATGATCGGTTCACGGAAGATGACGCCGCCGAGGATGTTGCGGATGGTGCCGTTGGGCGACTTCCACATGTCCTTCAGGCCGAATTCCTTCACCCGCGCTTCGTCCGGGGTGATGGTCGCGCACTTCACAGCCACGCCGTACTTCAGGGTCGCTTCGGCCGCGTCGATGGTGATCTGGTCGTTGGTCTCGTCACGCTTCTCGACGGCCAGGTCGTAGTATTTCAGATCGACGTCGAGGTAGGGGTGGATCAGCTTTTCCTTGATCAGCTTCCAGATGATCCGGGTCATCTCGTCCCCGTCCATTTCGACGACGGGATTGGCGACTTTGATTTTCGACATGGGCGAGGCTGCTCCAAGGGCTGTGGCCGGCGTTGACGTGCGCCTTGACGGCGGAGGGCGCACAGGGCCAACCGCAACAGGCGCAGCGTTGGCTGCTATAGACGGTTGTGCGTTCCGGGGAAACTGGCCTTGGCGCAGGCAAACCGCCATAAGGCGTCATGGCCCCAGATCCTGCGCACAACCCCGCGCCCTGCATCATCTTGAACGAGCCCCAGCTGGCCGAGAACATCGGCGCGGTGGCGCGGGTGATGGCCAATTTTGGGCTGGAGGATCTGCGTCTGGTGCGCCCGCGCGACGGCTGGCCCCAGGAGCGGGCCTGGGCCTGCGCCTCGGGGGCCGTCTGGCCGTTGGACGGGGCCAAGGTGTTCGACACACTGGAGGAGGCCTGCGCGGGCCTGCACCGGCTCTACGCCACCACCGCCCGGCCGCGTGAGGTGGTCCTGCCGCTGCTGACCCCACGTGAAGGCGCCGCGGCCCTGCATGATGCGGTGAACGAGGGGTTGAACACGGGGCTGCTGTTCGGCGGCGAGCGAGCCGGGCTGGAGACCCAGGATATCGCGCTGTGCCAAGCGATCATCACCATCCCCATCGACCCGCGCTTCCGCTCGCTCAATCTGGCTCAGGCGGTGGCGATCAACGCCTATGAGTGGCGCACACAGACTGAGGACCGCCCGCCGCCGGCTTTTCGCGAGGGCGCGCCGCCGGCCGATCAGGCCATGCTGATGGGTCTGTACGGGCAGCTGGAGGATCAGCTGGACGAGGCCGGCTTCTTCCATCCGCCGGAGAAGAAGCCCTCGATGTCGCGCAACCTGCGGGCCATCTTCGCCCGGGCCCTGCTCAACGAGCAGGAGGTGCGCACCCTGCGCGGCGTGGTCACCGCCCTCAGCCGCGGCCGGGGCCGGGTGCTGGCCAAGCTCGCCGCTCAGAAAACGGACAAGCCGGACTAGGTTGGCGGCGCGGGAACCGGTTGGAGGGCAGTCCGTCCGTCCCCCGCGCCGCCGCCGCCATCATCACCCATTGGGTCTGGTAGACCCGGCGACGATCGCGGAAGCAGGAACCTTGGCCAGGGCCTCGCCCGCCACCTTGCTGACGCAGGCGTTGAAACGCTGGTTGGCGGCGACATCCATCAGGCTGGTCGGGCGCGAACCACAAACGTCGGCGGCGGCGTTGTTGACCCGGCGCACCAGGGTGGCGTGGCCCTGCGGCGTGGCGATGTTCAGGTCGGCGTAGGGCACCGCGACGCTCGGCGCGTCATTGGCGCTCTTCACCGAAAGCTGGCTGACGGGCGCGGCGAAAGCCTGGCTTGCCAGGGCGGCGACGGCGGCGGCTGCTGCGAACATGTGAGTCTTCATTTTTCTCTTCCCTCGGTTGGCGGGAGAGCCCCCCTGGGCCGCCCGACTTGGCAGTCTTGTGCCACAAGGTACTGTGTGATGCAAGATACCTTTTGGTACATGGTACATATCGATACAAGGCACTGGAAAAGCTCGTTTTCCCAAGGTCAGGATGGGGGATGGGAGTCCGCTGGCTGTCAGCAGTCGAAGGCGCGCCGGCTAAAACGGATTCTCAACCTTGTCCGGTTAGGATCGCTGCCGGACCAGAAGGGCCCTTCGCATGTCGATGGAAGTCGTCAACGGCTACGTCTGCAAATCCTGCTGTGACGTGGCGCTCGCCAAGAAGGGCGTAGATCCCGCCCATCCCAAGGACGATCCGACCAACCCAGCCTATGATCCCAAGACGGCCAAGGCCGACAAGGAGAAGGCCAGCGGCATTGTCACGCCCGCTGTGGTGTTCGGCGGCAAGCTGGCTGGCCTGAACAACACATCGTCCGCAACCGACCCAAACGCTTCTGCCGACAGCGCCCGCAATACCTACGCTCCCGGCAATCTCGTCAGCGTCTCCGCCTGAGCCTAGGCCGCGGCGGTGTAGCGGCGGCAGTGTTCCAGATAGGCCGCCTCGTGGCGGGCGATCAGCTCCACCACGCTGGACCACAGCCAGTTGGGCGCATCCAGGTTGGCGGCATGGTGGCGGCCGAGTTCGGCGCCCCAGGTCTTGCGATCGGCCTTGGTCATCTGGCGGGCGTGAGCCGCGCCCACCACCGACGCCAGGTAGCGTGCCGAACGCACCGCTTCGTCGCGGCCGAACTGCTCCATCTCGATCTTCAGGTCCTGCGGCATCAGCTCGCGCAGCACCACGCTTCTGCCCAGCAGCTTGGCCGGGACCATGCGGTTGCCGAGGTTGGGCGACAGCCGCTTAGCGCCCTGCACCACGCGCTCGGCGTTGTCCTTGGGCATGCGCCGCCCCGAGATGGTCGACGCCGCCGCCTTGCCCGCCTCTTTGATGTCGATCAGGCAGAAGCCGCCGGTCTCGGGGTCCTGGTTGTCGACGCCTAGCAGCACCGCCATGCGCAGTTGGCCCAGCGAACTGCAGCCCTTGACCCAATAGGCGGCGTCCAGCAGTTCCACCGGCGCTGCGTCGTCGCGGCAGCTGACAGAGGTCACCAGGCGGCGCACCTCGGGGTCTTCGAACAGCGCCTCGACGCCGTTGCGCTCTTCCTTGCTCAGTTTCCAGAAGCTGGAGCCGAGCGGGATGCTGGGCTTCAGGTCGGCCAGCCGCTCCTTGACCAGATGCCGCCACTTGCGGCCCAACGCCTGCTTGCGCACCAGCTTGACCGCGTCCGGCTCCGGCGCCGCCGCGTCCTCGGCCAGGGCCTCCTCGTAGCCGCGGATCATTTCCTCCAGCATGTGGGCGGTGGTCTCGCCGGGCAGGTCCGCCCCGCGCGCCGCCGTTGCCAGGGAGAGCCCCAGCCGGATCAGGTCGTGGGCCGGGTTGCCGATCACCGTCTGATCCAGGTCGCGGATCTGGATGGCGATGGAGCCGTCCGCCGCCGCGATGGGCCCCAGGTTGCCGACGTGACAATCGCCGCAGATCCACACCGCCGGGCCCTCCGGCAGGGCGCCCTTGGGGCTGGCGCGCAGCCAGTCGTAGAACTGCACCGTTGAGCCGCGAACGAAGGCGTGGGCCGAGCGGGCCATCTTCTCGTCGCGCCGCCGGTGCAGTAGAGGAACACGGTCTTCGGGACGGGGGCTCGAGGCGGCCTTGCTCATGGGGGTCTCCAGCAGGGCCACGCGGCCCCGCACAGCTAACGCTCGGCCCTGCCAAAGGTTGACTCTGGAGCCCCGCGCCCGCATACGACCGCCTTTCCCGCTGCGGGCCTCGGCTCTCGGCGCGGAGATATATGACGGGTGACGCGAGACCGCCGTTGAGATCGCCGCTCCATTGGGAGTAGCCGGGCCGCGCCGAAGAGAAGAGATACCTATGTCGAAGCGTCATTCGGCCAAGTACAAACTTGACCGTCGTATGGGCGAAAACATCTGGGGCCGCCCCAAGTCGCCCATCAACAAGCGTCAGTACGGCCCCGGCCAGCACGGCCAACGCCGCAAGTCCAAGGTTTCCGATTTCGGCCTGCAGCTGCGCGCCAAGCAGAAGCTGAAGGGCTACTACGGCAACCTGACCGAGAAGCAATTCCGCCGCACCTATGACGAGGCCGCGCGCCGCAAGGGCAACACCTCGGAAAACCTG
>CAIYVC010000013.1 GCA_903929535.1 uncultured Caulobacteraceae bacterium | reverse complement strand
CGGCCATCACCTGGAAGTATCCGTCCTGCGTCCTGCGCGGCGAGGACTCGGTGGGGGAATTCTATTCCATCGCCGTGACCAACGGCCGCCAGCAGGCCGACACCGGCACCAAGATGATCCACCTGGGCAAGGGCAGCCGCTCGCGCATCATCTCCAAGGGGATTTCCGCCGGGCGTTCGTCCAACACCTACCGCGGGCTGGTCTCGGCCCACCAGAAGGCGTCCGGCGCGCGCAACTTCACCCAGTGCGACAGCCTGCTGATCGGCAAGCACTCCGCCGCCCACACCGTGCCCTACATCGAGGCCAAGACCGCCTCGGCCAAGTTCGAGCACGAGGCGACCACAACCCGCCTGTCCGAAGACCAGCTATTCTACGCCATGCAGCGCGGCCTGGGGCAGGAGGAGGCGGTCCAGCTACTGGTCAACGGCTTCGTGCGCGAGGTGCTGCAGGAGCTGCCCATGGAGTTCGCCGTGGAGGCGCAGAAGCTGGTGGCGATCAGTCTTGAGGGGAGCGTCGGCTGAGTTCACTCATCCTCGTATTTTGAGAACAATGACAATGCTTTCGATCAATAACCTGCACGTCTCCATCGGTGAGAAGGAGATCATCAAGGGTCTGTCGCTCGACATTCCCGCCGGCGAAGTCCACGCCATCATGGGGCCCAACGGCGCGGGCAAATCGACGCTCAGCTACACCCTGTCCGGCCGCTCCGGTTACGATGTGACCGAGGGCTCCGCGACCCTCAATGGCGAGGATCTGCTGGGCCTGGACCCCAGCGAACGGGCCGCCAAGGGCGTGTTCCTATCGTTCCAGTATCCACTCGAGATTCCGGGCGTGCCGACCCTGACCTTCATCCGCGCGGCGCTGAACGCCCAGCGCAAGGCGCGCGGCGAGGCGGAGTCCACCGCGCCCCAGTTCCTGAAGTTGGCCCGCGAAGCCGCCGCCAAGCTCAAGATCGATTTCGAGATGCTCAAGCGCCCGCTCAACGTCGGCTTTTCCGGCGGCGAGAAGAAGCGGATGGAGATCCTGCAGATGGCGATCCTTGAGCCCAAGCTGCTGATCCTGGACGAGACTGACAGCGGCCTGGACATCGACGCCCTGCGCATCGTCTCCGAAGGCGTCAACGCCATGCGCGCGCCCGACCGCGCCATGCTGGTGATCACCCACTATCAGCGCCTGCTCGACTACATCAAACCCGACCGGGTGCATGTGCTGGCCGGCGGCCGCATCGTCGCTTCGGGTGGCCCTGAACTGGCGCTGGAGCTGGAAGCCAACGGCTACGACCAATACGCCCAGGCGGCTGCGTGAGCCTGGTCAAAGCCATACAGACCCGCGACGCCTCGGCGTTGCCGGGACGCCGGGACGAGGCGTGGCGCTACAGCGACCTGAAGGGCGTGCTGCGCGCGATCCCTGACGCCTCGCCGGCCGCCGCCGCGCCCGCGTCCGCGCCGCCGTTGGCCGAGGTCGTCGCCGACAACGAGATCGTGGTGGTCAACGGCCGCTCGACCGTGATGCGTTTCGTCGCCTCCGCCGGAGCGCCGCGGACCCTGCGTCTGCGCGTGGTCGCCAGCGCCGAGCACACCGCCCACTCGGGCCTGCTGGCCCTGGAACTGCCCGACGGCAGCGACCTGACGCTGATTGAGACCTACGAGGGCTCGGGCTCCGGCTACGTCTCCGACTTTGGCCTGGCCATCAGCATGGGCGAGGGCGCGCGCCTGGAGCGGATCGTGCTGCTGGACGAGCCCGCCGACGCCGTGTCGGTCAGCCAGGCGGAGGTGGAGCTGTCGGCGACCTCAGCTTTCCGCCAGACCGTGATCGCCTCCGGCGCCCGCCTGCAGCGCCACGAAACCCACGTCCGCCATCCCGGCGGCGGCGCTGAAGCCCGGCTGGACGGCCTCTACATCCTCGAAGCCAAGCGGCACACGGACCTGACCACTGTCCTGACCCACGCCGCCCCGGACGGGACCACCACCCAGCTGACCAAGGGCCTGGTCAAGGATCAGGCGCGAGGCGTGTTCCAGGGCAAGATCGTCGTGGAGGAGGGCGCGGACCGCACCGACGCACGCATGGGCCATCACGCCCTGCTGCTCAACGACGGCGCCGAGGTCGACGCCAAGCCCGAGCTGGAAATCTACGCCGACGACGTTTCTTGTGCGCACGGAAACACGGTGGGCTCCATAGACGAGGACGCCCTGTTCTACATCCGCTCGCGCGGCATTCCCGAGGCGGAGGCCCGCGCCCTGCTAATGGAAGCCTTCGTCGGCGAGGTGGTGGATCGGATCGAGCACGAGCCGGCGCGGGACGCCGTGCGCGCCTGGGTCGCCGATCGGCTGCGGGGGCTGTCGTGAGTTTCGACGTCCATAAGGCGCGCGCCGACTTCCCGGTCCTGGAGCGAGAAGTCAACGGCAAGCCCTTGATCTATCTGGATTCTGGCGCCTCGGCCCAAAAGCCGCGCCAGGTCATCGACGCCATGTCGGGCGTGATGCGGACGTCCTACGCCAACGTCCACCGGGGCCTGCACACCCTGGCCAACGAGACCACCGATGCCTACGAGCAGGCCCGCGAGAGCGTGCGCCGCTTCATCAATGCGCCCAGCGTCAACGAGGTGGTGTTCACCAAGGGCGCCACCGAGGCGATCAACCTGGTGGCCTCGTCTTATGGCCTCGGTCTGAAGACCGGCGACCAGATCGTGATCTCCGAGATGGAGCATCACGCCAACATCATCCCCTGGCATTTCCTGCGCGAGCGGCTGGGCGTGACCCTGAAGTTCATCCCGGTGCTGGACGACGGGCGGCTGGATATGGACGCCTACCGCGCCCTGCTGGGCCCGCGCACCAAGATGGTCGCCGTCACCCACATGTCCAACGTGCTGGGCACCATCAACCCGGTGGACGAGATCATCGCCGCGGCCCACGCGGTCGGCGCCCCGGTGCTGCTGGACGGGGCCCAGGCCATCGTTCACGGCGCGGTGGACGTGCAGGCGCTGGACGTCGATTTCTATGTCTTCAGCGGCCACAAGCTCTATGGCCCCACCGGTATCGGCGTCCTCTACGGCAAGGCCGAGCGCCTGGCCGAGCTGCCACCCTACCAGGGCGGCGGGGAGATGATCGGTTCAGTGTCGATGGACCGGATCACCTATGCCGATCCGCCGCACCGTTTCGAGGCCGGCACCCCGGCCATCGTCGAGGCCATCGGCCTGGGCGCCGCTATCGACTGGCTCGAGCAATTCGACCGCGCCGCCATTGCCCGGCACGAGCACGCCCTCTACGAGCGCGTGAAGACCGGACTGAGCGGCGCCAATTGGCTGACCGAGATCGGCACGGCGCCGGGCAAGGGCGCCATCTTCTCCTTCACCGTGGCGGGCGCCCACGCTCACGACGTGGCCCAGATTCTGGACCGTTACGGGGTGGCGGTGCGCGCCGGCACCCACTGCGCCGAGCCGCTGATGAGCCGATTTGGCCTGACCTCGAGCGCACGAGCCTCCTTCGCCCTATATAATACCCTTGAGGAAGCCGACTCGTTCGTCGACGCCCTCATCAAAGCCCAGGGATTCTTCGCCTAATGGACGACGCGGCCCCCAATCAGAACACCGATCAGAGCGCGCTGGCCCAGGCTGAGCTCGACGCCCTGACCGATCGGCTGATCGAGCAGCTGAAGACGGTCTATGACCCGGAGATCCCGGTCGACATCTATGAGCTGGGTCTCATCTACAAGGTGGACGTGTCCGACGAGCGCGATGTGGCCATCGACATGACCCTGACCGCACCGGGCTGCCCGGTGGCCGGCGAGATGCCGGGCTGGGTGCAGGAAGCGATCATGAAGATCGAGGGCATCAAGTCCTGCGACGTCAGTCTGGTCTTCGATCCCGCTTGGGACCCGTCGCGGATGTCCGACGAAGCCAAGCTGCAACTGAACATGTTTTGAGTAGCGACATGCAGGCTCCCCCCCCTAATTCTTCTGGCGAACCGCAAATCCAGTTCCGCCCCCGCCGCCCGCGCCCGAAGGTGGTCAGCCTCACCGAAGCCGCCGCCGAACGCGTACGTGAGATCATGGCCAAGGCGGATAAGCCCTATGCGGGTCTGCGCGTGGGCGTGAAGAACGGCGGCTGCGCCGGTCAGGAATACGTCATGGAGTACGCCGCTGAGGCGGGGCCTCTGGACGAAACCGTCGAGGACAAGGGCGTCAAGGTGCTGATCGAGCCCCAGGCGGTGCTGTTCCTGCTGGGCACGGTGATCGACTACGAGAGCACCAAGCTGGCGTCCAAGTTCGTCTTCCGCAATCCCAACGAGACCGACGCCTGCGGCTGCGGCGAGAGCGTGACGATCATTCCGGCGACGGAAGCCTAGGCCGCCGCCACCCCAGCGTGCGTTTCGGCGTTGGTCACCCGGTTGCGGCCGGCGTGCTTGGAGGCGTAAAGGGCCGCGTCGGCCCGTTCCAGCAGGGTATGGGCCGTTTCCCGGTTCTTCAGCTCGGCCACGCCCGCCGAAACGGTGATGGCGCCCAGTTCCTCATTGGTCGAACGCCGGCGCAGGGCGCGTGAGGCGATCTCCTTCAGCGTATCGCTGAGCAGGGTGTGCACGCTCTCGGCGGTTTCGCCGGGGAAGATCAAGGCGAATTCCTCGCCGCCGTAGCGGGCGGCGAAGCGGGGAGGGGCGCCGACGCGGGCCAGGACGCTGGCCACATAGCGCAGCACCTGATCGCCGGTCTGGTGGCCCCAGGTGTCGTTGAACCGCTTGAAATGGTCGATATCCACCACCGCCAGGGCCAGAACCTCGCCCGAGCGCTCGGCCGCCTCGTGGGCGCGGCGCAGTTCGGTGTCGAAAGCCTTGCGGTTGCCGAGGTTGGTCAGGGCGTCGGTGGTGGCGTCGCGGCGCACCTGGGCCAGGTGGTCGCGCAGCTGGTGCACTTCCTTGGTCGATTCCTGCAGCTGCTTCTGCAGGACCTTGTTCTCTTCCTAGACCTGGCGCGTGGCGTCGCTGAGGCCGGTGACGAGGTGGCTGAGGGTGGCGGGGTCCGGCTTCTGGGCCAGCTCGCTGGAGGCGTCCTTCAGGGTCGCGCCATAGGCTTGGCTGGACTGCTGGGCGGCGAGGATGGCGCGCGACACGGTATCCAATTCGCGGCTCAACTGATCCCCGGCGTCGCGGATCTGTTCGTTCAGCTTGACCTTGGGCAGGAAGGCCGCGGCCAGCGCCTCGCAGGCGGCTTCGGTGAAGGGCTCGTTGGCCGCAATCAGGCGGTCGATCTCATGGGCCAGGGGCGAATTGCGGTCGGCGGCGTAGTGCAGCCACAGTTCGTAATTGAGCGGGGTCGGCCAGACCTTGTGGCGGACCATCATATCCAGGGCGCCGCGGGCGAGCCGGTAGGCGTCGGGTCCGCGCAGGACAGCTTCGAATTCCGGTGAGTGGTCCACGCCCGGCTCCTGACATTCCGGTCCTCATCGGACCGTGTGCCGGAATGTCGCAGACACACCTAAAATTCCAGTTAAAGCCAAGTTCTGCAGAGCGGTTGCAGACGTAGAAAGTGTAGAACGCCTGTATCGCTCGCGTGTTGGGCGAGTGAAGGCGGCAATCGCCTTCCTCAATCCCTTGCTTCAGCGCCTAACGCTTCGGCGGCGCCTGCTGCAGGAAGGCGGGTACGTCCGAGCCGAAACCCACCACGCCGCGTTCGTTGCGGTCGTCGTCCCGGTCACGCGGGGCGTCACGGCGCGGGGCTTCCGAGCGATTTTCCGAACGGCCGCGTTCCGGACGCCGCTCGCGGTGCGAGGGCGCTTCGGCGGCTTCCACAGGTTCGGCGCGGACAGGGCGCTCAGCACGTTCCGGGCGCGGTTCACGCGGCGCCCGTTCGGGGCGAGGAGCGCGTTCGGCCCGCTCAGCGCGGACCGGCTCTTGAACCGGCGCAGGCGCCTCGGCTCGGGTTTCGGTGGCGACAAAGGGTTCGCGCGGCGCCTCATCCTCGGGCTTGACCTGAGGCGGCTTGCGGTCCCGACCGCGATCACGCTCGCGGCCTCGGCTTTCGCCGGGGCGGCCACGGCCTGAACGGCTGCTCTCGCGCGGCTCGCTCTTGATCTCGCTGAAGTCGATGTCGAGGGTCAGCTCATTAGGCGTCTTGCCGATCAGCTTCAGCACCTTGTCCAGCTGACGGCCGTCGTTGGGCGTGACCAGCATGAAGGTCTGGCCGGTCTTGCCGGCGCGGCCGGTGCGGCCGATGCGGTGGACGTAATCG
>CAIYVC010000012.1 GCA_903929535.1 uncultured Caulobacteraceae bacterium | reverse complement strand
TGAACAGCGCCATCGCCACCGCCCAGCGCAAGGTCGAGCAGCGCAACTACGAGATCCGCAAGAACCTCCTGAAGTACGACGACGTCGTCAACGACCAGCGCAAGGCCGTGTTCGAGCAGCGCCAGGAGTTCATGGACGAGACCGACCTCTCGGAAATCATCACCGAGATGCGCCGCGACACTGTCATCGATCTGGTCGACCGCTTCCTGCCACCCAAAGCCTATGCCGAGCAGTGGGACATCGAGGGCTTGGACGAGCGCGTCCGCTCGCTGCTCGGCCTGGAGCTGCCCCTGGCCGAATGGGCCGCCGAGGAGGGCATCGCCAACGAGGAATTCGTTGAGCGCATCACCGCCGCCTCCGACGCCCTGGCCGAGCAACGGGTCGCCTCCATCGGCGCGGACTACATGCGCCAGGTCGAGAAGAACTTCCTGCTGCAGATGGTCGATCTTCAGTGGCGCGAGCACCTGATGCACCTGGACCACCTGCGCAACGTCATCGGCCTGCGCGGCTATGGCCAGCGCGATCCGCTCAATGAGTACAAGACCGAGGCCTTCTCCCTGTTCGAGAAGCTGCTGGTGGATCTGCGCCAGAACGTGACCCGCTGGCTGATGACGGTGGAGTTCCAGTTCGAGGAGCCGGCCCCGCCCAACGTCGAGGGTCCGCTGATCGAAACCCACATGGACCCGGAGACCGGCAACAACGAGCGGGGCGTCTACAATCCCGCCATCACCGGCATCCCCGACAATGTCTCGCCCGAGGAACGCCAGGCCCTGCCGCTGAGCGCCCTGCCCGCCGGTTGGGAACAGACCAGCCGCAACGGCCCCTGCCCCTGCGGCTCAGGCAAGAAGTTCAAGCACTGCCACGGCGCGCTGGTCTAGGGCCCTAGCCCTTCGTCATGTGCCTGAGGCTCTGCGCCAGCCGGTCCAGTCCGCTCTTGGCCGGTAGCGGCGCGAAGCCGTAGTCCGCCGCGCCGGTCAGCGTCCCTACGGCGTGGATGGCGAAGTTGGGGTCGTCCAGCGCCGGGCGAGCCAGGGCCACGAGGTCGGCCTTGCCGCCGGCGACGATCTCCTCGGCCAGCTTGGCGTCCAGGATCAGGCCCACGGCCATGGTCGCGACGCCCGCTTCCTTTCGCACCGCCTCGGCGTACTGGACCTGATAGCCGGGGAACAGCGGCGGCGGCGTGGTGATGTTGCCGCCGGACGAGCAGTCGACCACATCGACCCCCAGGGCCTTGGCCGCCTTGGCGAAGGCGACGGTGTCCTCCACCGTCAGCCCGCCCTCCAGGTGGTCCACCGTCGAGACCCGCAGGAACAGCGCCTTGTTCATCGGCCAGACGGCGCGGACGGTCTCGATCACCTCCAGCGGGAAGCGCATCCGCCCCTCGCGGTCGCCGCCGTAGGCGTCCGTGCGCCGGTTGGACAGGGGCGAGAGAAACTCGTGCAGCAGATAGCCGTGCGCGGCGTGCACCTCCACCACGTCGAACCCGGCGTCATAGGCGCGGCGCGTGGCCTCGCGGAAGGCGACGATCACCTCGGCCATGTCGGCGGTGCTCATGGCCTTGGGCATGGGATAAGGGTCGGCGAACTTGATGGCGCTCGGCGCGACCGTCTCCCAGGCCGCCTCGCCCTTGGCCGCGTCTGCCGCGTCCAGCTCCGCCCCGCCGTCCCAGGGCCGCTTGGTGGAGCCCTTGCGGCCCGCGTGAGCCAGCTGAATACCGGCGGCGGCGCCGTTGGCCTTCAGGAAGTCGGCGATCCGGGCCAGCGCCCTCGCCTGCTCGTCGTTCCAGAGCCCCACGTCGCCGGGGCTGATCCGCCCGCGCGCCTCGACCCCGGTCGCCTCCACGATCACCAGCCCGGCCCCGCCCAGGGCGAAGCGGCCCAGGTGAACCAGGTGCCAATCGTTCACCACCCCATCGACGGCGCTATACTGGCACATGGGCGAGATCACGACCCGGTTCTTCAGGGTCAGGTCGCGGATCTTGAACGGCGTCAGAAGCTGGGGGGAGGACAAGGCGACGGTCTCCGATAAAGCGGTAGCGTCTAGCTAGTCATTCCTGCCGCAAAGCCAACCCTAGCCGACCCATTTGATCCAGCGTCCGTGCGGATGGGCCAGCGCCAGCCGCCGCCGTTCTCCGCCGGGCCAGAGGGTCAGGGCCAGCTCGGTCAGCTCCGCGCCGTCCACGCTCTCGAACGACAGCCAGGCCAGACCCGTCTGGTCATCGGTCTGCTCTCCCGCCTGGGCCAGGGCCGCGCGGATACGGGCCTTGCTCGCCTGGGGCAGGTACATCCACACGTACGAGTGGTAGAGCACCGTCGTGGTTCCGCGCGGCAGCTGCGCCAACTGCGCCTCCACCCAGTCGGCGGCGTCGGCCTCGACCACCGGCGGCGGAGACTGGCGGGCCAGCTCCAGCGCCCCGCGCACCCGCGCCACGCGGACTGCCTGATCAGCCCAGACATAGGACAACAGGCGGAAACGCTGCTCGGGATCAGACAGATCCACCGGCAGCCTGTCAGCGCCCTGGCGCGAGGCGACGGTCAGGGGAACCACCTGCGGCGAAGGCCCATCCCAGCGCGGCTCCAGGCGCACGGGCGAGTCCTCGGGGCCCCAGACGGTGTCTCCGAGCTGATAACGATAACGGTCCCACCATAGGTTCAACCCGCCGCTGCAGCCCATCTCCAGCATCCGCAGGGGCAGCCCCTGCGCTTTGGCGATCTCCAGGAAGCCGGGCAGCAGGGCCGCCGAGCGCATGACCTCGTTGGTCTGCGGCGGGCCGCTGATCCAATACGCCATTTCGGGCCACAGGCCCGCCGCGCGCACCACGTCATCCAGCACAGCCGGGTCGCGGTCCAAGCGCGCGTAGACGCTCTTGAACGGCTCGACGCCCTTCAGCGCCAGGCGGTGGACGCCGCCCGCGGCCCGCACCATCACGGCGTCCGCGATCGGGTCTGTGGGCCAGTCGCCGAGCAGGGTGCGCCAGACGCCGCCGGCCTCGAAGTCGCGCAAGACGGCGGCAATGATATCGGCTGTGAAATGGGCGTCGTCGTGGTTCTCGCGGCACCAGCCGATCTGGGTGCGCAGGGCGTCGGCCATGGCCTGATCGGCGGGCGACATCGAAGGGGTCAGGCCAGCCCCGCCCGGCCGATGGCGTAGAAACGGTCGGCCCGTTGCTTGCGCAGCTCGTCGGGACCGAGGTTGGACAGCTTATGCAGCTCGTCCTCGATCGCGTCGCCCACCGCCTTGATCGCCGCGCCGGGATCGGAATGGGCGCCGCCTGCGGGCTCCGGCACGATCCGGTCGACGATCTTCAGGGCGATCAGATCCTCGGCGGTGATCTTCATGGCCTCGGCGGCGTCCTTGGCCCGCGCCCCGTCGCGCCACAGGATCGAGGCGCAGCCTTCCGGCGAGATCACCGAATAGATCGAATGTTCCAGGATCAGCACCCGGTTGGCGGCGGCCAGGGCGATGGCGCCGCCCGAACCGCCCTCGCCCGTCACCGTGGCGATCGAGGGCACGCCGAGCGTCAGGCCGCGTTCGGTCGAGCGGGCGATGGCCTCGGACTGGCCGCGCTCCTCGGCGCCCACCCCGGGATAGGCGCCCGCCGTGTCGACGAAGGTCAGCACCGGCAGGTTGAACTGTTCGGCCATGTCCATCAGCCGCACCGCCTTGCGGTAGCCTTCGGGCCGGGCCATGCCGAAGTTGTGGCGCAGGCGGCTGGTGGTGTCGGCGCCCTTCTCATGGCCCATGACCACCACGGCCTGGCCCCGGAAGCGCCCGAGGCCGCCCACGATGGCCTGGTCGTCGGCGAACTTGCGGTCGCCGCGCAGCTCCACGAACTCGTCGATCAGCCTGCCCAGATAGTCGACGAAGTGCGGACGCTGGGGATGGCGCGCGACCTGAGTCTTCTGCCAGGCGTCCAGATTGGCATAGGCCTCGCGGCGGAGCTGACCGGCGCGCAGGCGCATGGTCTCCATCTCGCCATCCATGGCGCCGGCGCCGGCGGCCTCGGACAGCTTGGACAGTTCGTCGATCTTGGCTTCGAGCTCCGCGATGGGCCGTTCGAAATCCAGATAATGGCGGGTCGGTGCTGTCATGCCCTCGGTTCGGCAACCTGTCGGAGCGGCGGAAAATAGGCGGCTTCGCGCCTGCGAACAAGCGCGCGGATCGGACCTGCGGGCGAACGCTCCGGTGGCCCGAAAGTTCTGCGGAGACCTGGGTTGAGCGTCAGGCCTCTTTCATCACCCAGAATTGGTACATGCCGATGAAAAGGTCCGACTGGTCGCGCTCGAGTTGGGCCCATCGCGACAGATCGGTCCGGGCCGGATCGTTGGGAAAGCGGGCGTCGTATTCAGCCAGCTTGTCCGGCGGAAGGGCAAAACCCAGGAATCTCAAACCCAGGTCCGATAGGGCGGCCTCGATCTGCGGCAGATCGAACTGGGTTTCCTGGACGTGGAAAACCAGATCGCGGCACTCGCTCAGCGAATAGAAATCCGACACCTTCAACAGCGGACTGGGCTCGGCCTGCGACATGATTGTATGGCGGAAACTCCGAATATCCTCGGCTGTCGCCAGCTGTCCGAACCTGGCCCGGATATCGTTGAGCCAGCGCCGCGCTGTGCGGCTGTAGAGACCGATGAACATCAGGCCGCCCGGCTTGACCATGCCCGCCAGCTTGCGCCAGCCGGCGACGGGATCGCCCATGTGGTGCAGCACCCCGGCGGCTTCCACTAGGTCGAACCTGTTCTCCCCCAGGTCCAGCACATTGATGTCGCCGCGCGCGAAGACGATGTTCGCAATTCCCGCCTCCAACGTCTTTCGCTTTGCGTAGCCAAGGCTGGCCCGGCTGAGATCGACCGCCAGGATGGACCCTGAAGGGTGGCGCTGAGCGGCTTCGATCGCCTGGATGCCCGTGCCGCACCCCGCGATCAGAATGTCCGGCCGTTCCGACCATCGCACACCCGCCAGCGGCGCGTTGGGATGCAGTGTCCGTATGGTCTCGGGAAGCGGCTCGGGGCGGTACGGCGCCCTCATGACCCAGCGGGGATAAGGATTCGCCTCGTACTGCGCCTGTACGGCCACGGAGACTGCATCATCAAACGGCGTGATGTCGGCAATGGAAGCGCCAAGCTCCCGCTCGGTCAGCGGCTCGCGCAGGGCCAGGCGGATCAGGTCTTCGAACGGCCCCTGCCAACCGTCCGTCGGCAGCTGAGGCGCCCAGGGCGCCTCATGCAAACGGCGGTAGGCGGCGTAGTTGGCGAGGTCGTTGAACGTGACCTGACCTGTGCGCGCGATCCGCTCGCTGAGCGCATCGACCGCCGCGGTTTCCGCCGGCGACTCGGCGAAGGCGTATTCGCTCGCCCAGGCCGCCCGGGCCACTGCGCAGCGCAGCGCTTCCCGCCCGTCACTCTGCCCCAGAAGCGTTCGGCGTACCCCGGTCAGTAGCCGTTCGAGCGGCGGCGCCACCGTGGGGCCACAGGCCGCGAAGGCGGCGAAGAGCGGATCATCCAGGACAGTGAGGTCCGAAGGCTGAAACTCGAAGTCGAGGTCGTGCCCGCGCCGCCAAAGAGCGCCGAACGCGGGATCCAGCGCCAGATAGCGCATCACCGGAGGATAGATCATTGGATAAGGCAGGCAGGTCTGCCCCGCCATCCGCCGAAGCCATTCGTGCACCGCTGGGTCTGGAGCAGTGAAGGCAAGCTGGCCCATCGATTGCGCCAGCCCAAACCAGATGCCGGGCGACTCGACGCCGCCGGACATGGCCGCGATGAAGGCGTTGCAAGCCTCGCCATGCCGACCTTCTCTGGCCAGCTCCGCACCCTTCGCCGCTAACTCAGCCGGACTCATTGGGTCGGTTGCATCCTTCGCCCTGGACTGCGCTTGGGGAGGCTCGCCCTGCGGCGGCGTCAACCAAGAACCATGAACGGTGTGGAGAGTGTGCGCGTCGATTCTGTCTGTTTGGAAGTTGGTAGGCCGGGTGGGGATCGAACCCACGACCATTCGATTAAAAGTCGAATGCTCTACCGCTGAGCTACCGGCCCGCCGCGACCCGGGGGGCCGAAGCGGCGCGGACCATATGCGGAGGCCCTGGACCGAACAAGCAGGAAAGGCGAGACTGGGACCCAATGACCGATCTGACGAGTTATCGCCACGTGCGCACCCGCCTGTCCTTGCTGATCCTTTTGCCGCTGATCGCCGCCGGCTGCGCCTCCACGTCGACCAATTCCAACTTTCAGACCGCCCAATCGACCGCCAAGCAGGGCATGAACGCCGCCGCCCACGCACCCTTCGAAGACTTCAACCTCGTGCGCAGCAAGATCCCCGGCGTCCTGCTGGAAGCCTCCAGCGATCCCTACGCCCGCCCCGCGCCTGTCGGCTGCGAGACCCTCGGCGTCGAACTGGCCCGCCTGGACGATGCGCTGGGTCCCGACATCGACATCGCCAAGCAGAAGAAAAGCCGCATGGACCAGGGCGAGACCTTCACCCTGAACGCCGGCGCGCGGGCGATGAAGGACATCACCGAAGGCTGGATCCCCATGCGCAGCTGGGTCCGCTACATGACCGGCGCCGAGCAGCATTCGCGCCTGGTCACCTCCGCCGTCAGCGCCGGCCAGGTCCGCCGCGCCTATCTGAAGGGCCTCGCCCAGTCTGAAGGCTGCGTCACCCTGGGCCCCGCCCAGCCGGTCTACCTGTTCCCCGCCCCGCCGCACACGCCGTCCAGCGTCGCCGGAGGCTAGTCCTCCAGCCCGGCGTGGAAGTCTCGCCGGAACGCTTCGAACCGCCCTTCGCTGATCGCCGCGCGCATGGCGGCCGTCAGCTGCTGGTAGAAGGCGATGTTGTGCCAGGACAAAAGCACCTGCCCGAGGATCTCCTCGGCCTTTATCAAATGATGCAGATAAGCCTTTGAATAGTCGCGGCTTGCTGGGCACTCGCTCAGGGCGTCCAGCGGCGTCTTGTCCTCGGCGAAACGGGCGTTCTTCAGATTGATCGAGCCGCCCCAGGTCCAGGCCTGGCCGTGACGCCCCGAGCGCGTCGGCAGCACGCAGTCGAACATGTCGACCCCCCGCGCCACCGCCTCCACCAGGTCCACCGGCTTGCCGACCCCCATCAGATAGCGGGGACGGTCGGCGGGCAGCATGCCGGTTGCGTAGTCGAGCACTTCGCACATCGCCTCATGCCCCTCGCCCACAGCCAGGCCGCCGATGGCGTAGCCGTCGTAGCCGGTCTCGATCAGCCGTTCGGCGGACTCTTTGCGCAGGGCCCGGAAGGTCGAGCCCTGCTGGATGCCGAACAGGGCCTGGGCTGGGCGTTCGCCGAACGCGGCCTTGCTGCGCTCACCCCAGCGGGCGGACAGCTCCATGGCGGCGCGCGCCCGGCTCTCCTCCGCCGGCCAAGAGACGCACTCATCCAGCTGCATGACGATGTCCGAGCCCAGCAGATCGGCCTGGATCTCGATCGACCGTTCCGGCGTCAGACTGTGCTTGGAGCCGTCGATATGGCTCTGAAAGGTGACGCCCTGCTCGGTCACCTTGGCGATCTTGGACAGGGACATGACCTGGAAGCCGCCGCTGTCGGTCAGGATCGGGTGCGGCCAGCGCATGAACTCGTGCAGCCCGCCCAGCCGCGCCACCCGCTCCGCGCCGGGCCGGAGCATCAGGTGATAGGTGTTGCCCAGGATGATGTCCGCGCCCGTCGAGCGCACCTGATCCACCGTCAGCGCCTTGACCGTCGCCGCCGTGCCCACCGGCATGAAGGCGGGCGTGCGGATGTCGCCTCGCGCGGTCTTCAGCACCCCTGTACGTGCGGCACCGTCGGTGGCGCTGATCTGGAATGCAGGAGCCGTCATGCCGCCCGCCATAACAGCGAGCTGTCGCCGTAGGAATAGAAGCGGTAGCCGGTCTCGATGGCGTGGGCGTAGGCCGCCTTCATCCGCGCCTCCCCCGCTAGAGCGCAGACCAGCATGAACAGCGTCGACTTGGGCAGGTGGAAGTTGGTCATCAGCCCGTCCGCCACCGCGAACCTGTAGCCCGGCGTGATGAAGATCGCAGTCTCTGCAGCGAAGGGGTTCAACACCCCGGACGCGGCCGCCGACTCGACAAGCCTCAGCGAGGTCGTGCCCACGCAGATCACCCGCCCGCCCGCCGCCTTGGCGGCCTTGATCGCTTCGACCGTCTCGGCGGACACCTCGCCGTATTCCGCGTGCATCCGGTGCTCGGAGACCTCGTCGGTCTTCACCGGCAAGAAGGTCCCTGCGCCAACATGCAGTGTGACGAAGGCCGCGCCCACGCCCCGATCCTTCAGCGCCTGCAGCAGGCCCGGCGTGAAGTGCAGGCCGGCGGTCGGCGCCGCCACCGAGCCGTCGGCGCGGGCGTAGACGGTCTGGTAGTCGGCGCGGTCGCGGTCGTCCTCGGGCCGCTTGGCGGCGATGTAGGGCGGCAGGGGCATCAGCCCGCGCTCGGCGATGGCGGCGTCGAGGTCAGGGCCGCCGAGATCGAACCCCAGCGTGATCTCGCCCCCGTCCTCGGCCTTGTCGATCACCGTGGCGTCCAGCGCGCCGAGCAGGCAGGCGCGGTCTTCAGCCTCACCGAACCGCACCCGGTCGCCGGGCTTCAGCCGCTTGCCGGGCTTCATGAAGGCTGTCCAGCGGCTGGGCGACAGCCGCTTCAGCAGGGTCGCTTCCACCCGGCACACGTTTTCCCCGCGCGTGCGCACCCCGTTCAGCCGCGCCGGGATCACTCTCGTGTCGTTGAACACCAAAAGATCGCCCGCCCGCAGCAGGTCCGGCAGGTCGCTGACCCGCCGGTCCTCCAGGCCCTGATCCGACACGACCAGCATCCGCGCACTGTCGCGCGGCTCGGCAGGCCGCAGAGCGATGCGGTCCTCCGGCAAGTCGAAGTCGAAGTCGGACAGGCGCATGGCCGCCCCTACCCTGGCTGAACCAGGATCAGACGTCCGCCGCGATCCGCGCCGTGACGATCTTGCCCGGTGCGCGCGGGGGCTCGCCCTTGGGCAGGGCGTCGACGTTGTCCATGCCCTCGGTCACCTGGCCCCACACCGTGTACTGGTTGTCCAGGAAGGTGGCGTCGTCGAACACGATGAAGAACTGGCTGTTGGCCGAGTTCGGGTTGGACGAGCGGGCCATCGAGCAGACGCCACGCACGTGCGACTCGTCGGAGAATTCGGCCTTCAGGTTGGCCTTCTTGGAGCCTCCCATGCCGGTGCCGGTCGGATCACCGCCCTGGGCCATAAAGCCGGGGATCACGCGGTGGAAGACGACGCCGTCGTAAAAGCCTTCGCGCGCCAGTTCCTTGATGCGTTCCACATGGCCCGGAGCCAGATCGGGGCGCAGGGCGATGGTCACCGGCCCGGTGTCGAGGGTGAGGACGAGAGTGTTTTCCGGATCGGCCATGGCGGCGCTCCCTTTCCAAGATCACGATGATTTTGGATGGAGCCATCCAAAATCATAAGACGTGATCGATTCCAAAAATCAGAGCGGGATTGATGCGAAAAACCGGTACCCACTTTTTCGCATCCCGCTCTGGTGCAGGGCGGCGTTCTAACCATCAGTGAGCCGGCTGTCGCCCCGAAAACCGAGGCGGCTATTCCAGCTTGGCTGGCAGCTCGATGTCGCAGACCGAGTTCGCATTGGCCGACAGGGTCTTGAAATAGGCGCCCTGGGTGTCGAGCACCTTGACCTTGGGACGGCCCGCGGCGGGCAGGTCAGCCAGAATCCGGACCGTGGTCATCTTGTCCGGAACCGGCGGCGGTTCGCCCTGCTTCAGCACCTTGACCACGTTCTGGCCCACCAGCACCCGGCCCCAGGCGGTGTAGCTGCGCTCCAAGGCGTCGGAGAAGTCGTTCATCAGGAAATACTGGCTGTTGCCGGAGTCGGGCTCGTTGGCGCGGGCGAAGCCGGCCACGCCCTTGCACCACAGGCCCCAGGCCTGAACCTTGCCGTCGGCGGTCATGATCATCAGGCCGGTGTTCTGGGTGCGCACCGGCAGCGACTTGACGAAGCCGTCCTCGATCCCGCCCAGCGCCTTGACCCGCACGAAGGGAGTCTCCGGCCCGCGCTTCCAGATGAATTCGCCCGGCACATTGGGCTTGGGCGATCCGCCAGAGCCGTCGCCCTTGGGATCGCCGCCCTGGGCCATGAACTTCTCGATCACCCGGTGAAAGGTCAGACCGTCGTAGAACTTCTCGCGCGCCAGCTCCTTGATCCGCGTCACGGTGGCCTGAGCCACTTCAGGGATCATCTCGACATAGACGGGCCCCTGAGTGGTTGTGATCACCAACACATTCTCGGGATCGACCGTGCGAAAGTCCGCTTCCGTCGGCGGAGCGGCGTCTTTCCTGGCCTGGGCCGAGCAGGGCCCCGGCGCGATGAAGAGCGTGACAGCCGCGGCGCACACAGCCGCCAGTACCGGATAGGATTTCACGGGATACGGGACCTTATTCTAAGCGCGGCTGACCTTGGCCATCAGACGGGCGGCGACGCCGGGGGTGACGAAGCTGGAGATATCTCCGCCGAGCTTGGCGATTTCCTTGACCAGCCGGGCGGCGATGGCCTGGTGATGCGGATCGGCCATCAGGAACACCGTCTCGATCTGACGATTGAGCTGCTGGTTCATCGCCGTCATCTGGAACTCGTACTCGAAGTCGGCCACGGCGCGCAGGCCGCGGATGATCACCGAGGCGCCCAGCTCCTCGGCGAAATGCATCAACAGGTTTTCGTAGGGCTGGACGACGATCTCGGCGCCGCCGGTCAGGTGCGCCGTCTCTTCCTTGACGATGGCGACCCGTTCCTCAAGCGAGAAGGTCGGCCCCTTGCCGTGGCTGATGGCCACCCCGATCACCAGCCGGTCCACCAGCTTCGCCGCGCGCGCGACGATGTCGATGTGACCGTTGGTGATGGGGTCGAAGGTGCCGGGATAGATGCCGGTCCTGATCATCGGTTGTCGCCCCAGGCCTTAGACTTCCGCCGGGCCGCCGTCTTCGCCGGCCCCGTCATCGGCATCTACCGCGACATCGCCGTCTTCGCCATCGCCTTCTAGCCGTTCGACCGAAACGACGTGCTCGCCCTCGGCCGTGCGGAACAGGATCACGCCGCGGGTATTGCGCCCGGCGATACGGATCTTGTCGACCGGCGCTCGGATAATCTGGCCCTGGTCGGACACCATCATCAGCTGGTCGCCATGCTCGACCGGGAACAGGGCCACCACGTGGCCGCCCCGCGCCAGATCGTGCGCCAGCAGGCCCTGGCCGCCGCGCCCGGTGCGCCGGTACTCGAACGCCGAGGTGCGCTTGCCGTAGCCTTCGGAGTCCGCGGTCAGGATGAATTGCTCGGCGGCGCCCAGCTCGACCCGGCGCTCTTCCGACAGAGCCTCCTCGGTCGTTTCGCCCGCGTCTTCGTCGTCGGCGACGGGGCCCGCGTCCTCGACCGCCTCGCCGGTCGCCCGGCGCAACGCCGCGGCGTGCTTCATATAGGCGCGTCGTTCATCGGGCGTGGCGTCGACTTTTTCGAGGATGGCCATCGACATGACCTTGTCCTCTTCGCCCAGACGCACGCCGCGCACGCCGGTCGACTCGCGTCCGGCGAACACCCGCACCTCGTCGACCGAGAAGCGGATGCAACGGCCAAGCGCCGTGGCCAGCAGCACGTCCTGGTCGGCGGTGCAGATCGACACGCCGACGATATGGTCGCCCTCGTCCAGCTTCATGGCGATCTTGCCGGTGCGGTTGATCCGCTGGAAGTCCGACAGCTTGTTGCGGCGAACGCCTCCGCTCTGGGTGGCGAACATCAGGTCCTGGCGGTCCCAGGCGGCCTCGTCTTCCGGCGCGGTCAGGATCGAGGTGATGGTCTCGCCCGGCTCCAGCGGCAGCAGATTGACCATCGCTTTGCCGCGTGAATTGGGCAGGCCGATGGGCAGGCGCCAGACCTTCAGGGTGTAGACCTTGCCTTCGGAGGAGAAGAACAGGATCGGCGCGTGGGTCGAGGCCACGAACAGCCGCACCACCGCATCCTCTTCCTTGGTCGCCATGCCCGAGCGGCCTTTGCCGCCGCGCGCCTGGGTCCGGTAGGTGGTCAGGGGCGTGCGCTTGACGTAGCCGCCGTGGGTGACGGTCACGACCATGTCCTCGCGGACGATCAGGTCCTCGTCTTCCAGGTCGGCGCCGCCGTCGGTGATCTGGGTCCGGCGGGGAATGGCGAAGGCGTCGCGCACCGCGTGCAGTTCGTCGCGGATGATCTGCAGCACCATCTCGCGCGAGCCGAGGATCTCCAGATAGCCGGCGATGGCTTCGGCCAGGGTCTTGGCTTCCTCGAAGATTTCTTCACGGCCGAGACCGGTCAGGCGCGACAGGGTCAGGGCCAGGATGGCGCGGGCCTGCTCGTCCGACAGACGCACATGGTCGCCGTCGACCACCGTCGTGCGCGGGTCCTGGATCAGGGCGATCAGGGGCAGCATGTCGCCCGTCGGCCAGTTCTTGGCCTGCAGACGCTCGCGCGCCTCGGCCGGATCCTTGGACGAGCGGATGATGGCGATGAATTCGTCGATATTGGCCACCGCGATGGCCAGGCCCACCAGCACATGGCCCCGGTCGCGGGCCTTGGTCAGGTCGAACTTGGTGCGGCGGACCACGACCTCTTCGCGGAACTCCACGAAGCAGTCGATCAGCTCGCGCAGGCCCATCTGCACCGGCCGGCCCCGGTTCAGGGCCAGCATGTTGACCCCGAACGAGGTCTGCAGGTCGGTGAAGCGGTAAAGCTGGTTCAGCAGCACCTCGGCCGAAGCGTCGCGCTTCAGCTCGACCACAACCCGCATGCCCTGACGGTCGCTCTCGTCGCGGATGTCGGAGATGCCTTCCAGGCGCTTCTCGCGCACCAGATCGGCGATCCGCTCGACCATGGTGGCCTTGTTCACCTGATAGGGGATGGCGGTGATGACGATGGCTTCGCGGTCCTTGCGGACCTCTTCGATGTTGGCGATGCCGCGCATGATCACCGAGCCACGCCCGGTCATCAGCGCCTGGCGCGCGCCCGAGCGGCCGATGATCTCGCCGCCGGTGGGGAAGTCGGGACCCGGCACGATGTCCAAAAGGTCGTCCAGCGGGATGTCGGGATTGTCGATCACCGCCAGGCAGGCGTCGACCACTTCGCCCAGATTGTGCGGCGGGATGTTGGTGGCCATGCCCACGGCGATGCCGCCGGCGCCGTTGACCAGCAGGTTGGGGATGCGGGCGGGCAGGACGGTGGGCTCGGATTCCGAGCCGTCGTAATTGTCCTGGAACTCGACCGTGTCCTTCTCGATGTCGGCCAGCAGCGCCTCCGCCGAGCGCTGCATCTTCACTTCGGTGTAGCGCATGGCCGCCGGCATATCGCCGTCCACCGAGCCGAAATTGCCCTGGCCGTCGATCAGCACCAAGCCCATCGAGAACGACTGAGCCATACGCACCATGGCGAAATAGACCGCCTGGTCGCCGTGCGGGTGATACTTGCCGATCACGTCGCCGACCACGCGGGCCGATTTGCGGTAGGAACCGCTGAAGCCGTAGCCCTGCTCGTGCATCGAAAACAGGATGCGCCGGTGCACGGGCTTCAGACCGTCCCGGGCGTCCGGCAGGGCGCGCGAGACGATCACGCTCATGGCGTAGTCGAGATATGAGCGTTTCAGCTCGTCTTCGATGGCGATGGGGGCAATGCCGCCGCGCCGATCCTCGGTGCCTTCCGGGGTCGATATGCTGTCGTCGTCGCTCAATGGATTCTGGAACTTTTCGTGGGGGGAATCGCCAGGAATTCCCT
>CAIYVC010000011.1 GCA_903929535.1 uncultured Caulobacteraceae bacterium | reverse complement strand
GGTCGGCGATGTCGCCGTCCATCGAATAGACGCTTTCGAAGGCGATCAGCTTGGGGGTCGAGGCCGGGAACGACTGCAGCAGGCTTTCCAGGTGCGCCAGGTCGTTGTGACGGAAGATGTGCTTCTCGCAGCCGCCGTGGCGGATGCCGGCGATCATCGAGGCGTGGTTCAGGGCGTCGGAGAAGATCACCAGGCCGGGCAGGATCTTCTGCAGGGTTTCCAGGGTCGCCTCATTGGACACATAGCCCGAGGTGAACAGCAGCGCCGCTTCCTTGCCGTGCAGATCGGCCAGCTCGGCCTCCAACTGCACATGGTGGTGGGTGGTGCCGGAGATGTTGCGGGTGCCGCCCGAGCCGGTGCCGACCGCGTCGATCGCGTCATGCATGGCTTGGATGACCACGGGGTTCTGGCCTTGGCCGAGATAGTCGTTGGAGCACCACACCGTGACGTCGTGCTCGGCGCCGTCGGCGTTGGTCCAGGTCGCGCGCGGGAACTGCCCGCGGATACGCTTCAGATCGGCGAAAACGCGGTAGCGGCCTTCAGCCTTTACCTTCTCGACGGCGTCGTGGAAGGCGGCTTGGTAATCAACGCGAGAATCCATTGACGTTTCCCTGCCGGGTCTGCGACCGGCCTATCACGTTTTTTGCACAGCCGGAGTTGACGAGTCCACTCCAACCCCTAGATAGCACCCCAATTCAGGTCAAATATCGACAAAAATCCATCCGGATAAGGCGAAATTTTCTCTGACCGGGTTCTCCTTTAGCGCCAAGCGTGCGGCAAAGCTAAGCGCAAAAATCGCGACCAACTCGCACATGGCTTGAGGATCGCGCGCACCATGCGCACCTTAAGTACGCGCGCCCCTCCGGATAACCTCATGACCGCCGTTCCCCCAACCTCGTTTGCCCAGACACCGACCACCACCACGCCTTTCGCGCGCGGCATGGCCTTCACCGCCTACTTCCTTCTGCTGGGCGCCCTGCCCTCTCTGGGGACCGGCGCGGTTCTCGGGTTGGTGATCGCCTACGCCCGCCGTGACGGCGCCTCGCCCCTGATCCGCAGCCATCACCGCTTCCAGATCCGCATCTTCTGGATCAGCGTGGCCCTCATCGTCGCCGCCCTGGCGCTGGGCGCGAGCGCCTGGATCGACGCCTGGCGCCAGCCCTTCGTCCCCCACCATTTCCACCAGATCCCGCGAGCGCCGGACGCCCAGACGATCGCCTACCATCCCGACGAACCCGCCGCCTTCTACAGCTGGGACTACCGGTCCCCTGGCCGCAGCCCGCATCCGCGCGCCGTCCTGGAGAGCTACGCGGCCATGGCCACCATCCTCGTGGCGGGCCTCTGGAGCATCGTCACACCGCTCTGGGGCATGCTGCGGCTTGCATCCGGCCGCCCCATAGGTCACAGCGCCTCTTAGGCTAAATCCGGAGGCGTCATGACCAAGGCCCCTATCGCCGCATACCCCGCCCTTCGTCCGCGCCGCCTGCGCCAGGCGGATTGGATCCGCCGGCTGGTGCGCGAGACGACCCTGCAGCCCTCCGACCTGATCTGGTCGATGGTGGTGCATGACGGCAAGGACGCCCGCATCCCCGTCGCCTCCATGCCCGGCGTCGACCGCTTCTCCGTATCCGAAGCCGCCAAGGCCGCCGTGGAGGCCCGCGCCCTGGGCATCCCGGCCATCGCCATCTTCCCCTACATCGACGGCGACAAGAAGGACGCCCGCGGTTCCCAGGCGTCGGACCCCAACGGCCTGATCGCCCGCGCGGTCAAAGCAATGAAGGACGCCGCCCCCGAGGTCGGCATCATGTGCGATGTGGCGCTGGACCCCTTCACCGACCACGGCCACGACGGCCTGATCGAGGACGGCCGCATTCTCAACGACCCGACCATCGAACGGCTGGTGGAACAGGGGCTGATGCAGGCCGAGGCCGGCGCCGACATCCTGGCCCCCTCAGACATGATGGACGGTCGCGTCGGCGCGCTCCGAGCGGCTCTGGAAGGCGCGGGCCATCAGGACGTGATGATCATGGCCTACGCGGCCAAATACGCCTCGGCCTTCTATGGCCCCTACCGCGAGGCGATCGGCTCGGCCAAGGCGTTGAAGGGCGACAAGCGCACCTATCAGATGGATCCGTTCAACACCGAAGAGGCACTGCGCGAGGTTGCGATGGACATCGCCGAGGGCGCCGACATGGTCATGGTCAAGCCCGGCCTGCCTTACCTTGACATCGTTCGGCGCGTGGTCGAAGCCTTCGCCCTGCCCACCTTCGCCTACCAGGTGTCGGGCGAGTACGCGATGCTGATGGCCGCCGCGCAAAACGGCTGGCTGGAGGAAGAGCGGGCTATTCTGGAAACCCTGACAAGCTTCAAGCGCGCCGGCTGCGCGGGGATCATCACGTATTTCGCACCGCGCGCGGCGAAGCTTCTGGGGACCTAGGAAACATGCTGTCGAAGAAACTCACGCTGGGCCTCGTCGCCCTGGCTCTGACCCTGCCCGGCGCCGCCCTGGCGCAGCAGAAGCGCCTGGCCACCATCCCGCCCGCCCAATATGACGCCGAGCAGAAGGCCGCCGCCGACGCCTTCCTGGCCGCGCGCAAGGAGCCGGTGTTCGGCCCCTTCGAGCCCCTGATGCACAGCCCCCGCGTGGCGGTGCCCACCCGCATGCTGGGCGACTATCTGCGCTTCGGCTCGGCCATCGGCACCACCCTCAGCGAGTTCGAGATCCTGGTGATCTCCCGCGAGTGGTCGCAGAACTACGAATGGTCGTTCCACGCGCCGATCGCCCTGGAGCGCGGCATCTCCCAGGCCAAGATCGACGCCATCGCCGCCGGCCAGCGCCCGCCCGGCATGACCGCCGACGAGACCATCGTCTATGACTTCGTCAGCGAACTGTTGAAGACCAAGCACATCTTCGATGCGACCTACGCCAAGGCGCAGGCCCGCTATGGCGACAAGGGCGTCATGGATATGATCGGCCTGTGCGGCTACTACAGCTTCCAGGCGATGACCCTGAACGTGTCCCAGGTCCCGCCGGTCCCCGGCAAGCCGACCCTGACCAAGTAGCGGTGGCTGGCTCCCCCGCCAGGGGGAGCCCCCATCCTCAGCCCTTCTTCTGCAACCGCGCCAGCAGGCTGGAGGTGTCCCAGCGCCGGCCGCCCATCTGCTGCACCTCGGCGTAGAACTGGTCCACCAGCGCGGTCAGCTGCAGGCTGGAGCCGTTGGCCCGCGCCTCGTCCAGGGTCAGGCCCAGGTCCTTGCGCATCCAGTCGACGGCGAAGCCGAAGTCGTACTTGCCCTCGCCCATCGTCTTCCAGCGGTTCTCCATCTGCCAGGACTGAGCCGCCCCCTGCGAGATGGCCTCCAGCACCAGCTGCTCGTCGATGCCGGCGTTCTTGGCGAAGTGCAGGCCCTCGGCGATGCCCTGCACCACCCCGGCGATGCAGATCTGGTTGACCATCTTGGCCAGCTGGCCCGCGCCCGGTCCGCCGATCCGCTTGATCGCCTTGGAATAGGCCTGCAGCACCGGCTCCGCCCGGTCGAACGCCGCCTGATCGCCGCCCGCCATCACCGTCAGCTTGCCGTTCTCGGCCCCTGCCTGGCCGCCTGACACCGGAGCGTCGACGAACCAGCGCCCGACCGCCCGAGCCTGCTCCGCCGCCTCCTTGGCCAGCTTGGCCGAGGCCGTGGTGTGGTCGACCACGATCCCGTTCGCCGCCATGGCCGGCAGGACCTCCTTCAGCACCGCGCGCACGTCGTCGTCGTTACCCACGCACAAGGCGACGAGCTCGCAGTCCTTGACCGCCTCGGCGATGGTCGCTCCGGCCCGGCCGCCATGCAGCTTGGCCCAGGCCTCGGCCTTCGCGTGGCTGCGGTTGAACACCGAAACCTCATGGCCTGCCTTGACCAGATGTCCGGCCATCGGGAAGCCCATCACGCCCAGGCCGATGAAAGCCACTTTCATATTCGCGCCCCTAACAAGGAAAACCACATCTTAACGTCCGCCGCCGAGATTGGCAGGGCGATCAGGGTTAATGCGCCGAGTCGGGCGCGGTCAAACCAGGCAAGGCTCACTATGGCATTCGGCGGCGGCGAACGCCCGATCATCATCAAGAAGATCAAGAAGGGCGGCGGCGGCGGCCACCACGGTGGCGCCTGGAAAGTCGCCTACGCTGACTTCGTGACCGCGATGATGGCCTTCTTCCTGCTGATGTGGCTGATCAACACCACCTCGCCCGAACAGAAGCGCGGCATCGCCGACTATTTCGCCCCGGCCAGCGTGTCGGCCTCAACCTCCGGCTCTGGCGGCATCCTGGCGGGCACCTCGCTCGGCAACGAAGGGGTCAAGGGAGAAGGCTCGGTCAAGGTGGTCGAGCAGACCGCGCCCCAGGCCCCGCAGAACACCAAGGATCAAGGCCCCTCCTCCACCCAGGCTTCCTCCACGTCCGCCTCCGAACAGGCGGTCAAGGACGCCATGGCCAAGCGCGAGGATCAGGCCTTCCAGAGCGCCGCGGAATCCCTGCGTCAGGCGATGCAGAAGCTTCCCGAGCTGGCCGAGCTGTCCAAGCAGATCCTCATCGACCAGACCCCCGAGGGCCTGCGCATCCAGCTGATCGACCAGGAAGGCCGCTCGATGTTCGAGCAGGGCTCCTCCAAGCCCAACGATCGCGCAAGGGTCATGCTCCGGGCCGTCTCGCGCGTGGTCAATCAGCTGCCCAACCGCCTGACCATCGCCGGCCACACCAGCGCCAGCGACGACGGCTCGCGCCCCGCCACCGACTGGCAGCTGTCCGCCGCCCGCGCCGACTCCTCGCGCCAGATCCTGCAGGAAGCCGGGGTCGCAGCCGACCGCATCTATCAGGTGTCCGGCAAGGCCGCCTCCGACCCGCTCTATCCCGATGACCCCACCCTTGCGGGAAATCGCCGCATCGCGCTGGTTCTGCTGCGTGAAGCGCCGGTTTTGCCGCCCAATCACTGACCTGAATGCAATTGTGGGGCGCAGGCGTCTTGCGAAGCCCCCGTCGAATGCGCACTAATTTGAATAAGGGGTCCACTTGAGTCCCCGCCCATTCGAACAGAGCGTTCAGGACCCGCCCGTCCCGTGACCCAGCATTTCGCGCCGCGGCAGCTCAGGTTCTTCCTCACGGCCCCGTCGCCGTGCCCCTACCTGCCTGGGCGCGAGGAGCGCAAGGTGTTCGCCCACCTGCCCCTGTCGGACGGCCCCGGCGTCAACGACGCCCTGACCCAGGTCGGCTTCCGCCGCTCGCAGAACATCGCCTATCGCCCCGCCTGCGAGGCCTGCGACGCCTGCATCTCCGCCCGCATCCCCGCCGCCGACTATCCCTTCTCGCGCTCCCAGCGCCGCGTGCTGGACAAGAACGAGGACCTGTCGCGCCATCTGGTGGAAGCCGAGGCGACGATGGAGCAGTTCGACCTGCTGCGCCGCTACCTGCTGGCCCGCCACGCCCAGGGCGGCATGGCCGACATGACCTGGCCCGACTATGTCGCCATGGTCGAGGACACCGCCGTCCGCACCCACCTGATCGAGTACCGTCTGCCCTCGGGCGACCGGGGCCCGGGCGACCTCCTCGCTTGCGTGCTGGTGGATATCCTCGGCGACGGCCTGTCGCTGGTCTACAGCTTCTACGACCCCACCCTGGCGCGCCGCAGCCTCGGCTCCTTCGTCATCCTCGATCATGTGGTCCAGGCGCGTCTGGCGGAGCTGGATTACGTCTACCTGGGCTACTGGGTCCCGGGCAGTCCCAAGATGGACTACAAGGCCAACTACCGTCCCATCGAGGTGCTCAGGTCGGGCGGCTGGGTGCGTATCAACGCGGGCGAATAGCCTTGCAGACTCCCCAGGAAGTCTTCCTCGGCACGGTCAAGGCCGACCGCTCCTGCGGAACCTGCATCGCCTGCTGCGTGATCCCCCACATCGATACGCCGGAACTGAAGAAGCCGGTCGACACCCAGTGCGCCAACTGCACCGGAACCGGGTGCGCCATCCACGCCAGCCGCCCCGAGATCTGCCGAAGCTTCGAATGCGGCTACAAGCGCCTCATCGGCATGCCGCCTGAGGCCCGCCCGGACCGTTGCGGCGCCATGATCACCATCGAAGTCGACAGCCCTGCCTCCGGGGTGTTCGACAACATCTACTATCTGGTCTCGACCTCCCAGGATCCGGCCACCCTGAAGTCGCCGGCGCTGGACCGGGTCGTGCAGAGCCTCTCGCGCGGCCCCGTGCCCATCTACATCTACTGGCAGGGCTTCAAGACCCTGATCCATCCGCCCAAGCAGGTCGCCATGGCCGTGCTTCACCCCGCTGACGCCAGTCCGACGATGGCCGCCGAAGCGAGCCGCTGGCTCAAGGCCTATGCGCCCTACGCCCGCGCCGTCGCCGGCCCCGACGTCAATCTACCGCCCGGTTACTGATGTCCCAGACCTCTCTCGAGGACATGCTGTTCGGCCCCGCCATCGCCGACAGAGCCTGCGGCGACTGCATCGCCTGCTGCGTC
>CAIYVC010000010.1 GCA_903929535.1 uncultured Caulobacteraceae bacterium | reverse complement strand
GCTTGTGACGCTTGCTTCCCATCTCGCTCTTCCATCCAAAAACGGTCCGCAGACCAACAGCCGGGATGGATCACTTCAAGGGGTGCAGACCACCCCGGCACGCCCCCTCGGTCGCTCCGCGCCGTTCGATCCGCTAGTATGCGAGCGGCCGCCCCCCCCGCTAGCGGGGGGGGATTTGGGCCGTTAGAAGGCTCGTATGCTCCGCGTTTCCGAACTGAAGCTCCCGCTCGGCCATGCGCCTGAGGCGCTGCGGGAAGCGGTGCTGGCGCGGCTCTCCATCCCCGACTCCGAGCTGATCTCCTTCGCCGTTGTCCGGCGGGCGCATGATGCGCGGAAGAAGTCCGCCGTGCTGATGGTCTATTCGGTGGACGCGGAGGTGGCGGACGAGGCCGGGGTGCTGGCGCGGCTGGGAGCTTCGGCTCAGGTGCGGGCGGCGCCGGATACGGCGTACCGGCCCGTGGCGCGGGCGCCGGCGGCGTTCGTGCGGCCGGTGGTGATCGGGGCCGGACCGTGCGGGCTGTTCGCGGGGCTGGTGCTGGCGCAGATGGGCCTTAGGCCGATCATCCTGGACCGCGGCAAGGCGGTGCGCGAGCGGACTAAGGACACCTGGGGCCTGTGGCGGCGCGGGGTGCTGGAGCCGGAGTCGAACGTGCAGTTCGGCGAGGGGGGCGCGGGCACCTTTTCCGACGGCAAGCTCTACAGCCAGATCAAGGACCCCCGGCATCTGGGGCGCAAGGTGCTGACCGAGTTCGTCAAGGCCGGGGCGCCGCCGGAAATCCTGACCGAGGCGCATCCGCATATCGGCACCTTCCGCCTGGTGGGGATGGTGGAGGCGATGCGGGCGACCATCGAGGGGCTGGGCGGGGAATACCGGTTCGGATCGCGGGTGGACGATGTGCTGCTGGAGGGCGGCGCGATCCGGGGCGTGGTGCTGACCGGAGGCGAGGTCATTCAGAGCGACCATGTGGTGCTGGCGGTGGGGCACTCGGCGCGGGACACGTTCGAGATGCTGCACGGGCGCGGCGTGTATATGGAGGCCAAGCCCTTCTCCATCGGGCTGCGCATCGAGCATCCGCAGTCGTGGATCGACAAGGCGCGGTTCGGGCCCTGCGCCGGGCATCCGGACCTGGGGGCGGCGGACTACAGCCTGTCGCACCACTGTTCCAACGGGCGGACGGTCTACAGCTTCTGCATGTGTCCCGGCGGGACGGTGGTGGCGGCGGCGTCCGAACCGGGCCGCGTGGTGACAAACGGCATGAGCCAGTATTCGCGCAATGAGCGCAACGCCAACGCCGGGATCGTGGTGGGGATCACGCCGGAGGTGGACTATCCGGGCGGGCCGCTGGCGGGGATCGCGCTGCAGCGGCACTGGGAAGAGCGGGCGTTCGCCGCCGGGGGCGAGACCTATTTCGCGCCGGGGCAGAGGGTTGGGGATTTCGTGGCGGGGGTCGCGAGTACGGCGCTGGGGGCCGTGGAGCCTTCGTACAAGCCGGGGGTGACGTTGACGGATCTGGCGTCGTGTCTGCCGGATTACGCGGTGGAGGCGATCCGCGAGGCGCTGCCGGTGTTCGGGCGGCAGATCCCCGGGTACGACGCGGCGGACGCGATGCTGACGGGGGTGGAGACGCGGACGTCCTCGCCCTTGCGGATCACGCGGAGAGCGGATTTGCAGAGCCTCAACGTGCGCGGGCTGTACCCCGCTGGGGAAGGCGCGGGCTATGCCGGGGGCATCCTGTCGGCGGGCGTGGACGGGATACGGGTGGCCGAGGCGGTGGCGCTGAGTATCGCGGCGCTCTAAGACGCGTCTGCACATCCACGGGACGATCCGCACCTTGACCGAAGCCTCTGCTCTTTACGGCCTGCCGCCGCTCGACCTGCATCAGCGGGAGCGTGGGGCGGTGCAGACGTCGCCGCTGGTTCCGGGGGCTGAGGCGTTGGAGGGGATCGCGGCGGGGTCGCTGGCGGAGTTGGTGATGCTGGCGCCGCCGGGGACGGTGGAGCGGCGGTATGCGGTGGCGCAGGCGCTGCGGGCGCTGGAGCCGAAGGGCGCGCTGACGGTGATGGCGCCGAAGGACCGGGGCGGGTCTCGGCTGCGCAAGGAGCTGGAGGCGTTCGGCTGTGTGGTCGAGGAGAGCGCCAAGCGGCATCACCGGATCTGCGAGCTGGAGCGGCCCGCTGAGCCTGTCGGCCTGGAGGCGGCGATCGCCGAGGGGTCCGCGCGGTTTATCGAGACGCTGGGGCTGTGGTCGCAGCCGGGGGTGTTCAGCTGGGACCGGATCGATCCGGGCACGGGGCTGCTGCTGAAGCATCTGCCGGCGCTGAGCGGCAAAGGGGCGGACCTGGGCTGCGGCGTGGGCTTGCTGGCGCGGGCGGTGCTGGCGTCGCCTGGGCTGGAAAGCCTGGCGATGATCGACAACGACCGGCGGGCGGTGGAGGCGGCGCGGCGCAATATCGAGGATGCGCGGGCGACGATTTCCTGGGCGGACGCGACGGGGGATGCGGTCGAGCTGGCGGACCTGAACTTCGTGGTCATGAACCCGCCCTTCCACGACGGGGGGACCGAGGACCGGACGCTGGGGCAGCGGTTCATCACGCGGGCGCATGCGGCGCTGAAGAAGGGCGGGACCCTGTGGCTGGTGGCCAATATGCACCTGCCCTATGAGCCGATCCTGACCCCGCTGTTCGCCAAGGTGGAGCGCAAGGCGGACGGGGGCGGGTACAAGGTGTTCGAGGCTCGTAAATGAGCAAGCCTCCGATCGCCTCGCAGATGCGGCTGGACCGGCTGCTGGCCAACATGGGCTACGGCTCGCGCAAGGAAATGCAGGGGCTGGCGAAGATGGGCCGGATCGTGCTGGACGGCGAGCCGATCAAGGACGCCGACACGCGGGTGCCGGTGACGCCGGATCTGGCGCAGCGGATGACGGTGCAGGGGCGGCCGCTGGACCCGCCGCCGGGGTTCGCGCTGATGCTGCACAAGCCGGTGGGGGTGACCTGCTCGCACAAGGAGGCGGGGGCGCTGGTCTATGACCTCCTGCCCGGGCGCTGGCGGATGCGGGACCCGGCCATCTCGACGGTGGGGCGGCTGGACAAGGACACCTCGGGCCTGCTGCTGATGACCGACGACGGGGGGCTGCTGCACCGGATCATCTCGCCCAAGAGCCACATCGCCAAACGCTACCGGGTGGCGCTGGACCGGCCGATGAGCGGGGACGAGGGGGCGCTGTTTGCATCCGGCGAGATGATGCTGGAGAGCGAGGACAAGCCGCTGCTGCCCGCCGCGCTGGAGGTGCTGTCGCCGACCGAGGCTTTGCTGACCATCACCGAAGGGCGCTACCATCAGGTGCGCCGGATGTTCGCCGCGGTGGGCAACCACGTCACCGCCCTGCACCGCGACCGGATGGGCGGGCTGGAGCTGCCTGGGGACCTGGAGCCCGGTCAATATCGGTTGATGGACGCCGCAAACCTGGCGGACCTGTTCGGCGCCGCTTGAGCGCAAACGCTGGTTGTGTAAGCTGTCGCTCAAACGCTCGCTAAACAAGACGGGCTCATGGGAGAGAAGAGACAATGAAGACTTTCACCAGCGCCCTGCTAACCGCCGCCGCCGCTTTCAGCGTCGCGTGCGTGGCCCAGGCCGCCGACGCACCGGCCAAGAAGCCCGCCGCCAAGAAGGCCGCCGCCACCAAGGAATATAGGGCGCCGCCGATGGAGGCTTCGTCCAAGCTGCCGGACTGGCGCGGCGTATGGGCCCCGCACGAACGCAACATGTTCGATCCGGCCTCCTTCACCGACCCGCGCAACAAGGGCATCACCAACGCCGCGGACATGCGCGAATACCCCCCCTACAACGCCGAGTGGGAAGCCAAGTACGTGAAGGTGCTGGCCGACAACAAGAAGGGCGTCCCGACCGATCCGCACGCCAACTGCCTGCCGGGCGGCATGCCGCGCACCATCGTCATCCCCTACCCGCACGAGGTGGTGGTCACGCCGAAGGTCACCTACTGGCTGCTGGAGGAAACCAGCGCGGTTCGGCGCATCTTCACCGACGGCCGCAAGCATCCGGTCGAGGAAGATTTCGGCCACCCCTTCCAGGGCCATTCGATCGGCCACTGGGAAGGCGACACCCTGGTCGCCGACACCGTCTATATGAAGGACTATAACTCCTCGGTGTTCGACGTGACCGCCGCGCCGCACTCCGACAAGGTGCACACGGTCGAGCGCATCCGCCGCATCTCCCCGACCCAGATGGAAGACATCATGACGGTCGAGGACCCGATCGCCTTCACCAAGCCGTGGGTGATCCGCCGCCTGTACGACCTGAAGCCGACCTGGGAGATCACCGAGTACATCTGCGAAGAGAACAACCGCAACCCGCTGAAGGCCGACGGTTCGACCACGACGGGCGTGGTCGCGCAGAAGAACTAGACCGGCCAATTCAAGCCAACCGTCGCCCACTCCCGCATCCGCGGGGGTGGGCGAACTTTTTGAGGGTGCGGTCTAGAGCAGCTGGGGCAGAATGCGGGCCAGCAGGGCCGCGATCTCGCCCTGCCCGGCTTCGTCGGCCACCAGGTCCTGGCGCACCTCGATCTCCACATAGTCGTCGAAGCGCGGCGCGTGCAGCGGCACGGTGTTGTCGGTGCCGTCCATGGCGTAGGGCTGGTTGTCGCCCACCACATCGTCGCCGAACGCCTCGCGCAGCAGGCCCAGCAGGCGCAGGGACAGGGGCGAGTCATGCGAATGCAGCACGCCGAACCGCCAGGGCCTGACGAAACCCTTCATCACGGGGGTGAAGCTGTGCAGGGAAACCAGGACACGGCGCCCTCCGGCGGCGGAGGCGATCGCGGCGTTGTAGGGGTCGTAGATCTCGGCGCGGCGCTGGGCCATGGCGTCGGCGGCGAGGCCGACGTTGCCCGGCACGGTGATCCCGTCGCTGACCTCGGGCGCGGCGTCGGCGGCTCCCGGCACGCGGTTGCAGTCCAGGACCAGGCGCGAATAGACCTGCTCGACGAAGCAGGCGTCCAGCCGCCGGGCCAGGGCGCGGCCGTAGCCCGAGACGCCGATATCCCAGGCGATGTGCTTGTCGATGGCGCCGGGCGGAAGGCCGAGGTCGCCGAGCTTGCGGGGAATCGCCTGCCCCGCATGATCGCCAATGAGCAGGAAGGGCGAGAATCCGAACCGATTTGAGACAACCACCGGTGGCGGATCGTCGCGATCCAGTAATCGGCTCGCCACATTTTCTGAATCGGCGTCAAAACTACTCAATGCCGATCCTCTCGATCCGTCATCTCACGCGCTACCGATACCGCAACCCGGTGGCCCTGGGCGAGCATCGGATGATGCTGCGCCCGCGCGAGAGCTACGACCAGCGGCTGATCTCCTACGACCTGCACATCGGCCCGACCCCCGCCCGCCAGACCAATGTGCACGACGTGTTCGGCAACTGCGTGGGCGTGGCCAAGTTCGCCGGGCGCACGCGAGAGCTGACCTTCGAGAGCCGGGTGCGGCTGGAGCACACGCCCCTGCCCGCCTTCGCCGACATGGACGGGGAGATCGAGACCTACACCGGCGTGCTGCCCGTCGCCTACAGCCACGACGACCTGCCCGACCTGATGCTGTCGATCACCCGCCAGTATCCCGACCCCGAGGGCCTGGTCGACGCCTGGGCGCGGCGGTTCGTGCGGCCATCGGGCAAGACCAGTCTGCAGACCCTGCTCAGCGACATGACCCAGGCCATCTACGCGGAGTTCCGCTACGGGACCCGGCTGCAGGGCGCGGCCCAGAGCCCGCTGGAGACGCTGGCGCTGAAGACCGGCAGCTGCCGCGACTTTGCCATGCTGATGATGGAGGCGGCGCGCAGCCTCGGCCTCGCCGCCCGTTTCGTGTCCGGCTATATCTACAGCCCCTTCAGCAACCCCACGCATCGGGGCCGCATCGGCGGCGGCCACACCCACGCCTGGGTGCGCATCTATCTGCCGGCCTGAGGCTGGGTGGAGTTCGACCCGACCAACGGCATCGTCGGCAACACCGACCTGATCCGCGTGGCGGTGGCCCGCGACCCGAGCCAAGCTCTGCCGCTGTACGGAACCTACGCAGGCGCCGCCTCGGACTACATCGGCATGGACGTCGAGGTCGATGTGCGCACGGAAAGTGAAGACATGGCGCAACTTCCGCCGCAACGGTCCGTTGGGATGGCGAGCTAGCCTCCCCCAACAAGGACAATGTGATGCGCATACGCGCCGGGTTCGAGATCACCTACGATTGCCCGGCTCCGGTCACCATGCTGCTGACCCTGAGCGTGCATCCTTCCCGGCGCGAGGATCTGGAAACTCCCGACTGGGTGCAGACCAGTCCCTCGGTGGACGTGCGGCAGTACATCGACGGCTTCGGCAACATCTGCAGCCGCGTGCTGGCCCCGGCGGGCCGGTTCGTCATCTCATCAAACTTTGTAGTGCGCGACACGGGGCTGGTGGACGACTACGCCCCCGAGGCCAAGCAGATCCCGGTGCCCGAGCTGCCCGACGAATGCCTGATCTATCTGCTGGGCAGCCGCTATTGCGAGACCGACAAGATGGTCGGGCTGGCCTGGTCGCTGTTCGGCCATATCGAGCCCGGCTGGGGCCGGGTGCAGGCCATCTGCGACTACGTGCATAACCACATCACCTTCGACTACCAGCGGGCCAACCCGACCAAGGGGGCGGTGGAGGCGCACTACGAGGCGCAGGGCGTCTGCCGCGACTACGCCCACCTGGCCATCACGCTTTGCCGCTGCATGAACATCCCGGCCCGCTACTGCACCGGCTACATGGGCGACATCGGCGTGCCGTTGATCCTGCCGATGGATTTCAGCGCCTGGTTCGAGGTCTATCTGGGCGGGCGCTGGTACACCTTCGACGCCCGCAACAACATCCGCCGCCTGGGCCGGGTGCTGATCGCGCGAGGCCGCGACGCCACTGACGTGGCCATCACCAACACCTTCGGCGAGGCGATCCTGGCCGATTTCCAGGTGGTCAGCGACGAGTTGCCTGAGGCGGCCTAGGGCAACGCCCTCAGGACTGGGGCCTGAGCCAACGCTGCAAGGCGGCGGGAGGCCGGAACAGGCGCACGGCCCTTGCCTTGCCGAACTCACGGATCAGGCGCTTGAGGTTGGGCTCGATCACCAGAGCCGCGGCGCGGGCGGAGCGGAACCAGCGATGGTCGCGCTGGCCCTGTTCCTTCCACAGGTCGTGCTGGCCGCTAACCTTGAGCGGGAAGACGATCACCTGCACGGGCATGGCCTCCTCCGTCTTGGTCCGCTTGAGGTAGCGGTAGGAGCCTATGGGGCTGGGTTCGATGTCGCCGATGATGCCGGCTTCCTCGGCGGCTTCCTTGGCCGCGCCGTCCGGTGGGCTGAGACGCTTGATGGGCCAGCCTTTGGGAATGACCCAGCGGCGGGTCTCGCGGGAGGTGATCAGCAGGATCTCGACCTTGCGGCCCGCCATCCGGTACGGCAGCGCCGCAAACTGGATGCCGACGGCCCGGGTCTTCTTCACTTGAGGAACCCGCCCGCCAGGGCGTAGGCCGCAGCGCTGATGAGGGCGGCCGCGGGCATGGTGATGACCCAGGCCACCACGATGCGGCGGGCCACGCCCCAGCGCACGGCGCTGGTCCTGCGGGCGGCGCCCACGCCGACGATGGCGCCGGTGATGGTGTGGGTGGTGGACACCGGTATGCCCATGTAGGTGGCCATGAACAGAGTGATCGCGCCTCCGGTCTCGGCGCAGAAGCCCTGCATGGGCGTCAGCCGGGTGATCTTGGAACCCATGGTGTGCACGATGCGCCACCCGCCGAGCAGGGTGCCCAGGGCCATGGCCGTCTGACAAGACAGCACCACCCACAGAGGCACGTTGAAGGCGCCGTGACCGCCGGAATGGGCGAACGGCAGCACGGCGATCACGCCCATGGTCTTCTGCGCGTCATTGCCGCCGTGGCCCAGGGAATAGAGGGAGGCGGAGACGAACTGCAGCGAGCGGAACAATCGGTCCACCGCCGCCGGGCGCGAACGCACGAACAGCCAAGAGACGATCAGCATCAGCAGCAGGGCCAGCAGGAAGCCGACGCCGGGCGATATGACGATGGCCGAGGCTGTCTTGATGACGCCGTCCCAGACGATCGCCTTGAGGCCTGCTTTCGCCAGACCCGCGCCGATCAGGCCGCCGACCAGGGCGTGGGACGACGAGGACGGGATGCCGGCCAGCCAGGTCACTACGTTCCAGACGATGGCGCCCATCAGAGCGCCGAAAATGACCCGGTCGGTGACGATATCGACCGAAATGATGCCGGAGCCCACGGTCTTGGCCACATGCAGGCCGAAGAACAGGAAGGCGATGAAGTTGAACGCCGCCGCCCACATCACGGCATAGCGCGGCTTCAGCACGCGGGTGGAGACGATGGTGGCGATGGAGTTGGCCGCGTCGTGCAGGCCGTTCAGGAAGTCGAACGCCAGCGCCACCGCCACCAGCAGGATCAGGGTCAGCGAGTCCGGCAGGACCATCATCGCCTACAGATGCTCGAGCAGGATGCCGCTGATGCCGTTCGCCACATCCTCGAAGCGGTCGATCACCTTTTCCAGATGGTCGTAGATGTCGGCGCCGACGATGAAGTCCATCGGCCGGTCCTGGCTCTTGCGGAACAGAGCCTGCATGCCGGCGTCATAGACCTCGTCCGAGCGGTTCTCGATGCGGGTGACGGCTTCGACGATGCCGTTGAGCCGGGTGGCGTTGCCACCCAGATCGTTCAGCAGTTCGGTGGCTTCCAGCGTCAGATAGGCGGCCTGGATCGCCAGATCGCCCAGCTCGCGCATTTCCGACGGGAACTCGCGGACGCCGAACAGGGTGATCGACTTGGCCGTCTTCTGCATCTGGTCGATGGCGTCGTCCAGCGCGGAGGTCAGGTCGCGGATGTCGCTGCGGTCGAACGGGGTGATGAAGGTGCGCCGCACCGCCAGCATGACCGTGCGGGTGATCTCGTCCGCCGCTTCCTCGTGGCGCATGATGGCGGCGCAGGCTTCGGGGACGTTGTCGCCGCCCATGAGCAGCTCACGCAGCGCCTCGGCGCCCTTGAGCAGCACCTGCGCGTGCTGGACGAAGTAGTCGAAGAACCGGTCTTCGCGCGGCAACAGGGCTTGAAACCAGCGCATGGCGCCTCCCAGGAATCGGACCCTCCCCTTATAGGGCGTTCCGCGGCGGAGCGAGCCCGTCAGAACACGGACGATCTGAGAATTCGCGCTAAGCCTCCAGCGCCGCGATCATCTCCACCCGCGCCGCGTGGCGTCCGCCCTCGAACTCAGCGGACAGGAAGGCGTCGACGATATCGAGCGCCAGGCCTTCGCCGACCACGCGCGCCCCCAGCGACAGCATGTTGGCGTTGTTGTGCAGTCGGATCATGCGGGCCGAGAAGGTGTCGGCGCAGACGCCGCAGCGGATGCCCTTGATCTTGTTGGCCGCCATCATGATGCCCTGGCCCGTGCCGCACAGGACGATGCCGAACCGGCAATCGCCGGAGGCCACGCGCCGGGCCGCCGCCTCGCCGTGCTGGGGATAGGGCGTGCTTTCGGGTGAGGTCGGGCCGATGTCCACCGCCACCCAGCCCCGCGCCTCGATGTGGGCAGCGATGACCAGACGCAGGGCAATGGCCGCGTGGTCGCTGGAGAGGACGACTCGGTTGTTGGTCTGCTGGGTCGCCGTGATCGACATTGGCCGCCGCTTGTCTGAAGGTGGGACCATGCTAGCTCGAGTTATCGCCGCCGTCGCCGCGTTGCTGCTGTCTGCCGTCCCGGCCCTGGCGGCCCCGATCGCGCCGAAGGTGGTGATCATCGCCTATTTCGAGACCAGCGGCCTGCCGGGGCAGGAGGTCGTGGGGCCCGCGGTATGGGGCGAGCCGACCGGCGGGAGCGACCGGCCGGGAGAGCTGCGCGCCTGGGTCGAGCGGTTGCACCTGACGCGGGTGGTGAAGGTGCGCGGCGCCTTCAACCCGGCCTATCTCAGCGCCGACGGCTCGATCCTGGCCATGAAGGTGGGTCCCAACAGCCTGCACCCGGCGGTGAACATCATGGCGCTGGGCCTGGATCCCCAGTTCGACCTCTCCAAGAGCTACTGGCTGTTCAACGGCATCGCCGGGATCAGCCCCAGCGCGGGGACCATCGGCGACGCCATCTGGACCGACTTCGTGGTCAACGGCGACGCGGCCCACGAGATCGACGCCCGAGAAATCCCGCCGGACTGGACCACCGGCTACTTCCCCGCCGGCAAGCAGAGGCCCTACCAGACTCCGCGCGTCGCCGCCGGCGGCAAGGAGGACGTGCGCACCTGGGCCAAGGATCGCTTCAACCGCAATGCGGCGGGCAATGTGGTGGTGCTGAACCGGTCGCTGGCCGCCTGGGCTCTGGGGCTGACGCAGGCGATCAAGCCGCCGGACGACCAGCGCATGGCGGGCGTCAGGGCGTCCTACACCGGCTTTCCGGTCGCCCTCGCGGCGCCCCGCGTTCACATGGGCGCGACACTTTCGGCTGAGACCTTCTGGTACGGGGCTCTGCTCGACAGATGGGCCAGGGACTGGGTGCCCTATATGAGCGACGGCCAGGCCGCCTACGTCACCACAGAGACCAACGACTCCGGCTCGATGGTGGCGCTGTCGGCCCTTGCAACGGCGGGCCGGGCCGATCCGGACCGGCTGCTGCTGCTGCGTTCGGCGAGCAACTTCGACATGCCGCCGCCGGGCGTGAGCGCCGCGGCGGGCCTGGCCGACGAGGGGCCGGGATCGTACGCCGCCTATCTGCCTTCGCTGGATGGCGCCTATCAGGTCGGGTCCGTGGTGGTGCGGGCCATCGTGGACGGCTGGAGCCGTTTCGGCGCCGCCCCGCCCTCGGCCGGCCGCTGAGCGGTTGATCGCATGACCTTGCAGCGCGTCGACTATGACGATCACCAGCACCGGGTCTACGCCAAGGCGCGGGTCATCGGGGCGGACATGCTCAGCCGATGGATGGAGGTGTTCGCCGAGACACTCCCCGCCGCTCGCCCGCTGGCCCTGCTCGATCTGGGATCCGGCACGGGGCGGTTCAGCCCGGCGCTGGCGGACAGCTTCGGCGGACCGGTCTATGGCGTCGAGCCTTCCGCGGGGATGCGGGCGGTGGCCCAGGCGGACTCGGCTCATCCGGCAGTGACCTATCTGGAGGGTGAAGCCGCCGCCATTCCGCTGGAAGACGCCTCAATCGACGGCGTGCTGATGTTCCTGTCGTTCCACCATGTGCAAGACAAGCCGGCGGCCGTGCGCGAGATCGCGCGGGTGCTGAGGCCCGGCGGGCGGGTGCTGCTGCGGCAGGTGTTCTCCGACCGGCCGCCGCCGACCTGGTACAACGCCTACTTCCCCCGGCTGGACGCGATCCAGGCCTCTATGTTCCCCACCCTGTCGGAGACGCTGGAGCTGTTCGGCGCAGCGGGTTTCCGGCAGCTGGACTACCAGCAGATCGAGGAGCGGTATTCCGACACCGAGGAAGAGGCCATCGAGCGGCTGCGCCTGCGCGGCATCTCGACCTTCGACCATCTGACCGAGGACGAGATCACGTCCGGCTTCGCGCGCATGGATGCGGACCGGGCGGCCGGGCGGCTGCATCCGCCGCTGATGGGCCGAAGCGACCTGCTGGTGCTGGGGCGATGATGGGCGTCCCACCGCGATGCTGATCCTGCTGGGCGTCGCGGTTGTGGTGGCGGGGTTCGCGGTGGGGCTGAACCCGCTGCTGGTGGTGACGGTCTCGGCCTTCGTCACGGGACTAGCGGCGCACATGACCCCGCTGCAGGTGCTGGCGGCGTTCGGCAAGGCGTTCAACGACAACCGGCAGGTCAGCGTCGTCTTCCTGCTCTATCCGATGGTCGGGGTGCTGGAGCGGGCGGGGCTGCAGGAGCGGGCGCGGGCCGTGATCGGCTGGATGCGCGGCGTGTCGCTGGGGCGGCTGCTGCTGGGCTATATGGCGCTGCGCCAGATCACCGCCGCCCTGGGCCTGATGTCCATCGCCGGACCGGCCCAGACGGTGCGCCCGCTGCTGGCGCCGATGGCCGAAGGCGCGGCGGAGGCCCGCCTGGGGGTGCTGGACGACAAGACCCGGCAGTCGATCCGCGCCCAGGCGGCGGCGGCCGAGAACGTGGCGGTCTTCTTCGGCGAGGACATCTTCGTGGCCCTGGGATCGGTGCTGCTGATGGTGGGGATATTGGCCTCCAGCGGCATCGTCATCGAGCCCCTGCATCTGTCGTTGTGGGCCATTCCGTCCGCCATCGCGGCGTTCGTGATCCACGGGGCGCGGGTGCTGCTGTTCGAGCGGCGGCTGCGCAAATGATCGGGCTGGGTTTCGTCTTCGATCTGATGGGGCTGATGTTCGCCGCCTTCGCGGCCCTGAGCCTGGGCGACCGCGCCAATCCCAAGCGAATGGGCAACACGGCGTTCTGGGGTCTGCTGGCCCTGAGCTTCCTGTTCGGCCAGCGGCTGGGGGACATCGGCAACGGGGTGCTGGTGCTGGCCCTGGCAGGGATCGCGGGTTGCGGAGGGCTGGGGCGCGGGAAGCCGGAGACCACCTCCTCTATCGAGCGGCGGCTGCTGTCGCAGCAGTTCGGCGAGCGGCTGTTCGTCCCTGCCCTGCTGATGCCCGTGGCGCTGCTGGTGGGTTTGTTTGTGCTGAAGCCGGTGATGCTGCACGGCACGCCGCTGATCGATCCGAAACAGGCGACCCTAGTCTGCCTGGGGCTGGCCGCCCTGATTGCCGTGATCGTGGCGGTGATCCTGCTGCGCCAGCCGCTGATCGCGCCGTTCCAGGAGGGCCGCCGGTTGATCGACACGGTGGGCTGGGCGGTGATGCTGCCGCAGATGCTGGCGGCGCTGGGCGCCGTGTTCGCCCTGGCCGGAGTGGGCAAGGTGGTGGGCGAGCTGATGGGCGGCTGGCTGCCGGAGGGGAGCCGATTGGCGGCGGTGTGCGTCTATGGCCTGGGCATGGCGGGCTTCACTATGATGATGGGCAACGCCTTCGCCGCCTTTCCGGTGATGACCGCGGCGGTGGCCCTACCGGTGCTGGTCAAGCGGTTCGGGGGCGATCCGGCGGTGGTCTGTTCGATCGGCATGCTGTGCGGCTTCTGCGGGACGCTGATGACGCCACTGGCGGCCAACTTCAACCTGGTGCCTGTGCGGTTGCTGGAGCTGGAAGATCGCCATGCGGTCATCAAGGCGCAAATCCCGACGGCGATACTGATGCTGATGGTCAATATCGGTCTGATCTATGTCTTCGCTTTCCGCTGAAACCGCCGCCGCCTTCGCCCACATCGCGCTGGGCCATGTAGCGCGCGAATACCCCAACAAGATGGACCATGTGCTGGACGGGCCGGGCGATGCGCTGGAGCCGCATGTGCTGCACCCGATCTTCTTCGGCAGCTTCGACTGGCACAGCTGCGTGCACGGCTACTGGACCCTGGCGGTGGTGCTGCGGCTGCATCCGGACGCGGTCCCGGCCAAGGTGATCCGCGCCCAGTTCGACGAGGCGTTCACGGCGGAAAAGGTCGAGGCGGAGTGCAGCTATCTGCGCCGCCCCTCCACGCGCGGGTTCGAGCGGCCCTACGGCTGGGCGTGGCTGCTGAAGCTGCAGGCCGAGCTGATGGCGCATGACGCGCCCTGGGCGGCGACGCTGAAGCCCCTGGCCGACGCCTTCGCCGCCCGCTTCGCGGAGTTCCTGCCGCGCGCCGCCTATCCGGTGCGGGCCGGGGTTCACACCAATACCGCCTTCGCCCTGGCGCTGACCGCCGACTACGCCGAAGCGGCGGGGGATGGGGAACTGCGCGCCCTGCTCGAGACCAAGGCCCGCGACTGGTACCTGGGTGATCGCGACGCCCAGGCCTGGGAGCCGTCGGGGGACGACTTCCTGTCGCCGACGCTGATGGAGGCGGAATGCCTGCGCCGCCTGCTGCCGGGTGCGCAGTTTGCCGCCTGGCTGGAGGCCTTCCTGCCCCGCGCGCACCTGAGCGAGCCAAAGAGCCTGTTCGTCCCCGCCGGGGTCAGCGACCGCACCGACGGCAAGATCGCCCACCTGGACGGGCTGAACCTGTCGCGCGCCTGGTGCTGGCGCGAGATCGCCGACGCCATGGAGGGCAAACCCATCGCATCAGCCGCTCGGGCCTCCGCCGATATCCACCTAGCCGCGGGGATGCCGCATGTGGCGGGCGACTATATGGGCGAGCACTGGCTGGCCTCCTTCGCCCTTTTGGCCTTGGGGGCCGCATGAGCCTGCCGCCGATCCAGGTGTTCATCGACGCCGACGCCTGCCCGGTGAAGGACGAGATCTACAAGGTGGCCGAGCGCTACGGGCTGAAGACCTATGTGGTGTCCAACGCCTTCATGATGATCCCGCGCTCGCCGATGATCGAGCGGGTGGTGGTCGACGCGGGGCCGGACGTGGCCGACGACTGGATCGCCGAGCATGTGGCCAAGGGCGACGTGGCGATCACCAACGACATCCCCCTGGCCGAGCGGGTGCTGAAGGCCGGCGGCCACGCGGTGGCGCCCAACGGCAGGCCGTTCACGGCGGACTCCATCGGCAGCGCCATCGCCCAGCGGGCGCTGATGGCGCAGATCCGATCCACCGGCGAGATCACCGGCGGCCCCAAGCCCTTCGACCGCAACGATCGCTCACGATTCCTGCAGGCGCTGGACGAGATCATCCAGAAGGAGCGGCGGCGGCGCGCATAGGGCTTGACGGTGGGGCTCAGGCGCGCTGGGAAGGGGCCATGCTTGGAAGGGCGGTATTCGCCGCGATCATTGTGATGCTGGAGGCCGGGGGCGCTGAAGCCCAGACGGCGGCTCCGGCTCCCGCGCCGCCGCCCCCGGCGACGCCCGCACCCGCATCCGGGACCAAGGCGCCGGCGGTGTCCGGCATAGTGGTGTCCGCCCAGCGCCCCGCCGTGAAGACCTCCATCGATCGCACCACCTACGCCGTGGGCGACGATCCCCTGGCCGAGAACGGCACGGCGGCGGATGTGCTGCGCGGCCTGCCCTCGGTGGACGTGGACATCGACGGCAACCCCAGCCTGCGGGGGGACTCTGGGGTGCAGATCCTGCTGAACGGGCGGCCCTCTTCGATGCTGAGCGGGGCGGACCGGGGCGCCATCCTGCAGATGATGGGCGCGGACAACATCGACAGCGTGGAGATCATCACCAACCCCTCGGCCCGCTACAGCCCCGACGGCTCGGCCGGCATCATCAACATCGTGACCAAGAAGAACTTCCGCGCCGGGCCCAACGGGGTGCTGCGCGAGAGCGTGGGGGCGGAGGGGCGCTACACCCTGGGCGCGGGCGGTTCGTTCAACGCGGGGCCGGTCAACATCCACGGCAACCTCAGCATCCGCCATGACGTCCGCGAGCGGTTTTCGGAAACGACGCGCTCCTATCCCGACCCGACCACCGGCCAGAGGGTCGACACCGACCAGATTTCCACCAGCACGGGGGCCCGCAATTCGGCCAACCTCTATCTCGGCGCCGACTACGAGCTGACCAAGACCGATGTGCTGACCGGGGAGGCCAATCTGTTCCAGGGCGGCGGGCCGCCGCGCAGCACCGAACACGACATCTCCACCCTGCCCGCCTCCAACGTGGTGCGGCTGGGGAGCGGCTCGGACTACGACTGGAGCGAGGAGGCCTCGGCCCGCTACACCCACAACTTCCCGGGCCTGGAGCACCAGTTCACGCTGGACGTGAAAGTCGCCCGCAACGACGACCACGGCCGCCGCGCCTATCGCGAGGTGTTCACCGCGCCCGTCCAGCCAGATACGGCGGACGACCAGATCTCGCGCAGCCGGGGGCTGCAGCAGCAGGTGCAGGCGGAATACTCAAGGCCGCTCATGGGCGAGGCCAAGCTGGATGTGGGCTACAGTCTGAGGCGCGACGACGACCTCTATTTCAACGGCGCGGACTTCCTCAATCCGATGTCGGGCGCGGCCACGCCCAACCTGGCCCAGACCAACCAGTTCGCCTTCGTGCAGACGGTTCACGCCCTGTTCGGCACCTATCAGCAGCCGCTGGGCAAATGGGCGGTGATGGCGGGGATGAGGGTCGAGCAGGTGTTCATCGACACCGATCAACAGACCAGCCGCCTGGTCGACCACACCGGCTACCTGCGCGCCTATCCGAGCCTGCATCTGCAGTATCCGCTGACCGAGAGCCAGAGCTTCAAGCTGAGCTACGGGCTGCGCATCAACCGGCCGGGCGCCGGGGACCTCAACCCCTTCGTGGTGGTGCAGGACCCGCAGAACGAGTCGGCGGGCAACCCGCGCCTGACGCCGCAGCAGACCCATGCGCTGGAGGCCACCTGGCAGAACCAGACGCCGAACGCGACCCAGTCTGTCACCGCCTATTTCCGCCAGACCGAGAACGCCCTGGCCGACGTAACCCGCAATGTGACGCCGACGCTGGTGCTGACCACCAAGGGCAATCTCGGGCGAATCCGCTCGGTGGGCTTCGACTTCGCCGCCAACGGCAAGCCGAGCAAGACCTTCAGCTACACGTTCAACGCCTATCTGTTCGACAACCAGACGGCGACGTCGAACGTCGGCTTCTCGGGGACGCGGCAACAGGTCAGCTACAGCGCCAAGGTCAATCTGAACTGGCGGCCCACGCCCAAGGACCTGGTGCAGTGGAGCATGAACTACAACGCCGAGCGGCTGACGCCGCAGGGCTACCGCAAGCCCAACGGCGGAGCGGACATCGGCTACCGGCACGACCTCTGGGACAATCTGGCGGCGGTGTTCAGCGTGTCCGACCTCTTCGACTCGCGGGACGAGAAGACGATCGTGGAGACGGCCACGGTGCATGACGTGGCCTTGCGCCAGTCCTCGGGCCGGATCGCCTATGCCGGCCTGACCTGGCGGCTGGGCGGCGGCAGGCGGCGGCCGCAGGACGACCGGCTGGTCAACTAGCGGGGCGGTGGAACGCCGCGCCGAGACGGGCATTCATTGGGCAGATGGAGGACACCATGAGCTCGAATTCCAAGACCGCCGACCTGCACCCCGGCATGATGGGGGACGGCACCGAGGAGCAAAACCTCAACCAACGTGGCAACCCCAAGGCCCGCATCACCCAGGACGACGTGGAAGCGGCTGGTCTGCACCCCTTGAAGTGATCCATCCCTGATGTTGGTCTGCGGACCGTTTTTGGATGGAAGAGCGAGATGGGAAG
>CAIYVC010000009.1 GCA_903929535.1 uncultured Caulobacteraceae bacterium | reverse complement strand
GGGGGGGGTGGGAGCAGCGGCGGCTTCGGGCGCCGGGACGGCGGCGTCATCGCCATCGGGCGTCTGGGCGCGCAGCGGCGCCGGTCCGGCCAGCAGTAGCGCGGCGAGGCCGCTCAGCAGCAGTCCTCGAAGGATCGCCCGCCAGACCCGGGGCGGCGGAGCGTTCACTTGTTGAAAGTGTACAGCGGCAGGGAGAAGGCGATCTCGCCGCCGATGGCGGTCTGCGGCTCGGACGGCGGCTTGGCGCCCTCGACGATCTCGCGCTTGTCGACGCAGGAGCGCACCTGAATGGCCAGGGCGCGGAAGTCGCTGGACTGCGGGAAGGAGGAGATCACGCAGTCGTCGTAGTAGGGGTATTTGTCGTTCTGGCTGCAGCCGAACGAGGTGCGGTCAGGCCGCGCGGCGGCCAGGATCACCCGGTTGGTGTCCGCCAGCGACGGCAGGAAGATCCCCGAGAAACAGGCCGACAGGATCACCACCGTGGGCCGCTTGCCGCACACGTCGTCGATCATGCTGGACATGGCGGCGGGGGTGTAGATGCCTTCGCCCAGCAGGATGCCCTGGGGCGAGCCGTGGCTGGAGAAATAGACCAGGCAGCCGTCCTTGGCCTGGCGGCTGATCTGCTCCAGCGAGCTCTTGATGTAGCCGACCGTGGACGGCAGCACCTTTTCCTTGGGGTAGTTCTCCGGCCGCACCGAGAACTGCTGGATGTTCTGCGGCTGGAAGCCGGCGTTGACCAGGGCCTTGCCGACGTCGCGGCGGGCGTTGTCGAAGGCTTCGGTCGGGCCGCCGTCGTGGGCGTGGAAGTCGCCCGCCACCACCACAGCCGCCCAGTTGGAGAAGGCGCTCGAGGCCGCCCCGGCGCTGACCGGCAGCGCCGCCATCATCAGACAGAGCAGGGCGGCGACGGCCTTCACTTCTTGCGGAACTGATCGAGGGAGACGACCTTGGGCTCGTCCTCGCCGTCCGGCGCGGGGGCCGGGGTCTTCTTGGCCTTGGCGGGCTTGGGGGCCGGCATCGGGGTGACCTCTTCGTCGCTCTCCGCCTCGGCGGCGGCCGGCTCGAACTGCAGCAGGAACTGCACGCTGGGGTCATAGAAGCGCGTCACCGCGGCATAGGGCACCACCAGCTTCTTGGGCTGGCCGCCGAACTTCAGGGTGACGGTGAAGGACGCCTCGCTGGGAACGAGGTCGCGGTACTGATGCTGCAGGACGATGGTCATTTCGTCCGGATATTTGCCCAACAGGTCGGGCGGCGCCGAGACCCCCGGGGCCTCGGTCTTGAACGTGATGTAGAAATGATGCGCGCCGGGCAGCCCCTCGGGCATGGCAGCGCGTTTCAAGGCGGAACGGACCACGCCGCGCAGGGCGTCCTGCGCCATCGCCTCGTAGTGCATCAGGTCCTGGGGCGTTTCGTCCTGGGCCATCTAGCGGCTCTGTTGTCCTGCGCGTTTGTCAGGCGAACCTAGCGCCTCGCGCGAGCCACGCAAGACGGAAGCTTGGTCAAAACCGCTTAAGGATGATGAGTGCAGGCGGCGCAGCGCGCAAAGGCCAATCCAGCGAGGCGGAAAACGCACTCAAGCAGCGCGCTAGCGCGGTAGTGCCCAAAGAAAATTAGGTGGAGGGCTTCTGTTGCAAGGCGCCCTCCGGGCCCCGCCTAACGCTGCTAAGACGCTAGGAGTTTATGTCGGTTTTACCGGCACCGCATTACGCAGCGACAGCATAACCTTCAGCGAAGTTATCGTTCGCATTTAGATTAAGGCCCGGTACCGCTGAGCCCACACGAGACAAAGCAAACGTCTTTACACGTCTGTCGATGCTGATCGGCCCCATGCTCTCCGGCGATAACCCGGATGAAGGTGATGGTGGAGCCGCCGGGAATCGCACCCGGGTCCAGTCCGCTTATTGCACGCGCGTTTATGTCCATAGACAGGCCGAAGCCTGACCCCGGTAATATAGGCCGGATTGGCTAATGGTTCCAGAACCGAACGGAAAAACCCGCGCTCAAGCAGCGCGATAGCGCGGTAGCGCCGGGAAAATCAGTCCACGCCGCGCGTCAGCGACAGCACACCGGTGCGGCTCATCTCCACCAGGCCCAGGGGCGCCATCAGGTTGACGAACTTGTCGATCTTGGACGAGGCGCCGGTCAGCTCGAACACGAAGCTCTCGTGGGTGGTGTCGATCACCTTGGCGCGGAAGATGTCGGCCACGCGCAGGGCCTCGGCTCGCTGCTCACCCGTGCCGCGCACCTTGATCAGGGATAGTTCGCGTTCGATGCCCAGGGGGTCGCTCGATACATCCTGCACCGTGCGGATCGACACCATCCGGTCCAGCTGCGCCCGGATCTGCTCCAGGATCAGCGGGGTGCCGGAGGTGACGATGGTGATGCGCGAAGCGTGGGCGGCCTTGTCGGTCTCGGCCACCGTCAGGCTCTCGATGTTATAGCCGCGCGCGCTGAACAGGCCGACGACGCGGGCCAGAACCCCCGGTTCGTTGTCGACCAGCACCGCGAAGGTGCGCTTCTCAATGGCTTCGTTCACGCGCGGCGGCATGGAAGTTCCTTTTTTGCGCTACCGGCCTAGCGGCCTACTTGAGCGCAGTTGGTGGTGCAACTGAAAGGGATGCTGGCGCTAGACCAGCATCTTGCCTTCGTCATCGATGGCGGAGTCGAGGTCGGTTCCGTCGTCGCCCAGCAGCATCTCGTTGTGCGCCTTGCCCGAGGGGATCATGGGGAAGCAGTTCTCCTCCTTGGCCACGCGGCAGTCGAACAGCACCGGGCGCGGGGTGTCGATCATCTGCATGATCTTGGCGTCCAGCTCGTCCGGCGTTTCGGCGCGGATGCCGACCCCGCCCATGGCCTCGGCCAGCTTCACGAAGTCGGGCAGGCTGTCGGAATAGGAGTGGCTGTAGCGCTCGCCGTGCAGCAACTGCTGCCACTGGCGGACCATGCCCATCCATTCGTTGTTCACGATGAAGATCTTGATCGGCAGGTTGAACTGCACCGCCGTGGAGAACTCCTGCATGGTCATCTGCACCGAGGCCTCGCCGGCGATGTCGATGACCAGGGCGTCCGGGTGGGCCATCTGGGCGCCGACGGCGGCGGGCAGGCCGTAGCCCATGGTGCCCAGGCCCCCTGAGGTCATCCAGTGGTTGGGCTCTTCGAAGCGGTAAAACTGCGCGGCCCACATCTGGTGCTGGCCGACCTCGGTGGTGATGTAGGTGTCGCGGTCCTTGGTCAGCTCATACAGGCGCTCGATGGCGTACTGCGGTTTGATGACCTTGGGGTCCTTGCGGTAGGCGAAGCCCTTGCGCGCCCGCCACTGCTCGATCTGCGCCCACCAGCCGGTCAGGTCTGGCTTCTTGTAGCCGCCCGCGTTCCAGGCCGCGATCATGTCCTCGATGATCGAGCCGGCGTCGCCGACGATGCCGATGTCCACCCGCACGTTCTTGTTGATCGAGGAGGGGTCGATATCGACGTGGATCTTCTTGGAGCCGGGCGAGAAGGCGTCCAGGCGCCCGGTGATGCGGTCGTCGAAGCGCGCGCCCAGGCACACCATCACGTCGCAGTCGTGCATGACGTGGTTGGATTCGTAGCTGCCGTGCATGCCCAGCATCCCCAGCCACTGCGGATCGGCCGCCGGGAAGGCGCCCAGGCCCATCAGGGTCGAGGTGACGGGCGCGCCGGTCATGTGCGCCAGCTTGCGCAGGGCCTGCGACGCCTTGGGGCCCGCGTTGATGATGCCGCCGCCGGTGTAGAAGACCGGCTTCTTGGCGCCCGCCAGCAGGGCCATGGCCTCGGCGATCTTGGCCGGGTCGCCCTTGGTGCGCGGGTTGTAGCTATGCTTGTGGCGCGCTTCTTCCGGGCCGATGTAGGGGCCAGGCATGAACTGCACGTCCTTGGGGATGTCGATGACCACCGGGCCGGGGCGCCCCGAGGTGGCGATGTGGAAGGCCTCGTGCACGACGCCCGCCAGGTCCTCGACCCGCTTCACCAGATAGTTGTGCTTGGTGCACGAGCGGGTCAGGCCGACGGTATCGGCTTCCTGGAAGGCGTCCGAGCCGATCAGGTGGGTGGCGACCTGGCCGGTGATGACCACCAGCGGAATGGAGTCCATCAGGGCGTCGACGATGCCGGTAATGGCGTTGGTGGCGCCGGGGCCCGAGGTGACCAGGACCACGCCCGGCTTGCCGGTGGAGCGGGCGTAGCCTTCCGCCGCATGGGTCGCGCCCTGCTCGTGGCGGACCAGGACGTGGTGCAGGCGCGGCTCGTGGAACAGGGCGTCATAGATCGGCAGCACCGCTCCGCCCGGATAGCCGAAGATGGTGTCTACCCCCTGATCCACCAGGGCGCGCACGAGGATTTCAGCGCCGGTCAAAGGCTTCGTCATCGTTTCGGCTTCGGCGGTGATCTGGGTGGTCATGGCGTCTGTCCTTCAGGGACGGGGTTGACGTGTAGCTACAGGATTTTGGACATGAAAAAAGGCCCGCGAGGGGCCTTCAGCATGCGACCGAGCGCGGTGTGATCAGGCGATCACTCCGATACCGGCCGCTCCGTGATTACGAGGTTGGCGCGCACGCGTCAGTCTCCAAAAACAAGGCGAGCTTGATGCCATGAGCAGGCGAAACGGTCAAGACCGGCGCCCCTTGGCGCGGAGGCGCCCCGAGGTGGGTCAAACCTAAGCTTGGGAAGTTCATGGAAATCGTGTCAAAATAGCCACGGTGGCGCGGAAGAGTAGCCGCGTCGGGAGGCTCCCGATGGTTCGCACCTTTACGGCGTTGCTGCTGCTCGCGGGCCTTGCCGCCTGCGCCTCCACGCCTCCCGCCCCGCAGCAGGCCGCCGGCTTCCAGACCGGCGCCGCGATGGGCAAGCCGATCGATACCGAGATCGCCGCCAACGGCCCGCCCTCTCAGCAGTGGGACCTGCCCGACGGCCGCCGCGCCTTCCAATGGCAGGAGGCCTCGATTACCGCCCGCGTGGGCCCGGCCACCGCCAACGGCGCGGTGGTCGGCGCCGCCACCCAAACCACCTGCTACTACACCCTCTACGCCCGTCCCGACGGCAAGAGCTGGAAGATCGTCGGCTACGAAGAGCCCCGCCCCGGGTGTGGGCGATTGGCGCTCAACAAGTAGCCCCAAGTCCGCTCATCCCGGCGATATGACGTGACATCTTTATCCGACTGAATTCTCTAGAGAAAAATGGCCCGTTTCCGCCTGTGTAGGAACTGTGCAGGAAGAACCTGCCCAACCCTTCAGATTTGGAGCCCGACCAAGCGTCCGACGGGGAAAACGATAGGGTGCTTCGGAGGGAGCGCCAACAGCTACGGCGCCTTCGAGATCCAGCTTCAGCCCCAAGGCTTGGATGACCTGGCGGAAGACTTCGAGCGTTGGCGTGTCGTCGGCGGTCGACGTTGCGAAGGGAGCCGCTACACAAATCCAGCGTCCAGCAAGGCCAGACCTCATCGCTGCTCCGCCGGCGCGATCTTCACCGTGCACCTGACCTCCTTGCCGACGGACTGCGCCTGCCTCTCGCAGTCCCCCAGAGCCTTGGCATTGTTCAGCTCCAGCTGATCGCCCCTGGCCACCCGGGCCCACGATTTTCGGTTGGCGTCCTGCATCAGACGCATGCCGGCTTGCCACTGGTCATCTCCGTGCAGATAGGACAGAGCCCAGCCCTCATCCCATCTCCAGCTCTGCGGCGTGTTACGCACCACCCACGGAATAACTGTAATCGCCAGCAGCACCCCGACCAGTCCCGCCACAAGCCCCGTTGAGATCACCCAAAACCGCTGCTTTGCCGCCTCACGGGGCCGGGCGATGATACCCTCCAGTTGGGCCACGGCGCGGTCCATGCGGCCGGTGGATGCCTGGAGGGCTTCGTAGCCGCGGGCCTCGCCCACCCGGCAAGCCCCCTGCACCTGCGCCGCAAATGCCTCAGGAGTTAGTTTTAGAGCAGGGTGATCCTGCAGCCTGTCCACGGCTGTGCCGACGGACGTAATTTGCTTGAGGATCGCCCCGAACGTCGGCGCATAGTCAGGCGGCTCCCGTGCCTGCACAGCGTTGCCGGCGCGAACTTCGCTGAGCACCCTGTCCAGATCGGCGCGGACGGCCTCCACCTCCTGGCGCAGCGCCTCAAACGCCGCCGTCGCTGGGTCGCCAGCCCCCTCGTCCGGTTCCTGAACATCCACGCGGATGCCTCCTAGCGGCCCATTGTGGGCCCGCGGCTAAGCTTGCGACCCTCAGTGATCGAGATTTCTAATTGCTTAGCCAGCTCAGGCGGCTTTATCCCCGGCATTGTCGGCAGGCCAAGGGCCGTGGGGACGCGGGACAGGCACGCGGTCATGGCGGCGTCCTGGTTGGCCATCTTGACCAGGCCCATCAGCTGCTGGTCCAGCGCCTCCCCTGCCTTGCGATCCCCGCGCCCACCCAGACGCTGGCGCTCCTGCTGCAAGCCCTGCCAGTCCTCGACGAAGCGGTCGGCGCGCAACTGCGGGTTCGTGCGCCATTCGTGCTGGGCGCTGACCGCCTCGGCCAGAGCGGCGTTGTCCCTGCCAAGCTTCGGCTGGCGCTCCAGCACCCTGCAAAGATCCTGGGCCAGATCGGCGTCCAACTTGGCCAGAGCCGTGTGCGAGCGGTCGATCGCCTGTTGCTGATGGGGCAGCACCGGCAGCTGCGCATCTCGCATCCGCTGAGCGTCATTGTGGGTCCGCAGTCGCTCGGCGATGGCGCGTTGTCGCTGTTGGGCGTCCTCCGGGCCCCGCGAGGGGCTGGGCGTAGAGGCTGGGGGCCGCTCGGGCCGGGCGGCTGGCCGCGGCGCCGGCGCCCTAGGTTTGAAGCCGTCAAACCGTCCCGCACTTCTGGCGCGCTGGACCTGCTGCGGCCGGCCCCGCTCAGCCTCAGGAACCAGACCGGCCGGCGCGCGGATGTCGCGGCGCTCAGCAAATTCGCGGGTGTAGTCGAGGGTGGTGTCCTTGGCCCGCTCACGGCTAAGCGCCCGCGACAGGACCCCACGGTCGCAGAACTCGTCGGCGCCGTAATGCAACGCCACCGACCCGCGATGGCGGCTGAGCGCACATAGGCCCCGTGGCGGTCCAGACCCGGCGTGGCCAGCACGTGGGCTCGCTCCACGGTCACACCCTGGCTCTTGTGGATGGTGGAGGCATAGCCGTGGTCGATCTGGGCGTAGTCCTTCAGGTCGAACCGGACCTCCCGCCGATCGGCGCCGTCCAGGCGTACGCGAAGGCTGGAGCCTTCGATCCGCTCCAAAGTCCCGAGCGAGCCGTTCTTCACCCCCATCGACCGCTCGTTGCGCAGGAACATCACCCGGTCCCCCGGCGCGAACGTCCGCGCGCCGCGCTCGGTCTGCACCACATGGTCCTCGCCCAACGCGCCGGCGTCGCCCATCCGGCCGCGCGCGAGCTGGTTTAGCTCTGCCACGTCCGCCCGAGTGTGGGCGAGCATGACCTGGCTGGCTTCCGGTGTGGCCTGGCGCACTACATCCCAGCCCTCCACAAGGGCGCTGCGGGCGGCTTCGCGTGTGTCATGGCCCCGCACCATCCCAGCCGCCTCATAACGGTCCAGGGCGGCGCCCGTGCGGCCCGTGGCCAGCTCGCGCGTCGCCTCCCGCTGCCAGTCCTCCCGCTGGCGGCGAATCTCGGTGATCTCGGCCGCGCCATGGCGCTCGGTGAGCGCCCGGAACGCCGCGCCCGCCTCGATCGCCTGTAGCTGCTCGGCGTCCCCGACCAGGACCACCTTGGCCCCGGCATTCTGCGCCGCAGACAGCACCCGCTCCATCTGCCGAGACCCGATCATCCCGGCCTCATCGATCACCAGCACGTCACGCGAGGTCAGCTCGTCGCGCCCCTGCGCCCAACTGTGCTCAAGACTGGCGATCGTCCGCGAGCCGATTCCCGATCCCGCCTCGAGGCCTTCCGCCGCGATCCCCGACAGGGCGGCCCCGCGCACCTGGTAGCCGGCTGCCTCCCATCCCTCGCGGGCCACACCCAGCATCGCGCTCTTACCCGTGCCGGCGTAGCCCACGACCATCGAAAGGTCCTGGCCGCCCATGATATGCTCCAGGGCGTTGCGCTGCTCTCCCCCCAGATGCAGCCCGCGACGCTCGCCGGCGGCCTTCGCCAGTTCCCGGGCCGCCGGCGACACCGCGTGTCCCTTACGCACCACGAGGTCGTCGGCCGACCGCTCCAGCCGCTGCTCGGTGGCCAACATCTCGCGGCTGGTGAAGCGCTCGCGGCCCCGGCCATCGACGCCCAAGGAGATCAGTTCGGGCGACGTCTTCATCGCGCTCACGACCTGGGCGAACTGATCGGCGCCATCGCTATGGCGATGGGCGAAGCGGTAGAGGTCGTGGTCGGTGAAGGTGCTCTGCTGGTGGGTGATGGCGTCCAGCGCGACATTGGGATCTTCGATGATCCGCTCGCCGTTGCGCCGGGCGATCTGGCGATGCTCGTCCGCACGTTCCGCGTCCTCGGGCGCGTGTTCGGGCCGGCGCTCCTCGCGCCTAGCCCCGGCCGGGCCGATCTTGTTCTGCGGCTCCAGGTCGATCGCTTGAGCCTGCAGCGTCCGGTGATCGATGCGCGCATCGATATCGAGTTCGGCCAAGCGCACATTGACGTGCTCGGCCCAGGCCTCGCGCCAGTCCGACAGGACCTCGCGGCTGTTCCACTCGCGCGCCTTGGGACCGAACCCCTCGGGGCCCGCTTGCCGCATCGACAGCATCACGTGGGCGTGGGGTTTGGCCTCGCCGTCCGGACCCCTGTCCCAGTGGACGTTGAGGTCGGCGACCATGCCACGCGCGACGAACTCGCGTTCCACGAAATCTCGCGCCAGCGCGATGCCCTGGGCCTGGTCCAGTTCGCGGGGAATCGCGAACTCCACCTCGCGGGCAAGCTGGGCGTCCTTGCGCTTCTCCAGCCCCTCGACCTCGTTCCATAAAGCCGCCCGGTCCTGCCACCGTTCGGGCGAGCCCTCCGGCGCCAGAATCTCCGAGTACACCACGCCGGACTTGTTGCTGAAATTGTGCGAGCGCCCGAGCCGCTCGTCGTAGAGCTCAGACCCGGAACGATAGGCCGCTGAGGCCACGGCGGAGGAACCGTTGGCTCTGGAGATCACCTTGGCGCTGAAATGATAGATCGCCACGCACGTTTGCTCGTAGTTATCGCCATCTTTACCAAGCGAACGTCGGCACGACGTATAAGCGCGCACCCAAAGACTTTCGCTTTGAGTGATGTGCCCGCATGAAGTTCAACGATTCATTGACGCAGACTTGGGAGATTGGCTCCAGCCGTAGGGAGCTGTCATGCGAAAACCTCAGGACATCGACGCCGAAATCAAGGCGCGCAAGGACCAGATCAAGACCCTGAAAGCACTGCGTGTGCGGCAGTTCGGCGAGCTCGTGGTGGCGACGGGCGCGGACGTGCTCGATCATGAGGTCCTCGCGGGCGTCTTGCTCGCCGCGGTGCAGGCGTCAAAGCAGCCCGAGACCCTGGAGGCGTGGCGGCGGAAAGGCGCGGGATTTTTTCAGCGCCAGCCAGCCGGAAAGTCTGAGGGCGGGCCTGACGACATCGGCGCGCAGCTTGACGCGGACGATCGCAGCGCTGCGGCGGGCTGAGGCGTCCGCCGCCCGTACCGATACGCGAGCCTGGGTCATGCAAAGACGCGAGCGCACCCGCCACCTGATTGAGCTTGGCGGCCTGGTGCAGAAGGCGGGCCTCGTCGATCTCCTGGACGATGACCGCAGCGCCCTGTTGGGCGCGCTTCTGGCGCTGGCCGATCAGGCGGGCGGAGAGCGACGCGCGGACGTCGTGGAGTTATGGCGCCGTCGCGGTCGGCGGGCCTTTGATTTGGGAGCGGCCAAGCCTTGATCGTCCAGGCCTCGATACGGCTCGTTAAATTCATCGCTGGCGGCTTTCTCCGGTTAGCTTGTCAAGACCTTTTTCAGCTCCCGACAGTCTTGGAAACCATCAGTATTCAGACGTTTGTCCGGACAAGACCGGAATTGATCCGGATTGACCATCCAAGACGAAGGCTGGCTTAGAGAGCGCCCCTGTCCAGCCCGAGTCATCCATGAACGGCGCCGCCGCTCATCCTTCCCGCGACGATGTTTCGCCAATGCCGCCCGCCGGGCCTGCGGGGGTTTTCCGGCGTGTTTTCGCCGAGACCTTCGCCCATCCCGTGGGCCTGCTGTCGACCGTGGCCGCCAGCATCGCCTGCGCCGTCGCGAATCTGCTGGTTCCGCGGCTCATCGGCCGAATGGTCGATCAGGTCCATGGCCTGTTCGCCGCGGGGGGTTCGCACGTGGGACAGGCGCAGGCGGCGCTGCTCGCCAGCGCCGTGCTGCTGCTGTTGGCGACCACCGGGCGCGGGCTTCTGACTATGGCGTCGAGCTTTCTCGGCGAACGTTTGAGCCAGGAGGTCGCCCTGGACCTGCGGGTGCGCTATTTTGACCAACTCCAGCGCCTGTCGTTCGCCTTCCACGACGCCATCCACTCCGGCGATCTGATCACCCGCGGCATGCTCGACCTGGAGGGGATGCGGGCCTTCATCCAGGCGATCCTGCTCAATGCCCTGTCCCTGGTGCTGCTGGTGGGGTTGGCGGGCGGGATGATGGTGCGCACGGATCCCTTCCTCGCCGCCGTCGCCCTGGGCTTCGCGCCGGTGGCGGCCTACGCCCTGGCGCGCAGCGGCAGGCTCCTGCGGCGGACCTGGTTCCAGGTGCAGGAGCAGATGTCGCGCCTGACCCTGATCATGGAGGAGAACCTGCAGGGGGTGCGGGTGGCGCGGGCGTTCGCCGCGGAGCGCTTCGAACTGGCGAAGTTCGATGAGGCGGCCGGTAACATCCTGCAGCTCCAGTTCCATCGCATCAGCCTGCGTTTCGCCGGTCTGGCCTGGATGACCTCAACCTTCCACCTGTCGCTGGGGCTCCTGCTTTGGCTCGGCGGGCGCAAAGTGATGGCCGGAGAGATGACGGTCGGCCGGCTCGCCGAATTCATCGCCTATCTGACCTTGCTCCAGGCCCCCATCCGGCAGATCGCCATGATCTTCAACGTCGCGGCGCGGGCGGCCTCGGCCGGCGGGCGGGTATACGAGATTCTCGACCGTCGGCCCGAGATCGCCGATGCGCCGGACGCCCAACCCCTCGGTCTCGGCCCCGGCGTGTTGCGGCTGGAAGGCGTGTCATTCCGCTACAAGGCGGAGGGCCCGGACGTCGTTTGCGATATCGACCTTGAGGTGCGCCCTGGACGCACCCTGGCCCTGGTCGGCGCCCCCGGCTCAGGCAAGTCGACCATCGCCGCCCTAATCCCACGCTTCTACGACGTCACCGCCGGCGCCATCACCATCGACGGGGTGGACATCCGGAACATCTCCCTGGAGTCCCTTCGTCGCCACGTCGGTCTGGTGCAGCAGGAAGCCTTCCTGTTCGATGCCTCGATCGGCCACAACCTGGCCTACGCCGATCCCTGGGCGGAGGACGAAAGCCTCGTCGAGGCGGCGAGCGTAGCCCAACTGCATGAGCACGTGGCCGCCCTGCCTGAGCAATATGACACACGCGTGGGCGAGCGCGGCGTCTCGCTGTCAGGCGGTCAGCGTCAGCGCGCCTCCATCGCCCGCGGCATCCTGCCGGGGCCGGGCATCGTGATTCTGGACGACTCAACGGCCGCCATCGACGCCCTGACCGAAGAAAAGGTTCGCGCCGGATTGGGCCGGCTGACCCGGGACAAGGCGACCGTCATCGTCGCCCACCGGCTGAGTTCCGTCCTGCACGCCGACGAGATCGTGGTGCTGGACGAGGGGCGAATCGTCGAGCGCGGCGATCACGCTTCACTCCTGGCGCACGGCGGCGTTTACGCTCGCCTCTATGCCCTTCAAAGCCGCCAGACCAGTGAGGGCGTCCAGCCCTCGTCGGAGCGCAACGCCGACCAGACGGTGCCGGCATGACCGCCGCCAGGACATCCGCGCTCCGCGCCTCGCTCGGAACGCCGGAAGGCGACGACATCTTCGGCGCTTTCGACACTCGGGTCGCGCGCCGGCTGTTCGGTCTCGCCCGGCCGCATTGGCGGACCCTGGCGGCGGCCCAAACCGCTGCCCTGCTGTCGGTCGCCAGCCAGCTGGCCATTCCGCTCGCCATCGGCCGGGTGCTGGACAGCGCTGTGACCCGGTCTCCCGACTGGCTGGTCTTTTGGCTCGTACTGTTCGCGGCAGCGGCGTTCAACTTTGTGGTGATGCTGTTCCTGGAGCCCTGGCTGTCCCAGCGGCTGGCGCAAAGGCTCATCAACAGCCTTCGGCGCGACATGTTCATTCATCTGCAGAGGGTCAGTCTGTCCTTCCTGGACCGTACCCATGTGGGTCGGATGATGGCCCGCTTGCAGGGCGACGTTGGAACTCTGCAGGAGTTCCTGGAGGGCACAACCGGCGTGCTCGGCGACTTCGTGAGCCTGATCGGCGTGGCCGTGATGCTGCTGGTGCTCGACCTCAAGCTGGCGCTGGTGACCCTCGCCACCCTGCCGGTCATTGTCGTCCTCCGAGCCATCTGGCTGCCCCATTCGCAGAGGGCCTTCCGCCGCGCGCGTGACGCGTCGTCGGCCGCCAACAGCGCTCTGGCCGAAAACATCAACGGAGTCCGCACGGTGCAAGGGGCCCGCCGGGAAGCGGTCAATCTCGCGCTCTATCGCGAGAAGGCGCTGGCCAATTTCCGCGCCCAGACCCATGCGACCGGCGTGGCCCAGATCATGACCCCGATGGTCGACTTTCTGACCGGGTCAGTGTTGGCGTTGGTTTTCGTGCTGGGCGGTGCGGCGGCGCCGGGCGGACAGATGCAGGTTGGCGTGCTGCTGGCCTTCGTCCTTTATGTGCAGCGGTTCTTCGAGCCGGTTCGCACGCTGTCGATGCAGTACACCCAAGCGCAGAAGGCGGTCGCCGCTGCTCACCGTGTGTTCGAGCTGCTCGACGTGCCTTTGACTCTGCAGGCTCCGACGGACGCGCCGAAGCTCGAGACCCTTGAGCCCAGCGTCGAGTTCCGCAATGTCACCTTCGGCTATCAGCCTCAGCGCCCCGTGCTGCACGACATCAGTTTCACGGTGAAGCCGCGTGAAGTTGTGGCCCTCGTCGGCCCCACCGGCTCGGGCAAAAGCTCGATCATCTCCCTGGCGCGCCGCTTCTACGACCCTCAGGCGGGCCAGGTGCTGGTGGGCGGGCGCGACGTGCGCAGCTGCAGCCTGGAGTCCCTGGGCCGGGGCATCGGCATGGTGCTGCAGGACCCGTTCCTGTTCACCGGCACCATCGAGGAGAACATCCGCTACAACACTTCTGGCGCGACCCGCCAGGATGTGGTCGCCGCCGCCCGGGCCGTGCGCGCGCACGAGTTCATCGAGCGCCTGCCGCAGGGCTACGCCACCTTGCTCGGCCAGCGCGGACGCAACCTGTCCATGGGCCAGAGGCAGCTGGTTTCGTTTGCCCGCGCGCTCGTGGCCGACCCTCGGATCCTGATCCTCGACGAGGCGACCGCCAACATCGACAGCTTCACCGAGCTGGCCATCCAGGAGGCCCTTCGCACCCTGTTCGCCGGGCGGACCTGCATCGTCATCGCCCACCGTCTGGCCACGATCCGCAACGCCGACCGCATCATCGTGCTCAGCCAGGGGCGGATCGTCGAACAAGGTTCGCACGACGAGCTGATGGCCAGGGAGGGCCTCTACCGGCGCCTGCAGCGCTCGTCCCATGCCTCTTTCGACGACGTGGGAGCGCCCGCGCCCTGACGCGGCGCCGCCTGTCTGCGACGGCGAGACGTCCGGCGAACATCTGCCTCATCAGACAAGGAGCCGTGCCGCGTTTTCCAAATTCCGGAAGTTGTTGAACCGACAAATCCTCCAGGAAATATCTAGCATTCATTAAAATGAATCCGGGACGACAACACTCCTCTCTATTTCAAGCCCCGCAGATGAACGCTCAAAGCTGCTCATGTGGGGATGATATGAAGATCGGTTTTAAAGCCTTGGCCCTATCGGGCGCCAGCCTCTGGGTCCTCGGGATGGCGTCCCTGGCGTCGCCCAGCTTCGCCGCTGACGCGGCGGCCGCCGCGCCCGACGCGGCTTCGGGCCTCTCGGAGGTGATCGTCACCGCCGAACGGCGCGCGACCAACGTGCAGCAGACCCCGATCTCGATTTCGGTCGTGACTGCTCAGGCCATGCAAGACCGCCACGTCTATTCGCTGACCGATCTGAACGACGGCTCGGCCCCTGGCCTGACCGTAACGCCCTACGCCAACCGTCCTTTCAACGTGATCTTGAACATCCGCGGCGTCGGCATCATGTCGGACACCAACCAGCCCGCCGGTGAATCCGGCATCGGCGTCTATCTCGACGGCGTCTATCTGGGCCGCCCGCAGGGCCTCGACGCTGGCCTCTACGACCTGGACGCCATCGAGGTTCTGAAGGGGCCGCAGGGCACGCTGTTCGGCCGCAACACCGAAGGCGGCGCGTTGAACATCACCACCAAGAAGCCCACCGGCAAGTTCGGCTTGGAGACGGTGGCCGGCATGGGCAACTACGGCAGCTATGAAAGCCAGTTCCACCTGAACCTGCCGGAATATGACCATTTCGCCGTCAAGGCGGACGGCATGATCCAGTCCCATAACGGCTGGGTGAAGAACCCCATGCCCGGCCAGAGCGACTGGAACGCGGCGGCCCGCCGCGGCCTGCGCACCCAGATCCGCTGGTCCCCGACGGCCAATTTCACCGCCGACTATGCGTTCGATGTCAGCCGCACCGAGGACACCGGCATCTTCGGCTATACGGTGAGGGCGGCGAACAACGTGACGATCTCCCCGCTGTCGCCGATCGTGACCCACCGGCTCGATTCCGCGCCGGTCGGCGCCTATCAGCAGCCCAGCATCGGCAAGGACTGGGGCCACAGCCTCACCCTGAAGTACGATGTGGCGCCCTGGCTGCAGGTGAAGTCGATCTCAGCTTATCGCGATCTTTATCAAAGCCAGTATTCAATGCCCGGCACAGAAGGCCTGGCCGTGACGGCCAGTTTGGGGGCCGGTCAGAATTTCCAGCGCCTTTCCCTCGCGAAGTTCAAGCAGAATCAATACAGCGAGGAGCTGCAGGCGATCGGCCAGGTTGATCGGTTCAAGTTCATCTTCGGCGGCATGTATTTCCGCGAAAGCACGCAAGATCAGGCCCAAGCCTTTAATACGCTGCACTGGGACACCAATGGCGTCGCCTCTGGCATTACCCCGATCACCTATTCGCCCGCGGGCAACTCGGTCCTGGGGCCTAACGCCTGCATCATTACACCGTCGAGCTGCGCTAGCGCCTACAACAACTTCTATGGCCAGCCCGGCCAGACCACGCTGGTTGAAGGGCTTTACCCCAATATCGGTATCGACCGCGCCAGCCGGAACACCACGGACAGCTTCGGGCTCTACGCCCAGAGCACCTATACGCCGCCGATCCTCAGCGACCGGCTTCATCTGACCGGCGGCCTGCGCTGGAGTCAGGATCGCAAAAATGGCCAGCTTCTGGTGGTCAACAACGCCCGGCCCTTCCTGCCCGACGCCAATGGTCAGCTGACGAGCGTCCAAGGCATCATCCCGCGCATTCAGACTTGGCAGCGCGTCAATCCGCTGGTCGACCTTGCCTTCGACGTCACGCCGACCGTCTCGCTATACGCCAAATGGAGCACCGGTTATCGCGCCGGCGGCTTCAATTCCCGCTCGATCACCTATTCAACCTACAATCCCGAAGATATCTCGATGTACGAGGTCGGGTTGAAGAGTGAATTCTTCGACCATCGGGTCCGCTTGAACGTCGCGGGCTATGCCGGCGACTACAAGAATGTTTATTACAACATCAGCGGCAACTATAACACCTTCACCTCCAACGCGGCCGGCCAATTGGTCGTGGTCAGCGGGTCCACCCGCACCATCGAAGACACCTACAACATGAAGGGCGTCGGCAAGGTCTCCGGTGTCGAAACGAATTTCGACCTTGTGCCGTTCGACGGCATGACGCTTTCGGGCAGCTATACCTATGCCTATGTGAAAATGCCGCTGTTCAGCGACCCCGTCGCGCGCCCGCAGATCAGCAGTTCGGGCGTGGTGACCGGCTATGCCTTGAACACGCCGACGCTCTATCACCAGCTCTACACGCCGACCAATGCGGTCACCGCCGCAGTCGACTATCACCGGATGATTCTTGAAGACAAAACCCTTCGCTTCCACTTCGACGGCAGCTGGAATGATGGGCTATATACCTCTACCGGAGATGTCAGCACCGGCACCAAGGACGCCAGCGGCAACACCATCTACTTGCCCCAGCTGAAGACCCAGCCCGCAACCGTCTTCAACTCGCGTCTTTCGATCGGTGATATCCGACTGGCCGATTCAGGCGCGCGGCTGACCGTCGCCCTCTGGGCGCGCAACCTGTTCAACGCCACCTATATGAACGCCCGCAGCGGCAGCTACACCCAGGCTTCCAGCAGCGTCACGGGCGGCTTCAACGATCCGCGCACCTACGGCGGCACGATCTCGGTCAAGTTCTAAGGTGCAGGTGACTTCGGCCTGGGTTGGACGGGGTTGGAGAGGCCGCGTCCGGCCGAACACGGACTGAGATCCCCCGCCCGGCGGGCGCCGAAATCCCCTCGGCGCCCGCCGGCCCTTTTCCAATCGGCTCCGCATAAACAAAAAGGGCCGCTCCTCGAGGAGCGGCCCTTCGATCACGGGAAAAGAGGGGCGCCTCAAGGTTTGTTAGCCGCCGCTGGCCGCCAGGGACTTCGTCATTCGATAGTTATGGATCGCGACCCCGTTAATAACGAAGTCTCGCCGCGTCTCGACGACGAAGCCCTTTTGCTCGAACAGCCGTCGAGCCGCTTCGCTCGCTTCCGAATAGAGCAGCTGGAGACCTAACTCGACGGCGGCGCTTTCCAGTCGATCATAGATCGCGGATGCTACGCCCGTGCCAACCGCGTCGGGCCGGCAATAAAGATGATCGATGTGGCCATCGGCTTCCAGATCGCCATAAGCCACGGGGTCGCCAGCTTCATCTACGGCAACCAAGACGATCCTTCCGTCTGAAGCACGACGGGCGAACCTAGAGGCATCGGGAGGGGCCGGGCTCCAGGCGAGTACCTGTTCCGGCGAATAATCGCGAATTCCCGCTTCATGAACCGAAGCATGGAACAATGCGACCAGCGCTGTCGAATCTCCCTCATGGAATGGGCGGATGAGCATGGCGCGTTATAAGCCGGGTCCCAATTTCGTAATTGGCAGGTTTCCATCCACCTCTGAAATTCCGAAGGGCCGCCAGGAAAACGGCCGATAATCCGGCTGTCCCTTTCGGGGCGTCAACCGTCGCTTCGCCAAGCCGGCCCGCATCGACAAGGAACTGCAGAGAAGACGGCTTGGATCGGTGCGGCTAGAGTCCCAGGATGATTTCCGCGGTCCTATTTGATCTAGATTAGACGCTGCTCGACCGAACAACGTCACTTGTCGCCTTTCTCCTCGATCAACATGGCCGATTTGGCGACCGTCTAGGTTTGGTCGGACTCAATATGTGGAAGTCCCGATTTTTGACCCTGGATGAACGTGGCCGCGTCCATAAGTCCGTCGTCTACCCAGCTCTGCTCGACGAGTTCGGCGGAGATAGTTCAGCGGCTGAAGCCCTTCTCGCCGACTATCTGGAGCGCTGTTCCTGGCACGCGCGTCCCTTCCCCGGCATGGTGGAGACACTTCATAGCCTCCGATCTCGTGGGATATCGCTGGGGATCGTGACGAACGGAGAAACGGCGTTTCAAACCCGCCATATCGAGGCCCTTGGCCTGCGTGAAATGGTGAACGCGGTCCTGATCTCGCGGCTGAGGGACTGCGGAAGCCAGCAGCGGAGCTCTTCTGGCGCGCGGCAGACCGGTTGAAAGTCGCGCCTGAACAGTGCCTTTTCGTCGGCGACAACCCTGTGGCCGACATCCTGGGCGCCCATGCAGCAGGCATGCAGACGGCCTGGTTCAGATCCGGGACGAAGTGGCCGGAGGAACTCCCGCCACCACCAGGAGCGATCATCGATACGCTTTCGCAGGTGCTGGATCTGTTAGACGGAACGCCCTGATTGCGGGTCCGATGGCGGGCTTCAGTGCCTCGCGCGCCCAACGGCGCACTCAAAAAAACAAGGACGAAGCTGACCTGCCGGTGCATCGGCCGGCGGCCGAGCTCTACGCTACACGAAGGCTCCGCGCCCGCCCGCCGCTCGACCCCAACCGCCGATGCGATTGACACATCTATTCTGCGCACTCGTGTCATCTCGCCGCGCATTCGGCAGGCTGGCGTAGAGCACGACGAGGTCCACGTCCGACAGGCGGGCGCTATCGCCGCGCACGATCGAGCCAGCGAGGAAGGCCGCGTCAGCCTCGGGATATCGCCGCGATAACGCCAGTTCCGCGGCGTGAACGGCCTCATCCCGTCCGGCCATGGCTTCCTCGCCGAACCTAAGCCGCCCGTTCCCCGGCCACCCAGGCGCCGCGCAGCACCGGCAGTCCGCGAATCCGCCGGACTCGAAGCAGGTCGGCCCGACGCCCTTCGGCCACGACGCCCCGGTCGTTCAGGCCCACGGCGGCGGCGACCGTGGCGGTGACCGAGGCCACCGCGCGGGGCAGGGACCAGCCGAACGGGGCGGCGGCCAGGGCGAACACGCATTCCACCAGGCTCCTGGGCACATAGTCCGAGGCGAAGGCGTCGAGCAGGCCCGCGTCCGCGAGTTCGGAGGCCGGCACGTTGCCGGAATAGGAGCCCCCGCGGATCAGGTTGGGGCCGCCCATGACCACGGTCATGCCCCGGGCGTGCGCCCGTTCGGCGGCTTGGCGGGTCACCGGGAACTCGGCCATGGTGGCGCCGAGGTCTGCGGCCTGGTCGATATGCTCGATGTCCTCGTCGTCATGGCTGGCGAGGGCCGCGCCCTTGGACTTCGCGAACGCGGCGACGAAGCGGGCGTTCGAAGGGGCGTTGCGGGCCTGGCGGGCGCGGATGTCGTCGAGGCGGCGAGACACCTCGTCCTCGTTCATGCCGCGCTCGCGCCAGTGGGCGAGGTGCAGATCGATGTTGCGGTACTGCCTCTGGCCGGGCGTATGGTCCATCATGGAGAACATCGCCGTCATCGGATGCTCGGCCAGGGGCGGCAGGCGCTGGGTCAGGTCGTCCGAGGTGGTCTCGCAACGCCAGTGGATGCGGTGGTCGGCCTTGAACATGCCGGCGTCCCGAGCCGCCAGAAGGCCATCCGTCAGTCGACCGAGGTTTTCCCGATCGCGCGCGATATTGGCGTTGTAGGTCCCTACGCTCAGGGAATCGAACACCGTGGTCACGCCCACCGAAAGGCAGGCCGCGTCATGGGTCACCGCGGCGGAGACAGGGTCCCAGTCGATGTTCGGTCGCGGGAAGAAGTGGCGCTCCAGGGCGTCGGTGTGCAGGTCGATCACCCCGGGCATGAGGACGTCGCCTTCGAAGTCCTCGCCGAAGGTTCCGCCCCCCCGGTCGATGGCGGCGATGACGCCGTCCCGGATCAGCACCGAACCGATGAAGTCGTCGTCGCGCGTCACTACGCGCGCATTGCGAAAAGCCTGTTCCAAAATCCGCTCCTGACCACTCAATCGTTCATCACGCGGGGGAATGCGACGACCACCTCGGCGGTGCCGCTCGATTGCCCGTACTCCAGCGGCCGACCCAGGCCATCGACGTTGAGATAGCGCCGGATCAGTAGGGACACGTGCCGCGGCAGGTGCAGGAGCTCCGCCTCCCGCGCCGT
>CAIYVC010000008.1 GCA_903929535.1 uncultured Caulobacteraceae bacterium | reverse complement strand
TTGGCCCTGCTCATCGAACGCCATGACCACGACCGCGGCGCCATAGTCCATGCACTTTCGCGCGGCTTCGAGGAACGGGCCCTCGCCCTCCTTCATGGAAATCGAATTGACGATCGGCTTGCCCGAAACGCACTTCAGGCCGGCCTCGATCACCTCCCACTTGGAGCTGTCGATCATGATCGGCGTCTTGGCGATGTCCGGCTCGGCCGAGATCAGGTTGAGGAAGGTGACCATCGCCTGCTTGGACTCCAGCAGGCCCTCGTCCATGTTGATGTCGATGATCTGGGCGCCGGCTTCCACCTGCTGACGCGCCACGGCCAGGGCGGCGGTGTAGTCGCCCTCCACCACCAGCTTCCTGAACTTGGCCGAGCCGGTGACATTGGTCCGCTCGCCGACATTGACGAACACCGGGCGCATCAGACCAGCTCGAACGGTTCTAGCCCCGACAGCCGCAGCGCCTTGGGCCGCTCGGGAACGGCGCGCGGCGTCATCCCCGCCACCGCCTCGGCCACATGGCGGACGTGCTCGGGCGTGGTGCCGCAGCAGCCGCCCAGGATGTTGACGATCCCGGCCTGCGCCCACTCATGCAGCATGTGGGCGGTTTCATGCGCCTCCTCGTCGTACTGGCCCATGGCGTTGGGCAGGCCGGCGTTGGGATAGGCGGCCACCAGGGTGTCGGCGATGCGCGACATCTCGGCGACGTAGGGCCGCATCAGCTCGGCCCCCAGCGCGCAGTTGAAGCCCACGGCGAACGGCTTGGCATGGCGCACCGAGCTCCAGAAGGCCTCGGCGGTCTGGCCGGTCAGGGTGCGGCCCGAACGGTCGGTGATGGTGCCCGAAATCCAGATCGGCAGGGGCTCCAGCCCGTCGTCCTCAAGGTCCATGATCGCCTTGATCGCCGCCTTGGCGTTCAGGGTGTCGAAGATGGTCTCCACCAGGAACAGGTCGACCCCGCCCTCGTGCAGCGCCAAGGCCTGCTCGCGGTAGGCCGCATAGACCTGATCGAAGGTGACCGAGCGGGCGGCGGGATCGTTGACGTCGGGCGAGATCGACAGGGTGCGGTTGAGCGGGCCGATGGCCCCCGCCACGAAGCGCGGCCTGCCCGGCGTCTTCTCGCTCCAGCGGTCGGCGGACTCGCGGGCTATGCGCGCGCCCTCCAGGTTCAGATCGCGCACCGCGCTCTCCAGGCCGTAGTCCGCCTGGGCGATCACGGTGGAGGAGAAGGTGTTGGTCTCGCTGATGTCCGCCCCGGCCTCGAAATACTGGTCGTGCAACTCGCCGATGATGTCGGGCCGCGTCAGGCACAACAGGTCGTTGTTGCCCTTCAGGGGATCGGGATGGTCCTTGAACCGCTCGCCCCGGAAATCCGCCTCGCCCAGGTCGCGCCGCTGAATCATCACCCCCCAAGAGCCATCCAGCACCAGGATGCGCTCGCGCGCCGCCGCGTGCAGGGCCGCGATGCGGTCTGCCCGCTTCACTGAACCGCCTCGCGCGGCGCCGTCCCCACCCCCAGCACCCGGCAGGTCGCCAGGGCCAGATCGGCCTTGTTCAGGGTGTAGAAGTGGAAGTCCTCGAAGCCACGCTCCTCCAGCACCGCGCACATCTCGGCTGTCACCGTGGCGGCCACCAGCCGGCGGGTCTCCGGATCGCCGTCCAGACCTTCGAACAGCTTGACCAGCCACGGCGGCAGGCTGGCCTGGCTGAGATTGGCCATGCGCACGAGGCTGTTGAAGTTGGTCACCGGCATGATGCCCGGCACGATCGGGATATCGATCCCGGCGGCGCGCACCCGGTCGGTGAACCGCAGGAACGCATCGGTGTCGAAGAACATCTGGCTGATGGCGCGGGTCGCCCCAGAGTCCACCTTGGCCTTCAGCACGTCCAGGTCGTGTTCGATACTGGGGCTTTCCGGGTGCTTCTCCGGATAGCAACCGACCGACACTTCGAACGGGGCGATGCGGGTGATGGCGGCGGTCAGTTCCGTGGCGTTGGCGTAGCCGTTCGCCGGCGGCTCGTAGACGCCCCCGATCACGCCCGGCGGGTCGCCGCGCAGGGCTACGATGTGGCGCACGCCGATGTCCCAGTAGTCGCGGATCACCTGGTCCACCTCTCCGCGCGTGGCGGCGACGCAGGTCAGGTGGGCGGCGGGGGCGACGGTGGTCTCCTCGATCAGGCGGCGCACGGTGCGGTGGGTCCGCTCGCGGGTCGAGCCGCCCGCGCCATAGGTGACCGAGACGAAGGCCGGGCCCAGCGGCTCCAGCCGGCGGATGGTCTGCCACAGTTGCTCCTCCGCCTCGTCGCTCTTGGGCGGGAAGAATTCGAACGAGACGCGGGTGCGTCGCGATGCGCGGGCGCCCACGCGGGCCACGGGACCCACGCTGGAGGCGGCCAGATTGGGAGGGGTCATTTGCCGGGTCCGGACGCGACTGAAGAGGCGGGGCGCGAGGCGCTCCAGATGTTGACGGTCAGGCCCTCGCCGGTGGCGGGAGGCAGGGCCTTCAAGGCGGCGGGTTTCAATCCGGCGCCCGCCAGCCAACGCCGCATCTCCTCGTCGGACAGGCCTAAGCGCCGGTGCTGGTGCAGCTCGCGCAGGAACTCCAGCCTGTGCGGGGCGAAGTCGACGATCAGCAGCTTGCCGCCCGGCGCCACCAGCCGCGCCGCCTCGGCCACCGCCGCGGCGGGATCGGACAGGTAGTGCAGCACCTGATGCACGACCACGAGGTCGGCCTGGGCGCTAGGCAGGCGGGTGTCGAAGATGTCGCCGTGGCGCAGCTCGATATGGCTGAGGCCGGCCTCAGCGGCGTGGTTGCGCGCGATATTGAGCATCTGTTGCGACAGATCGAGGCCGATGGCGCATTCGGCGGCGGGGGCCAGCAGGTTCAGCATCCGGCCGGAGCCGGAGCCCAGGTCGATCAGCCGCTTGAAGGGCCCCGCCCCGGCCGCCGCCAGGATCGCCGCCTCCACGTCGGCCTCGGACACATAGAGGGACCGGATTTCGTCCCAGCGCGCGGCGTTGCGGGCGAAGTAGGAGGCGGCCTCGGCGGAGCGCCCCGCCTGCACCCCCAGCAGCCGGTCGGCGTCGCGCGCCAGCACCGCGTCGTTGGGGTCGATCAGCCCGAGAATGGCGTTGGCCGCCCCGCGCGGCTCGCCGGTTTCGGTCAATCTGTAGAAAACCCAGGCCCCGTCAGGGAAACGCTCGACAAGCCCCGCTTCGGTCAGCAGCTTCAGATGGCGCGACACGCGCGGCTGGCTCTGATCGAGGATGTGCGACAGCTCCATCACCGCCAGCTCGCCCCGCGCCAGCAGCGCCAGGATGCGCAGCCGCGAAGGCTCCCCGGCGGCGCGCAGAATCTCGATCACCTGAGCGGCTGCGATGGTCATAAGTCATATAAAGATATCTTTATGTCTTTATGTCAAGCCATACCTGAATGGTCGTTGGGTATAACAAAACTCTACATACCATCCGTCATCCCAAGGCTTGTCCTTGGGACCCAGCAGCGAACACATTGAAGCTGCACCGAACGCCGAACACGGTCGATTTCGAGGTTTGGGATGCTGGGTCCCAAGGACAAGCCTTGGGATGACAGCGAGGGTGCGGAGCCTCTACCGCGTGAACTTCTGGAACTTCAGCCGCTTGGGGATCAGGCTGTCGGCGCCCAGGCGGCGCTTCTTGTCTTCCTCATAGGCCTCGAAGTTGCCCTCGAACCATTCCACATGGCTGTCGCCCTCGAAGGCCAGGATGTGGGTGCACAGGCGGTCCAGGAACCAGCGGTCGTGGGAGATGACCACGGCGCAGCCGGCGAACTCTTCCAGCGCCTCTTCCAGGTTCTGCAGGGTCTCGATGTCCAGGTCGTTGGTGGGCTCATCGAGCAGGATCAGGTTGCCGCCTTCGGCCAGGGTCTTGGCCAGGTGCACGCGGTTGCGCTCACCGCCCGACAAGAGGCCCACCTTCTTCTGCTGGTCGCCGCCCTTGAAGTTGAAACTGCCGACGTAGGAGCGGGTGTTCACCTCGCGCTTGCCGACCATCATGATGTCGGTGCCGCCCGAGATTTCCTGCCACACGGTGTTGGTATCGGTCAGGGCGTCGCGGCTCTGGTCGACATAGGCCAGCTTGACCGTCTCGCCGACCTTGATCGATCCGCCGTCCGGCTTCAGCGCCCCGGTGATCATCTTGAACAGGGTCGACTTGCCGGCGCCGTTCGGCCCGATCACCCCGACGATGCCGTTGGGCGGCAGCTTAAAGGTCAAATCCTTGAACAGCAGCTTGTCGCCGAACTCCTTCTCCAGGCTGTCGACCTCAAGCACCACATTGCCCAGGCGCGGACCGGGAGGAATCTGGATCACGGCGTGGGTCTGGGCTTGGCGGGAGCTTTCCTGCTCGTCCACCATCCGCTCATAGGCGGCCAGGCGCGCCTTGGACTTGGCCTGGCGGGCCTTGGCGCCGGAGCGCACCCACTCCAGTTCGCGCGTCAGAGCGCGCTGGCGGGCCTCGCTTTCGGACTGCTCCTGCACCACCCGCTTGGTCTTCTGCTCCAGCCAGCCGGAGTAGTTGCCCTCGAAGGGCAGGCCCTTGCCGCGGTCCAGTTCCAGCGTCCACTTGGTCACCTGATCCAGGAAGTAGCGGTCGTGGGTCACCAGGATGACGCAGCCGGGGAAGGCTTCCAGGTGATGCTGCAGCCAGGCCACGGACTCCGCGTCCAGGTGGTTGGTCGGTTCGTCCAGCAGCAGCATGTCGGGCTTGGACAGCAGCAGGCGGGCCAGGGCGATACGGCGCTTTTCGCCCCCCGACAGCTTGTCCACGGGCCAGTCGGCCGGCGGGGTGCGCAGAGCGTCCATCGCCATCTCGATGCGGCTGTCGATGTCCCACATGTCGCCGGCGTCGATCTTCTCCTGGAGGGTGTTCATCTCCTCCATGAGCTCGTCGGTGTAGTTCTCGCCCAGCTCGGCGGCGATGGCGTTGTAGCGGTCGAGGATTTTCTTCTCGGCGCACTCGGAGATGACGTTGCCCCAGACGTCGAGAGCCTCGTCCAGATGCGGCTCCTGCGACAGGTACCCGCGCTTGATCCCGTCGGCGGCCTTGGCCTCGCCGTTAAATTCGGTGTCGATGCCGGACATGATCTTGAGCAGCGTCGACTTGCCCGAGCCGTTGACCCCGACCACCCCGATCTTGGCGTCCGGATAGAACGACAGCCAGATGTTCTCGAACACCTTCTTGCCGCCGGGATAGGCCTTGGTCAGGCCCTGCATCTGGAAAATGTACTGTGCGGCCATGGGCGTGCGCTCGATCGGCTTTCGGGGGTGCGGGAGTTGGCCGTCCAGATAGCGACCCGGACGGCCAAGGGCAACCGGCGGCGCGCTTCGCCTAGGCTTTGATGGTCCCCGTGTGCGTCTTCAGGAACGTATGCGCCCGCGCGATGGTGCGGGACTTCAGTTCCGGCGGCTTGACCCACGGATAGACGTTGGTGTCGGCCCGCGGCGCCAGCGAGGCGATGTCGACCGAGGCCTGGTAGGCGTGCGCCTCCGCGTCGTCGGGCAGCACCAGGATCGGGGTCTGGCACTTGGCCACGAAGTCGCGCGAGACGCTGTAGACGAAGTCCGGCTGCCGCCGCCACATGTTCTGCAGGTAGGTCTCGATGGTGGCCATGGTCACGTCGGGCCGGCGCTTGATGAAGTCCGGCGCCCAGGCGTTGACGCCGGAGTCGTACATCACGTTCGGCTTCTCGGGCCGGTGGCCTACCGGCTGGCTCAGCACCGCGGCGACCAGCCGATCCGGCGCCCGCTCCGCCAGTTTCAGCCCGAACGGACCGCCGATGCAGTTGCCGAAATAGGCGAACTTCTTGACGCCCAGATGGTCCAGCAGGCCCAGCTGATCGTCGGCGTAGGCGTCCCAGGGATTGTCCACCGGGATCGGGCCCGAGGACTCCCCGCCATTGGCGTTGCGCATATCCATGGTGATGCAGCGGAAGTCCTTGAACTCCGACATCGCGTTCAGCACCGCGTTCTGCCACACGGCCATGCGCGAGTTCAGCCCGCCCCCGGGAATGGCCAGCAGAGGGAAGCCCTTGCCGCCCTGGTCCTGATAGCGGATGCGCACCCCGTTCTTCTCGTAGACCGAGGTCGGGCCGAGCGCCCAGGCGGCGGACTGAGCCAGAACCTTGCCCGCGGCGGCGACTGCCCCGGCGGCTGCGCCCGTGGCCATGACATTGCGTCTGACTTTATCGATCACGATCGTCCTCCCTGTTTTGTTTTGGCCTGTCGTGTTTCGCCATCTTGTCCATGACGGCGCCCACAGGGCAACAGGCTAGACCAGCAGGGGCTCGACGATCCGGGCGACCGCGTCGTAGCTCGCCACCACATGATCCGCTCCGGCCTCCGCCAGCCGCTCGGCATGCCCATCGAGGATATGCCCGCCCGCGCACAGACCGATGGTCAGCATTCCCGCCGCCTTGCCCGCGAGCACGCCCATCGGACTGTCCTCGATGACGATGCAGTCTGCGGGAGCAAAACCCAGCGTCGTGGCGGCCAGCAGGAACAGGTCCGGATGCGGCTTGCCGCGCTCGATATCGTGGCCGCTGAACCGGTGCTCGAACCGGTGCGCCAGCCCCATCTGCTCCAGGGAACGGCCGATCCAGTCATGGGTGCTGGACGAGGCGATGCAGCGCGGCGTGGAGGCGAACCGCTCGATGAAGGCGACAGCGCCAGGCACCGGCTGCATGCCGCCGTCGAGCTGGGCGTAGACGTTGGCGATCTGCTGCGCCACGAAGCCTTCGGGCAAAGGCTGGCCGTGGCGTTCCTCGATGGCCGCCTCGCAGTCGCGCCAGCGGCGGCCCATGTAGAACCGCAGCGACTCTTCCACCGTGGTGGCCATGCCGATGCCGCTCAAGCCTTCGGCCAGGACCCGGTTGGCGACCAGTTCGCTGTCCGCCACCACGCCGTCGAAATCGAAGATGATCAGCCGCATGAAGACTCCCGTCTGCGCCACGGCATAGCTGGACGGACCGCGCTTGCCCAGGGAACCGCCCCGGGCGGATTGGGATTTCCGAACCCGGATCGAATATGTGATAGACGGTGCGAACCGGCCGAGTCTGACAGGACCCTCGGCGTCATGACGGGGCCCCGCGTGCTGGATATCGGCGAACTGACGCGCACCGAACTGTCTTCGCTCGGCCCGCGTCTTTATTCCGTCGCCCAGGACCCCTCGTCCGCCCACCATCTGATCGACACCACCATGCTGTTCGCGCCCCAGAGCGGCGGGGTGAAGCGCTATCTGATGGCCAAGCGCGCCTGGCTGGCCAGCCATCGCCCCGACCTGCGCCACAGTCTGGTTGTGCCCGGCCGCGCTACCCGCGCCAGCCTCGACGGCATGGTGCAGATCTCCGCGCCCCTGATCCCCTTCGGGGACGGCTACCGAATCCCCGCCAGCCTTCGCAAATGGACCCGCATCTTGGCCCATCTGAAGCCCAGCCTGATCGAGGCGGGCGACGCCTATGTTCCGGGCCACGCCGCGCTGGACGCCGCCGCCGCCGTCGGCGCGGCCACCGTCGGCTTCTGCCATTCCGACCCCGCCGCCCTGGCCGCCCTGCACTTTGGCGAATGGGCCGCCGCCCCCGCCCAGAAGCGTTGGGCCAAGTTCTACAGCCGCTTCGACATGGTGGTGGCGCCAAGCCAGTATATCGCCAACCGCCTGGCCGAATCCGGCGTGCCGCGCGTGGCGGTGCAGCCGCTCGGCGTCGACATCGACATCTTCCACCCCTCCCGCGCCGACCGCGACATGGTCCGCCAGGACCTGGGCCTGTCGCCCAGCACCAAGCTGGTCGTGTTCGCCGGCCGCCCGGCGCGCGAGAAGAACCTGGAGACCCTGGTCGAAGCGGTGGAGCTGCTGGGCGGCGACTACCGCCTGCTGCTGATCGCCGCCGGGGCCAACCTCAAGCCCCATCCCCAGACCATCTGCCTGGACTATGTGCGCGACTCCAAACAGCTGGCCCGCCTGATCGCCAGCTGCGACGCCTTCGTCCACGCCAACGACGCCGAGCCCTTCGGCCTGATCGTGCTGGAAGCCATGGCCGCCGGCCTGCCGGTGGTGGGTCCCTCCGTGGGCGGCATATCCGAACTGATCGACGACAGCGTCGGCCAGAAGGCCCGCGAGGCGACGCCCGAGGGCATGGCCGAGGCCATCGAAGCCCTGTTCGAGCGTGATCTGGAAGCCCTGTCCAAGGCCGCCCGCGCCCGCGCCGAAGAGCGCCACAGCTGGCACCGCACCTTCAACGGCCTGATGGACATCTACGGCGGCCTGCTGGGCAATAGCCCGGCCCTGGTGGCTCCGCCTCGTCTGAACGCCTGAGGCCAATCGGCGCCGTAACGCTGGCGTAGCGCGCGCCGAGGCGCCAATTAGGAAGCCCCTCCAGCGTCACGAGTTTCCATGCGCACCGATACGCCCCAGCCGGTCCGGCTCGCCGACTACCAGCCCCCCAGCTTCCTGATCGACGAGGTCCGCCTCGACTTCGCGCTGGAGCCCAACACCACGCGGGTGAAGGCCAGGCTGTCGGTGCGGCGCAATCCGGGCCAGAGCGGGCCCCTGGTGCTGGACGGCATGCGGCTGAAGCTGATCTCCGTGGCCATCGACGGCCAGGCGCTGGACGCCGCCGCCTACCAGCTCACCCCTGAGCACCTGACCCTGCCCGGCACACCCGAGGCCTTCGTGCTGGAGACCGAGGTCGAGATCGATCCGGAGAACAACAAGGCGCTGGAAGGCCTCTACATGTCCGGCGGCCGCTTCTGCACCCAGTGCGAGGCGGAGGGCTTCCGCAAGATCACCTACTACCCCGACCGTCCGGATGTGCTGTCGCGCTTCACCGTGCGGGTCGAGGCCTACAAGGCCGCCTGCCCGCGCCTGCTGTCCAACGGCAACCTGGTCGAGGCGGGAGACAGCGGGAACGGGCGCCACTACGCCCTGTGGAACGACCCCTTCCCCAAGCCCTGTTACCTGTTCGCCCTGGTCGCCGGGGAGCTGGACGAACTGACCGACAGCTTCGTCACCATGACCGGCCGCACCATCGACCTGCGCATCTACGTCGACCCCGGCCAGTCGCCCCGCGCCGCCTATGCGATGGACGCCCTCAAGCGCTCGATGAAGTGGGACGAGGAGGCGTTCGGGCGCGAGTACGACCTCGACCTGTTCATGATCGTGGCCGTGCGCGACTTCAATTTCGGGGCCATGGAGAACAAGGGGCTGAACATCTTCAACGCCTCGCTGCTGCTGGCCGACGGCGCCACCGCCACCGACTTCGACTACGAGCGCATTGAGAGCGTGGTCGCCCACGAGTACTTCCACAACTGGACCGGCGACCGCATCACCTGCCGCGACTGGTTCCAGCTA
>CAIYVC010000007.1 GCA_903929535.1 uncultured Caulobacteraceae bacterium | reverse complement strand
CGCCTTGGGCTTGCGGGTTTCCTTGTTGGTTTTCTTCTGACCCTTGGCCATGCCGTGCTCCTTGAGACTGTGCAGGAATCCGCAGCGGGCCGAACGGCTCTCCGCGCCAGCGCTCGATGAATCGCGCCGCATCAATTCAATATCATGGACCGTGGAGTCTAGTTTTCCAAAAATAATTTGCCGATTTCGCCCTTATATGCGACTGTCTTCCATCGAATATCGCGAAGGTTCGGTCGCTCTCCCTTGCTCGGTTTTTTTGGATTGAGCGCCGGACTTGCCCTGCTGATCCCACTCGAATTTTGATCGCGCCTATTCTTGTTATTGGCGCGCGAAACCTATCTCTAAAGGATACTCCATGGCTATCGGAACAGTGAAGTGGTTTAACGGCCAAAAGGGCTTCGGTTTTATCCAGCCCGACGACGGCGGCGCGGACGTGTTCGTGCACATCTCGGCCGTTGAGCGCGCCGGCATGAACGGTCTGCATGAAGGTCAGAAGCTCAGCTTCGAACTGGAACGCGACCGCAAGAGCGGCAAGATGTCGGCTGCCCAGCTGCAGGCGTCCTAAGTTCTCGACCGCGCCTCGCTCCAGCCGGAGCGGGGCGCGGACGTTTTCCGCCAGTACGCATACCGCTCAGAGTACCGAACAAACGAGACGACCATGTCCAAGTCCCCTCCCCGCCTGATCTTCACCGTCACCCCGCACGAAGGCGGCTGGGCGGTCGAGCATGACGGCGCCTATTCGGACCTGTCGGGCTCGCGCGACGAAGTGATGGCGTCCGCCTCGCGCCGCGCCCGCGCCGTGAGCGCCGCCGGCGGCCTGACCCAGGTTGTGGTCAAGGGCGAGCCGCGCTTCTTCACCGGCGCCCGCTAACCGCTTTCCGATACACAGATGGCCGGTCTCAAGGACAAGCGCGGCTTTATCGACAAGGACCGGCTGGACCTGTCCGAGCGTCAGGCCGTGGAATACTGGATGAAACGCTGGGGCGTGACCCGCGACCAGCTGACCGCCGCCCACCGCAAGGCCGGGCGCATGGTCAAGGACATCGCTGCGGAGCTGGGCAAGAAGCGCTGACAGGGTCCTGAAAAGGGAAAGGGCGCAACCGGCTCGAATCGGCTGCGCCCTATCGGTCTCGGCGATCTCCAACCCGGGGGCGGAAAAGCCGCTACACCGTCACTATGGCAGAATGTCGCAGAGTCGCTGTACCCGCGGCGCCACAGTGCGTCCCAAATGACTCTAGAGTTGAAGCGCCGCTGCGGCGAACGGTATAGATTCTGAAAACTTGGCTTTTTCCAAATACAGCCAAGGTTAAGCTCTGCTATTGTCAGATGACATCAATATAACTTTTTTCTGATACAGATTATTTTGCATCCTTTCGGCTGCGGGGTCGTTTGTTCACTGGATGACGAGCAACATCGTCGCAACAGGAGGACGACCACGAAAAAGCGCACTCTGCTTTGTCTGGCTCTTTCCGGTGGTCTGCTGTCCGCCGGGGCGCTGACAGCTGCGCCGGCGACGGCGGCCGAGACGCAAACCATCGTCCGGCCCGACGGCAGCAAGGTGACCATCATCCACCGCGGCGGCGCCCATGGCGATGGCTACTATTCGGCGGCCCACGACTGGGTCCGCGTCGATCGCAATGGCAATGTGGTGACCGACCACGCCAACGGCTCAACCACGGTGGTCGAACCTGACGGCACTAGGACCCACACCAACGCCAGCGGCGACACCACCGTCCAGACCAATCCGGACGGCAGCAAGGTGATCACCAAGACCGAGCCTTAGCTTTCGTCGAGAGACGAGGGATGGGCCCTGCCGCGAGTATGCGGCGGGGCCGCTTTCGTTTCAGGCGGACTTAGGCCGCAGAGGCCACAGCGCCAGCAGGCTGATCAGGGCGGTGACGCTGAGATAGACGCCGACGGGGACGAGGCCGCCCTTGGCGGCCAGGGTCGCAGCAATCAGGGGCGTCAGGCCGCCGCCGATGATGCCGCCGATGTTGAAGGCCATCGAAGCGCCGGTGTAGCGCACCCGGGCGGGGAACAGGCCCGGCAGGAAGGCCCCGAGCGGGCCGTAGATGAAGCCCATCAGCAACAGCATCAGCGAGAGGAAGGCCCACACCAGCAGCAAGGAGCCCGAGCCCATCATGGGGGCCAGGATCAGGCCGGCCAGGGCGGTCAGCACGCAGCCCCACATCAGCACCCGCCGGGGGCTGGTCGCGTCGCTCCAGTAGCCCGACAGGACGATGCCGCCGGCCATGAAGCCGATGGCCCCGAGCTGGACCCCGAGGAAGGCCTGACGGCTGTAGCCCAGCGCGGTGGAGCCGTAACCGAGGGCGAAGGCGGTGGCGATGTAGAAGTTGGCGAAGCAGGCGACCGCGGCGAACGTGCCGCCGATGGTCTGCAGCGGATAGCGCGTCAGCACCTCGAGCAGCGGAACCTTGGGCGGCTCGGCCTCGCTCTGGGCCTTGGCGAAATCCGGGGTCTCGGTCAGCTTGAGCCGCACCCACAGGCCGACGCCCACCAGCAGGCTGGAGGCCAGGAAGGGCAGGCGCCAGCCCCAGGCCTTGAACTGGTCGGGGGTGAGCAGCAGGCCGAGCAGCAGGAACAGGCCGTTGGCGGCGATGAAGCCGACCGGGGCGCCAAGCTGCGGGAACATGCCGTAGCGGGCCTTGTGGGTGGAAGGCGCGTTCTCGACCGCCAGCAGAGCCGCCCCGCCCCACTCGCCGCCGAGGCCGAAGCCCTGACCGAAGCGCAGTACGCACAGCAGAGCCGGCGCGGTCCAGCCCGCGACGGCGTAGGACGGCAACAGGCCGATGGCGACGGTCGACACACCCATCAGCATGAGGGAGGCGACCAGGGTCGACTTGCGGCCGATGCGGTCGCCGAAGTGGCCGAACACCGAGGCGCCGAGCGGGCGGGCGATGAAGGCGATGGCGAAGGTGGCGTAGGACGACAGCAGCTGGCTGGCCGGGGAGGCCGCCGGAAAGAACATGGGCCCGAACACCAGCGAGGCGGCGGTGGCGTAGATATAGAAGTCGTAGAACTCGACCGCCGTGCCGATGAGGCTGGCGCCCAGAATACGGCGCGTGCTCGCCCCGCCGGCTTCGGTTTTCTTCAGCATCGCCCCGCTCCCCGTCCCTGGGTTAGCGGAGTGGCCCGCCCGGGGGCCGCGGTCAAGCGCCTGAGACGCGCGAGCCTAGGCCGGAGGCCGTCCGCCGCCGCCCTGACCCCGGCCCTGGCCGCCGCCCTCACCGCCGGCGCCGCGACGCCGACCGGCGCCTGGACCGCCCGGTCCACCGGCCCCGGTCTGGGGCCGGATACGGACCTTGGAGCCGGGACGCAGGGACAGCTGGCCGTCGATCACCACCGTGTCGCCGGGCTGAACGCCGGTGCGGATCACCGCGACGGCGTCCTGAGTGGCGATCACCGAGACCGGGTGCATGGTCGCCTTGTCGTCGTTGACGACGAAGATGAAGGGGCCGTTGGGGCCCTGGTTGACCGCCGCCGCCGGCACCGTGAGAGCGTGGGGCAGGGTCTGCACGGTCAGGCGCACATTGACGAACTGGCCGGGCCACAGGGTCCGCT
>CAIYVC010000006.1 GCA_903929535.1 uncultured Caulobacteraceae bacterium | reverse complement strand
GGCGCCTCGGTCACGGCCACCCTGATCGAAACCCGCAAGGGCGAGAAGGTGAAGATCTTCAAGAAGATCCGCCGCCAGGGCTATCGCCGTACGCGCGGCCATCGCCAGCAAGAGTCGGTCCTGCGGGTCACTTCGGTGGCCGCCGGCAAGGGCAAGGAATCAAAGTGGGACGGCACGGTCGACCTGACCCCGCTGTCGGTGCTGAACCTGCGCGCCCGCAACCTGGCGCACACGGCTCAGGCTCCGGTGGTGGCGGAAGCCGCTCCGGCCAAGGCCAAGGCGGCTCCGGCTCCGAAGGCGGCTCCGGCCCCCAAGGCTGCTGCTGCTCCCAAGGCCGCCGCGCCTAAGGCTGAAGCCCCCGCCAAGAAGGCCGCTGCCCCCAAGGCCGCCGCCACCGCGAAAACCACCAAGGCCGAAGCTGCGCCGAAAGCCGCCGCCAAGCCCAAGGCCAAGCCCGCCAAGTAGGCGGCGTCTGGTCCACAGAATTTAGGAGAGCACCATGGCTCACAAGAAATCAGGCGGCTCCTCGCGCAACGGGCGCGACTCGGCCGGTCGGCGCCTCGGCGTGAAGAAGTACGGCGGCGAGAACGTGCTGGCCGGCAACATCCTCGTGCGTCAGCGCGGGACCACCTTCTTCGCCGGCGACAATGTCGGCATCGGCCGCGATCACACCCTCTTCGCCAAGGCCACCGGCCAGGTGAAGTTTGTGACCAAGAAGGGCGACCGCACCTACGTGGGCGTCATTCCGGCCCAGGTAGCCAAGGCCGCCGAGTAGGCGCATCCGATACCCACGGATCGCGCCGCGACTTTCGCAGCGATCCGGACAGAACTTCCAAGCGGGGAGTCCGGAAAGCCGGACTCCCCGCTTTTGTTTTGGTTTCGACTTGAACCGCCGGAAGGGCGTCGCCACCTCCCTAAGGCCGAGCTTGAGACCGAACGAGAAGACCATCTGTCAGGGAGACGATCATGTGTGTCATCGATCGTACGCCACAGCCCAGGGACCAAATCGTCAGCCGGCGGCTGCGCATGCGCGCGCCCAAATCCGAGGACGCGGGCGCCATCGCGCGCCTGGCCGGCGACTACGCCATCTGCAGCATGACCACCCGCATGCCCTATCCCTATGTGGAGGGGGACGCGCGCTCGTTCATCAAGCTGGTGGGCGCCCAGAACCGCGAGCGTGAGAACACCTTCGTCATCGAGCATGAGGCCGAGGGGGTCGTCGGGGCGATCGGCTTTCACCAGCCGGCGGGCCAGCCGCTGGAGATGGGCTACTGGATCGGCAAGCCCTACTGGGGCCGCGGCTACGCCACCGAGGCGGCCAATGCGGCGCTGGACTGGGCGGGTGGCGACTGGCGGCGGCGGATGGTCGTGGCCGGTCACTTCGCCGACAACGAGGCGTCCAGCAAGGTCCTGATCAAGACCGGCTTCCTCTCCACCGGCGAGGTGCAGACCCGCAGCTCGCGGGCGCGCGGCGGCGCGGCGGTGAAGACCCGCATGATGGTGTGGCTGGCCTAGGGTCAGCCGCCCTGCACCGGCATGCCCCCTCCACCCCTTTCAGGGGTCCCCCTCCCCCGCGAGCGGGGGAGGTCGCGCAGGGAACAGGCTTAGCCTTCTATCGAGCGGATTAGGCGGGCTGGATTTCCGCCGACCATCGTATTGGGCGGAACGTCCTTGGTGACCACCGAGCCCGCCGCGATCACCGCGTTGTCGCCGATGGTGACGCCGCCGATGATGGTGACGTTTCCCGCGATCCAGACGTTGGCCCCGATCACGACCGGCTTGGCGGTGACGCCGGAGCGGCGCTCAGCGGGCGCGATGGGGTGGCCGGAGGTTAGGATGCTGACATTGGGGCCGATCATCACGCCGTCGCCGATGGTGATGCCGCCGAGGTCGTAGAAGGTGCAGTTCTGGTTGATGAAAACCTTGCGTCCGACGCGGGTCCCCCGCCCGCCGGTGGCGTAGAAGGGCGGCAGCAGGACAAAGCCGTCGTCAAGCGGAGCGCCGATCAGCTCGGCGAACAGGGCGCGGACGGCGGGGCTGTCGTCGAAGCCCAGGCGGTTGATCCGGGCGGTGATGGCCATGGCGCGGGAGACTTCGGCGACCATGGCCGCCGACTGGGGCGTTCCGCGGGGAATGAATCCGGCGCCCGCCATACCCAGCCCTAGCGCTTAAGCCGTTCGATCCAGGCCGAGGTCGAGGGGTCATGCGGCGCGCTCGCACCGCCTTCAAGGGCCGGCAGGATGCGGGTGGCCATGGCCTTGCCCAGCTCCACGCCCCACTGGTCGAAGCTGTTGATGCCCCAGACCGCGCCCTCCACCAGGGTCTTGTGCTCATAGAGGGCGATCAGGGCGCCGAGCGCCTGGGGCGTCAGGCGGTCCATGACGATCAGAGTCGAGGGGCGGCCGCCGGGGAAGGTGCGCTGGGGAGCCAGGACGTCGATGGCGGCGGGGTCCAGGCCCTTGGCCTGGAGGACCGCGCGGACTTCCGCTTCGGAGCGGCCGATCATCAGGGCCTCGGATTGGGCCAGCATGTTGGCCAGGAGCTTGGGATGGGCCGAGGCCGGGCCCTCGTCATTGCGGGCTACCCCGACGAACTCCACCGGCACGATGTCCGTACCCTGATGAAGCATCTGGAAGAAGGCGTGCTGGGCGTTGGCGCCCTGGTCGCCGAACACCACGGGGGCGGTCGCGTGGGCCACGGGCTTGCCGTCGGGAGAGACGCTCTTGCCGTTGGACTCCATCTCCAGCTGCTGCAGGAACAGGGGCAGGAGGCGCAGGCGCCGGCTGTAGGGGATCACCGCGCGGGCGGCGCGGCCCATGCCGTTGCGGTTGAACACCTGAGCCATGGCCAGCAGCACCGGGGCGTTGCGCTCCAGCGGGGCCGAGAGGAAGTGGGCGTCCATCGCCGCGCCGCCGGCCAGGAAGGCCTCGAACACGTCGAAACCGAGCGCGATGGCGCAGGACAGGCTGACCGCCGACCAGACCGAGTAGCGGCCGCCTACCCAGTCGCGGAAGGCGAACAGGCGCTCGGGCGAGACGCCGAAATCCGCCACCGCCTGGGGATTGGCCGAGACCGCAATCAGATGCTGGTCGCCCTTGGAACCCATAGCGTCGCGCAGCCACTGACGTGCGGCCTGGGCGTTGGCCATGGTCTCCTGGGTGGTGAAGGTCTTGGAGACGACGGTGACCAGGGTTTCTTCGGGGTCCAGGCCGTCGAGCGCGACGGCGATCTCTGAGCCGTCGACGTTGGAGATAAGGCGCAGGTTGAAGCTGGCGTTCAGGGGGCGCTCGGACTCCCACAACAGGCGCGGACCGAGGTCGGAGCCGCCGATGCCGACGTGCAGAATGTTGCGCAACCGCTTGCCGGTGGCGCCGCGGATGGCCCCGGAGCGGATGTCGTCGGCGAAGGCCTTGATGGAGGCGCGCACCTGATCGATCTCGGCGGAGACCGGCTCGCCCTTGGCCGAGAAGTTTCCGCCTGTGGCGGCGCGCAGGGCCGGGTGCAGGACGGCGCGGTTCTCGGAGGTGTTGATGGCGGCGCCGGCGAACAGATCGGCCCGCTTCTGCTCGACGCCGGACGCGCGGGCTAGGGCCACGGCGGCCTCGACACCGGCGCGGGACCAGGGCTGCTTGGACAGGTCCAGGGTCAGGCCCGCCGCCTCGACCGTCAGCCGCTCCAGCCGGTCCGGCTCGGCGGCGTAGAGCGACAGGATCGAACGCGAGCGCGCGGCTTCGGCGTCGGCTTCCAGCGCGCTCCAGGCTGCGGCATCCGGCATCAATTACGCCTTGGGCTTGGCAGCGGTCTGCAAGGCCGCCACCACCGCCCCTGGGGTCAGGAGCTGAGGCAGGATGACCGGCTCACCGCCGCTCGCGCCATAGACCAGATAGAGGGGCACCCCTGCCCGTCCGTGCTCGGCCAGCATCTTGGCGATGGCGCTGTCGTGGTTGGTCCAGTCGGCCTTCAGATAGGTGGTCCCGGTGTCGCTGATGGCCTTGGCGACGGAGCCGGCGCCGAGCGCCAGCCGCTCGTTCACCTGACAGGTGACGCACCAGGCGGCGGTGAAGTTGACGAACACCGGCTTGCCCGTGGCGCGGGCCTCGGCGAGCTTGGCGTCGCTGTAGGGCTGGGAGGGGGCTTCGGCGCCACCCGCTTCAGCGGGCGCAACGGCGGACCCGGATGAAGCGGTCTGAGCCGCGGCGGCGGGGGCGGTCTGTTTTGCGCCGACCAGCAGGCAGGCGACCGCCAGGACGGCGGTGATGACGGCGAAGACGCCGGGGATCAGAGGCTTGCCGGCCCGCTGGGTCGTTCCGATCAGCCAGGCGAACAGGCCCACCAGGACCGAGGCGGCGAGAAGCGAGGCCAGGGCGCTGGAGCCCGCCTGAAGCGTGAAGACCCACAGCAGCCACGCAGCGGTCCCGTACATGGGGAAGGCCAGGACGTGGCGCAGGGTGTCCATCCACGCGCCGGGCCTGGGCAGGGCGCGCAGCAGACCGGCGATGAAGGCGACCGCCACGAAGGGGGCGGCGAACCCGAAGCCGAGACCGGCGAAGACCAGCAGGGCGCCGGGCGCGCTCTGGGTCAAAGCAAAGCCCAGGGCCGTGGCCATGAAGGGCGCGGTGCAGGGCGCCGCCACCACGACGGCGAGGGCGCCGGTGAAGAAGGCGCCGGCCAGGCCGCCCTTGGCCGCGAGCGAACCGCCCGCGCCCTGGCCCGGCAGGGTCGCTTCGAACACGCCCGACAGGTTCAGGGCCACCAGCAGCATGACCAAAGCCAAGGCCCCGACCACGATGGGGGACTGAAGCTGGAAGCCCCAGCCGATGGCCGCGCCGCCGGCCTTGGCCGCCAGCAGCAGGGCCGCCAGCCCGAGGAAGGTGACGAGCACACCGGCTAGGAAGGCTAGGCCCTGGCGCCGCGTCTCGCCCGGATCATGGGCGTGGGAGGCGAGGCTGGCCGCCTTCATCGACAGCACCGGGAAGACGCAGGGCATAAGGTTGAGGATCAGGCCGCCGAGGAAGGCCGACAGCACCGCCAGCGGCAGGCCGAGGCCCGCGCCCTGGACGGGAACGTCGTTGGCCGGGCCGGCGGCGCCCGGAGCGCCGGAGGCGGCGGCGAGCGTATCGACCGGGCGCGCGGTGATGACTTCGCCGAGGCCGCCAGCCGCGGCGGGCAGAGCGCCGGCCGCGGCGGAGACTTCCCAGGACTGGGCGCCCAGCGACAGCACGCCCAGCAGGCTCGGCGTATCCTTGGCGGAGGCCTCGGTGGAGGACGGCTTCAGTGAGAAGGTCAGGCCGGACGGGCCCTTTTCGACGTTCTGGTGGGCGGCGTGGTCGAGCGGCTTGTTGTCGTATGGGAAGAAGTAGGCGTGCGAGAGGTCCGCGCCCTTCAGGGGATCGCCGACGATGCCCAGCTTCAGCACCCGGTCGTCGCCGGTCCCGCTCCAGGCGACGGCGGCGGTCAGGCCCGAGGCCTTGGGCGCGTCGGTCAGGGTCTTCATGATGCCGGCGCCCCATTTGGGATCGGGCGCGGGGGTCCCGCCGACCACCGGCAGGCTGATCTGCAGCTTGGCTTCCTCGGGCACGCAGATGTCGGCGCAGACCAGGAAGGTGACGTCGGCCTGCAGCAGCGCCTTGTCGCCGACCTTGGCCGAAGCGGGGACGTCGATGGCCACGGGCAGCAGGACGTCGCCGACATAGCCGTAGTTCATCAGGGGGCCGAGCGGCAGGCGCTCGGGCGCCGGCCAGACGGTGTCGCCGACACTCCAGCCCTTGGGCAGGGTCCACTTTTCCGAGGTCGCCTCGCCGCTGTCGCCGGGATTGCGCCAGTAGGTGTGCCAGCCCTTCATGATCGACTGGCGGATGGCGACATAGGCCATCCCGCCGGGCGCCACGCCCGTGGTCTGGGCCACCAGCTCGGCCTGCAGATGCCCGGTGTTGACCGGCCCGGCCGCGTAGCTGGCGGGGGGCGGCGTCAGGGGGACGGTCTGGGCCTGAGCCGCGCCGAAGACGGCAGTGAAGGCCAGGGCGGCGAGAGCGAGGACAGGGCGAAACACTATCAGTCTCCCGGGCCAAAACGGCCCTTCGGTATGGGGCCGAAACAGGCCACCATTTGGGCCTTCAAGTCAAAGGAGCCAAGTGTTGCCTGGCTATTTCGAAGAGATCGAGATCGGACGCGTGGTTTCCCTGGGCGCAGCAGGTCTGTCCCCTAAGGCGGTCGAAGCGTTCACCGAGGCCTTCGCGCCGGGCTGGGACGTGTCGCTCGGCGCGCCGGACGCGATGATCTACTCGATCTGGGCAAAGCTGGACCTGGAAGCCTCATCCTCCTGGCCGCAAACCAAGCGGCTGGCGGTGGACGCCCTGCGCTGGGCGCGCAACCCGCCGGCGGGCGAGCTGCTGCGCGGGCGGATGACTGTAATGGGCAAGGATCAGGTCGGCGACGACAAGGGCATCGTCATCGCCCAGCACGACCTGCTCGATGAAGCGGGACGGCTGGTGTTTTCCTGCCTGACGCGCTCAGTCTTCGCGTGCAAACGGGACTGATTTTTTGCGCTACCGGCCTAGCGGCCTACTTGAGCGCAGAAAACAAAAGAGGGCCGCCGAAGCGACCCTCTGAAAACCTCGCGCGGCTCTCGCCGGTTTAGTTGTTCGCGGCGACCGGGGTGCGGGGGCGCAGCATGGCCTTCACGATCAGGCGCTCCCAACCCATCAGCGACAGCAGGTGGAAGTAGATCTGCGACAGGGCGCCGTTTTCCTGCAGCTCCTTGATCTTCTCGGCCGGCAGGGCGTTCAGCTTCTCTTCGGAGACGCCGTAATACTCGGCCACCAGCTGGGACTCGCCCGAGCCGTCGTTGGGCGTGTAGCGAGCTTCCTTGCGCTCGAACAGGTCCAGCTCTTCCAGCAGCTTGACGAAGGATATGGTGCGCGCGACCTCGCCCTCGAAGCTGTTGCAGAACTCGATGGCGCCCTTGGTGTAGTCGGAAAGTTCGCCCTTCTCGAAGAAGGGCAGCTCCGGCTCGTCGGTGACCATCGGCGCCTGCCGGTCGATGCAGACGACCATGCGCTGGGCCTGGGTGTCGTTGGCCAGGACGAAGGGATAGCGGCGAACATAGGCCGGCAGATAGGCGTCCGGCTGGAACTGGCCCTTCTCGTCAACGAACAGGTTCTCGTTGGGATTGACGCCCAGCACCGCCACCGGAGTGCGGATGTCGCTGGCGAAGATCACCGGATAGCAGAGGGCCGCGGGGCCGAACTCGGTGACCGTCAGGGGCACCAGGTTGGTGTTGGCGGTGAAGGCGTAGGGATGCTCGATGGTGCGGATGCCGAGGCCCTCGTGCGCTTCCTTGGAAAGCGGCTCGGGCTGGCTGTAGAACATGATGTCGCCGCTCAGTTCGGCTTGGTGATCGATGGTGGTGTCGGTCATCAGTACATTCCGGCGCGAAAAGGTTGGGGATACCCCTTGCGCGGCTTCTATCGGATCACGGGAGCGGGGGCAATGCGCCCCTGCGGGCCTAATCCGCCCTTCCCTAGAAGCTCTTCTTCACGCCCACGAACAGGCCCCGGCGCGGGCCGAATTGCGGCGCCCCGACGCCGACGCCGGTGCCATCGCGGATCTCGTAGACCGCATCGCCGACATTGATCACGTCGAGCCGGATTTCGGTGGGTCCGCCGGGGGTCAGGTGCTCGAAGCTGTGGCTGACCGACAGGTTGACCTGGGCGTAGCCGGGCAGCTCGCGGCCGTTGGGAACGTCGCCGTCGGCCCTGAGGCCCGAGCCGTAGATCAGGTCGGCGCTGACGCGGGTGGCTCCGAACCTGTAGGCGGCGCCGGCGGTGGCCGACCAGGTCTGGTCGTGGTCCAGATAGATGTAGTGGCTCTTGATGTAGGCCAGATCGCCCGGATCGAAGCTGAACTGACTGGAGACGATGTTGCGGCCCTGCGCCTTGGAATAGGCGAGGTTGCCGTAGGCGGAGAAGGGCCCCTTGGCGTAGCTGGCGGTCAGTTCCGCCCCGTAGACACGGCCGTCCTGATAGTTGAACGGGGTCAGGATGATCGGGGCGCCGAACTGGCCCTCGTCGATCAGGTGGACCGCGGTCTTGTAGTAGGTGTCCAGCCCCACGGTTAGGCCGCCCATGATCTTCTGCGAGACCCCGACGTCGTAGTAGTCGGCGCGCTCGGCATAGGGGGTGGTGTCGGTGGCGGAGACCGAGGCGGCGGTCGTGCCGACGAACTTGCTGACCGTCTGGCTGGCGATCAGCTCGAAGGGCGGCGGAGTGAAGTAGCGCGAATAGCCAAGGTGGACGGTGGTATCCGGCGTGGCGGTCCAGACCAGGTTCACGCGCGGCGACAGCTGGTTCTCGGCCCGGAAGCCGTTGAACTGGTCAAAGCGCAGACCGTAGTTGAGCACGAGGCTGGAGGTCAGCTTCCACTCGTCCTGGACATAGGCGCTGTAGGTCGAGGCGGTGCGCGCCCCGTTGTCGATGACGGTGAGGGGGCGGTCCGAGGTCTGAACACCGCCGCCATCGACGGTCAGGACCTGGGAGGAGGTGGCGCTGGTGGAGCGGTCGACCTGGACGAGCAGGCCGGCGCGCAGGGTGTGAGCGGATGAGAGGTTGTAGACGCCCTCGGCCTGCAGGCCGCCGGCGGTGTCGCGCTTGGCGGCGGTCTGGGAGATGCCGTTGTAGAGCAGGTCACCGGGCGCCGACGGGGTGAAATCCAGGGCCGAGTAGCGGCCGAACACCGAGGCCTGGGCGGTCCAGTTATCGCCGGTGTGGAGCAGCGAGACCACGCCGTACTCAGTGCTCTCGCTCTGCTGTTCGTTGAGCGCCTGACTGGCCAGCGCGCTCTGTCCGTTGACGGTCAGGCCCAGGCCCGGCTGCTGGCCGGAGAGGTTGGGGATCTGGAAGTGCTCGCGCGAGGCGCCGAGGATGGCCGACAGCTTGTTGGACGGATCGAGGATGTCCTCGAAATAGCCGAAGCCGTGCAGCTGCTCGGTCTTGTCGTGCAGGGGGGTAGAACTGCCGTCGGGGGATTCGACGCCCAGGCCGCTGCGCAGGTAATCACCCGACAGGAACATGCTGGCTGAGCCGGATGAAGCGGCATACTCCGCGCTCGGCTGGAAGGTGTCGTGACTGCCGCCGTAGAGCGAGACCTCGCCGCCGCTCTGGATGCCGCTCTTGGTGCGGATGTCGATGATGCCTGCGGTGCGCAGGCCGTACTGCGCCGGCAGGGCGCCGGTGATCAGCTCCACCTGATCGGCCAGACGGGGGTTCAGCGCCTGGCCGAAGACGCTGAGGCCCTCGGGCAGGATCACGCCGTTCAGCCGGTACTGCAGGCCGTTGTGGTCGCCGCGCACATGCAGCTGACCGAAGCTGTCCTGGGCCACGCCCGGAGCCTGGAGGATGATCTGGCTGAGCTGCAGATTGTCGCCGCCGGGGATGGCCTGAATCGACTGGTTGGTGAGGGTGTAGGTCGAGGCGCCGACCTGGGGCTGGATGGAATCGCGGGCGGCGTTGAGGCGAGTGGCGGTGACGACAACCTCCGATACGCCCCCCGACGGCGGCGCGGCGTCGGCGGCGAAGGCAGGGGCCGCAAGGGCGAACGAGAGAGTCAGGGCGCTGCCGGACAGCAGGAGTGAACGCATCGCCATGTCGAGACCCTTGAGTGTTACAAAATAACAGTGCCGATACTATTACGTTATAACATTCCGGGTCGTCAACAGACTTGCCGATGAACCTCTTGCAGGCGGCGGCCTACCCATGTCGAGCGGTGCGGGGTACGGAACATGCGCAAAGACAAGCTCGCGGCATTGAGTTTGACGGCGGTAGCCTTGGTGGGCTGCGCCTCGTCCACCAAGGCGTTGCAACCCGCGGCGACCGTGAAGACGAGCTGCTCGCAGATGCTGAAGCAATCCGACCGATTGCGCGCGGCGCAAGCCCTGGCCGACCGACGGGACCAACCGGTCCAGGCTGAGAAGATCTGGGACGACCGCCGAAGTCTGGCGCGGCTCTACGTCGCCGCCTGCTGAGCTAGCGCCCTAAGCCGGTCCGCAGATATTGCCGTAGAGATCCGTCCGGCGGTCGCGGAAGAAGCCCCAGGCGGCGCGGTGGGTGTGCAGGAAATCCAGGTCGAAGGTCGCGGTCAGCACGCCTTCGTCTGCGCGCTCGAAGGACGAGACCAGATCACCGCGATGGTCGGTGATGAAGCTGGAGCCGTAGAAGTTCTGCCCCCCGCCGGCGCCGGGTTCGAAACCGATGCGGTTGGCGGCGACCACCGGCATGACATTGGCCACCGCATGGCCCTGCATCACGCGGCGCCAGGGGTCGCGGGTGTCCAGCGATGAGTCGTGCGGCTCGGAGCCGATGGCGGTGGGGTAGAACAGCACCTCGGCGCCCTGCAGGGCCATGGCCCGCGCCGTCTCCGGGTACCACTGGTCCCAGCAGATGCCGACGCCGAGCCGCCCGAAACGAGTGTCCCAGACCTTGAAGCCGGTGTCGCCGGGGCGGAAATAGTATTTCTCCTGATAGCCCGGCCCGTCGGGGATGTGGCTCTTGCGGTAGACGCCCAGCAGAGAGCCGTCGGCGTCGGCCATGACCACGCTGTTGTAGTGGTGCGGCCCCTCGCGCTCGAAGATCGAGATGGGGATGACCACGCCCAGCTCCCCGGCAAGGGGGGCGATGGCCTTGACCACGGGGTGCTCGCGCCAGGGATGGGCCGTGGCGAACCAACGCTCCTCCTGGGAGACGCAGAAGTAGTGACCCTGGAACAGCTCGGACGGCAGGATGGCCTGGGCCCCCTGCCCCGCCGCCTGGCGGATCAGCGCCTCGGTCTTCTTGATATTGGCCGCCATGTCCTCGCTGTAGGAGGTCTGCAGGGCCGCCACGGTGATGGTGCGAGACATGCTGGATCCCCCTCAGTGCGGCTCGGCGGCGGGTTCTTGCTGGGTGATGCAGTGGAAGGAGCCGCCACCCGAGAGGATGGCGCGGGACGGCAGGCCGATCACCTGGCGCTCGGGGAACAGGCTGCGCAGGGCCTCCAGCGCGAAGCCGCCGGCCAGTTCCTCATAGATGGGGCAGATGACCGCGCCGTTGGCGATGACGAAGTTCATGTGAGAGGCCGGGGACGGGCGGCCCGTACCGTCGTCGATGAAGCCGGGCGAGGCGATGCGCATCACCTGCAGGGGCGCGCCGCGGATGCCGGTCATGCCGGCCAGGGCGCGGGCGGTCTCGTCATAGACGTGGGCGTTGGGGTCGTTGTGGCCGAAGGCGATCGGGCAGGCGACCACGCCCGGGGCCACGAAGCGGGCCAGGTTATCGATGTGACCGTCGGTATGGTCATTGAGCAGGCCGTCGTCCAACCACAGAACGCGCTTGACCCCGAGAGCGCCGGCCAGGGCCGCCTCGGCGGAAGCCTCGGTCCAGCCGGGATTGCGGTTGGGGTTGAGCAGGCACTGGCGGGTGGTCAGCACGGCGCCGAAACCGTCGTGCTCCAGGGCGCCGCCCTCCAGCACGAAGGAGTTCACCGTCAGGGGCGCCCCGGAGGCGGCGGCGATCTGCTCGGCCACCGTGTCGTCGCCCTCCAGGACGTACTTGCCGCCCCAGCCGTTGAACTGAAAGCCCTGGGCGCGCACAGCCTCGCCGTCGATGGCGAACAGGGGGCCGGTATCGCGCAGCCAGATGTCGCCGAAGTCGCCGCGCACGATCTCGATGCCCGGCGCGCCCTGCAGCAGACGCTCAGCGGCCACGGCCGCGTCCTCGCCGGCGACCAGCAGCCGGACCCGCTCGGCGCCCGGCCCGGCCAGGGCGCGCGCCAGGGCCGCCACCTCGCGCTGGGCGGGCTCCAGATTGTCTTCCCAAAGGTCGCCATGACTGGGGAAGCCCAGCCACATGGCGGTGTGAGAAGCCCATTCTCCAGGGACGGTCAGGCTCATTGGCGAACTCGGCTGATCATGGCCGTCCTTAAAGACGCAAACGGAGCCAGATGGGAAGGCCGGCCCGTCATTCAAGGATGATGAAAAATCGTGACAACGAAAAAGGGCGGCCCGCGAAGGCCGCCCTTTGACGTGTTTGGCGTCCGCCCGAACTAGAAGCGGTACTTCAGGCCGATCTCCAGGGCCCACAGGGAGGCCTGCTGATCGATGGTCGGCGTGGCCAGGGTGGTCGGGTTCACCGTGGCGTAGCTGTAACGGTAGGTGGAGCAGACAGCGCTGGCGGAGCCAGCCGCCACGCCGTTGGCGTCGGCGCACTGGGCGTTGACCACCAGACCGCCGGCGCGGCTGTTGGAATATTCCTTCACCGTGCCCCAGCTCTTGTTCAGCAGGTTGCCCAGGTTCGCGATGTCGAACGTGAACAGCATGCTGTGGCCATGGATGGGGCTGGGGATGTCCTGGGCGTATTGGAAGTCCAGACGGTTGACCTCCGGGTTACGGCCGAAGCCGCGCCCGACGATCTTGCCCGTGGGCAGGCCGAACTTGTTGACCAGGGCCTGCAGCTTGGCGACCGAGGCGGCGCTGTCGAAGATGACCGTGGTGCCGTTGGAGGTGAACTTCAGCGGGTTGGTCGGATCGGGCGAGCCCAGGTTCGGGATGTAGGCCAGGGCATCGTCGCGCGACACGCCGAAGGTCGGGTTACGGCTGCCGGTCGGGTCGCTCATCAGGAAGCTGATCGGGCGGCCCGCGTGGTCTTCACCGAACAGGGTAAAGCGCGAGGTCCAGCCGGGACGGAAGGTGTACTTGTAGGACAGGTTCACCTTCAGAGCGCTGGTGATCAGGTTGTTCGAACGGCCGGTGACGGCGCCGTTCGGATCGGTCGAGAACGACTGGTCCGCATAGAGGTTGCCCGAGGTCGAGTTGCCGCCGGCGGTGGTCGCGAATTCGCTGATGCCGCCGTACTGCTGGCCGTCCTGCAGGGTGTAGGCGACGAACAGGTCGAAGCCCTTCCACTCCTTGTTGACCGAGAAGGCCACCGTGCGCTGCCAGTTTTGCTGCGACGGGTTGTAGGCCTCGATGTCGCCGTTGGTGCCGAGGTTGGCCAGGTCGGGGTTGGTGGCGACCGGCAGGCCAGCCGCCGCGCGGGCGGCGAGGACCGCCGCGGGCGTGGCGCCCGGGATGATCAGGCCGTCATACCGCAGACGGCCGTCAGGAGTGAACTGCTGAGCGCCGTTGACGGTCAGCAGACGCGCACGGACGTCCTTGAAGCCGATGTTGACGTTGGACTGGCTGACCACGGCGTCGAAGCCGAAGTCGAAGCCCCACTTGCTGGTCTTGGCCGAGAAGTTGGCCTTCCAATCCGACGGCATCTGGAAGTTCGGCGCCAGGAAGTTGGTGTAGGCCGTGCGGCGCGCGACGCTGTCGGTGGTGATCAGGCTCTGCACCAGCGGCGAGGTCGTGTTGACGAAGCTGGCGTCGGCCTTGTTCAAGTTGAGGATGGCCGCGCCGGTGGTGGCGGCGATCACCGTGGAGGTGTTGGAGTCGATGAAGGTGCCGTCCGCCTGGCGGCGGACGCTGACGGCGTTGGTCAGGGCGCCGGTGTTGGCGCCGTAGCTGTTGGTCAGGACCACGTCGGACACGCCGCCCGAGACCAGACCGAAGCCGCCGGCGAATTCGGCGAACGAGGTGTGGTACTTGGCCGTGACCCGGGGCATCAGAATGCCGAGGCCGTTGTAGTCCTTGGTGTTGTCGAAGCCGAAGCGGTTGACGAAGTTGGTGTTCAGCGTCGGGTGCACGGTCGACACATAGCTGTCGTAGCGCAGGCCGTAGTTCAGGGTCAGGTCCTGGTTGATGTTCCAGGTGTCCTGAGCCAGCAGGCTGTGGACCTGGTAGGCGGCCACGGCCGCGGCGTCGGTCGTCGTGCCGGACAGCGCGTTGCCGATGGCCAACTGGTTGGCCTTGCCGGCGGCGAAGTCGGCCACGGAGTCGAAGTAGTAGATGCCGTGGGCCTGCTGCACGAACAGGTCATAGATGTTGACGCCGCGGTACTGGTAGCCGGCCTTGACCAGGTGAGTGTCGGCGGCGCGGTAGTTGGCGATGAATTCGCCGGACCATTCCTTGGTCTTCAGCACGTTGGCCTGACGGAACTGGTCGGGGCCGATTTCCAGGGTCGGCACGCCGCCGGTGCAGGACGAAGTCGACCCGGCGGAGGCAGCGTCGCCGCAGATCTGGATCTGGGTGAAGTTCTGACCTTCGGGCGGCAGCTGGCCGCGCTCATACAGACGCTCGGTCATCCGCGCTTCGGTCGAGAGCCGGCTGTTCCAGCGCGAGTTCAGCTGCAGAGCGTAGTTGTCTTCGGTTTCCGGCTGGACATACCAGGCGGAGTCCGGAGCGGCGAAGGAGGTGGAGGTGTTGGGCTTCCACACCGAGGAGAAGGCGTGGCGGAAGCTGGCGGTCAGGCGCTGACCTTCGACGATGTTATAGTCGATCTTCACCGACTCCTTCTCGTCCAGCAGGGGCTTGGTGTTGGCGAAGGTCCCGATCTGCAGCTTTTGCGAGGCCGCGTAGGTGCTGTAGCTGCTGAAGGCCCGGTCGATATCGGCCTGGGTGGCGCCGTTGCCCGTCGAGATGCCGGGAATGGCGGGGAATGTGTTGGCGAACCCGGAGCCGAAGGGGCCCACGGAGATCGGGGTGACGGTCGAGTAGCGCTCATAGGAGCCGGCGAAGAACAGCTTGTCCTTCCAGATCGGGCCCGACAGCGAGCCGCCGTAGTTCTGCTCGTTGATGACGTTGTTCACTTGAGTGAAGCTGGGCGCCAGGGGCCGGGTGATATCGCTGGCCGTGTAGCCGGCCACCGGAACGGTGTTGCCGGCCCAGCGGGTGTCGCGCTTCAGCACGAAGGCCGAACCGTGGAAGTCGTTGGTCCCCGACTTGGTGACGATGTTCAGGGCGCCGCCGGTGAAGTCGCCGTCTTCCACGTCGAAGGGCGCGGCCTGGATCGAGAACTGTTCGATGGCTTCGAACGAGACGGGGCCGCGGTTGGTGGACAGGCCGCCGGTGTTCAGGCCGAAGCTGTCTGACGAGCGGACGCCGTCGATGGTGATGCGGTTGGCGCGCGGCAGCGAGCCGGCGATGTACAGACCGCCGGACGGGCCGGTGGAGCGGTTGACGAAGTCCAGCTGAGCCAGCGGATCGCGGCGGCCGAGGTCGCGGATGTCGCGCTTGACCGACACAACGGCTTCGATGGCTTCGCGGCGCAACACGGTCTTGGAACCGACGTTGGCGATCTGGGCGGTGGTGGCGCGGGTGGCGGTCACCACCACTTCGCCGACGGCGCCTTCGGGCGGCAGGCTGAGGGTCAGCTTCTGGGCGTCGCCCACGGTCAGGTTCAGGTCGGCCAGGGTCTGCTTCTGGAAGCCGCCCTTGGTGGCGGTCACCAGGTAGGGACCGCCGATGCGCAGGCCGCGCACGTCGAACACGCCGGCGTCGTTGGTCTGGGTGATCACCTGCGTCTTGGACGGGGTGTGGACGACGGTGACCGTGGCCCCCGCGATCGGCTTACCGCCGACGTCTTCGACCAGGCCGCTTACCGAAGCGGTGGTCTGTTGGGCGTAGACAGCCGTGGCCGCCAACGAAGCAAGCGTGGTCAGAGCCACGCCCGCAGCGAGCTTTTTCAATGACATTTAGTTCCCCTCAATACCCCTGAAAGATCCACGCCTGATTTGGAGAGGCGTGCATCCATGGTCGGCCTTAGGCTCCCAATCGGAAGATATGGCGACCTCTTAGCGAAGCTTTGATGACAGTGGGTGCGCCGCACAAGAGGGCTGCGGCAATTTGTGCACAGGGTTTCCCCGTGTGCCTAAGAAGCAGCCCACAGATTAGGCGCCCTCTGTTGCATAAACGCTACTTAAAGAAGCGTGCCCGGAAAGGCCTCCAGACGGCGAACCGCCGAGCACGGACAAAAAAAGAGCCCGGCCGAAGCCGGGCTCTTCGCATTTCATAGAGTCGCTGACGATCAGAAGTTGATGTTGATCGTCGCGCGGCGGTTCAGGGGTTCCTTGACGCCGTCGCCGGTCTGGACGGCCGGTTGGGACTTGCCCTTCCAGTCGACCGACAGAAGCGTCTGCTGCACGCCGGCGCCGACAAGGGCGTCCGCGACAGCCTTGGCCCGGCGTTCGGACAGGCGGATGTTGTACTTGACCGAACCGGAGGTGTCGGTGTGGCCGACCACCACGATCTTGGTCGCAACGCCCGTCTTGGAATAGTCCGCAGCCTGTTGGACCACCTGCTGAGCTTCCGTCGTCAGCACAAACTGATCGAAGGGGAAGTAGACGATGAATTCCTTGGCCACGGCCGCGGGAGGCGGCGGGGGCGGAGGAGGCGGCGGAGGAGGCGGGGGCGGCGGAGGCGGCGGGGGCGGCGGCAGCGGAGCCGGCGCCGGGGCGCCGAACATGTAGCGCATGCCGACGCTCAGCGAGTTGTCCGCGTAGCGCGCCTTGACGGCGCTGATGCCGGCGGGGCCGCCGACCAGGCCGAGGGTCATATCTTCGGTGGCGGTGTAGCGGTAGGTCAGGTCGACCTTCCATTGCGGGGCCACGGTCCAGGCCAGACCGGCGATGCCCTGATAGGCAAGGCGGGTGCGGCTGTCGCTGATGGCGACGCCGGGGCCGTTGGTGGTGCGCACATTGGCCATCAGGCCGCCGCCGCCGATGCCGACGAAGGGCGTCAGGGTGGCGTTGGGCAGGAAGTCATAGAGAACGTTCAGCATATAGCTGTTGGCGTTGGCCGAACCTTGCGCCAGGGGCTGGATCACGTTGCCGCTGACCAGGCTCTTCAGCCGGGTGCTGCGGTAGCCCAGTTCACCCTCGACCCGCCAATGCGGCGTGAACTGGTAGCCCAGGCGCCCGAAGGCCTCGGCGTTGGAGTTCAGGGTTTCCTTAGCGTTGACGCCCGTGGCGGATAAGTTGAAATCGCTGGTCTGGTGGTAGCCGGCGTCGATCGCCGCATAACCGCCCAGGCCGGTCGCGGACGCTGCCGAAGCGGCGGACACCGCCGTCAGCGCGACCCCCGCGAGAAGTATGATTTCATGTCTAACAGCCCTCTGATGTCCCCTGAACCCGTGGTCAGGCAAGCCAAGTGATTGGTTTATAACAAACTCGAACCAGGCTGAGGTGACTGCGAAGCCACAGATACCGCAAAACTCAGCCCGGCCGCGCCGTGCAAATCAGGTCTTGATGTAGACCCAAGCTTACCGCGCCTGACAACGCTTTAATTCTCAAACACGACAGGAACTTCGTTTTACCTGCTGTCCGCCGGAAGATCAGGCAGCCGCGGGCGCAGCTGCTTCCTGTCACTGACTCCCACGCCTACTGACGAACTCACACTCACAAAAAAGAGCCCGGCCGAAGCCGGGCTCTCTCTAGTTCTGGCTGATTACCGTGACGATCAGAAGTTGATGTTGATCGTGGCGCGGCGGTTCAGCGGTTCCTTGACGCCATCGCCCGTCTGGACGGCGGGTTCGGACTTGCCCTTCCAGTCGACCGACAGGACCGTCTGCTGGACACCGGCGCCGACGAGGGCGTCAGCCACCGCTTTGGCGCGGCGTTCCGACAGGCGGATGTTGTACTTGACCGAACCGGAGGTGTCGGTGTGGCCGATCACGGTGATCTTGCTCGCCGTACCGGTCTTGGAATAGTCCGCGGCCTGCTGGACCACCGCCTGGGCTTCCGTCGTCAGCACATACTGATCGAAGGGGAAGTAGACGATGAATTCGCGAGCCTGAGGCGCCGGCGGAGGCGGCGGGGGAGGCGGCGGAGGCGGCGGGGGAGGCGGCGGAGGCGGCGGCGGGGGCGGCGGCGGCGTAGGCGGCGTAGGCGGCGTTGGCGGCGTCGGCGGATCGCCGTACATCATGTTCTCTCGT
>CAIYVC010000005.1 GCA_903929535.1 uncultured Caulobacteraceae bacterium | reverse complement strand
GACGGTGGAGGGCGGACTGATGGGTTCGGCCCAGCCGGCGGCCTTCGCGGGCCCTCATGGGGCGCGGGTGGAGGTGCGCGACCTCTTCTACGCCACCCCGGCCCGGCTGAAATTCATGAAGTCCGAGCGCTCGGAGGCCATGGCCATTACCGAGGAGGTCAAGCGCCAGGCCATGGCGCATGAGGCGGTCGCCTTCTCCCTCGACATCGACGGGCGCCGCGTCTTGCGCCTGGCCGCCGAACATCCCGGCCCCGAAGGCCGCCTGCAGCGGCTGGCCGCCATTCTCGGCCGCGAGTTCCAGGACAACGCCATCTTGATCGACCAGAACCGCGAGGGGGTGCGCCTGTCGGGCTACGCCGGCCTGCCGACCTTCTCGCGCGGCAACGCGGCCCATCAGTATCTGTTCGTCAACGGACGGCCGGTCCGCGACCGGCTGCTGCAGGGCGCGCTTCGAGGCGCCTACGCCGACTTCCTGGCCCGCGACCGCCATCCCTTGGCCGTGCTCTACCTGGAGCTCGACCCGCACGAAGTGGACGTCAATGTGCATCCGGCCAAGGCCGAGGTGCGCTTCCGCGATCCGGGGCTGGTGCGCGGACTGATGATCGGAGCCCTGCGTCACGGACTGGCCGGCGCCGGACACCAGGCCTCCACCACCGTCGCCAGCGCGGCGCTCGGCAGCTTCCGCCCCGAAGGGTCCGGCGGCTTCCCGCACATCCCCCATCGCCCCTCGTCCAACGCTCCCGGCTATTCCGCCTGGCAGTCCGGCGGCTGGACGCCCGCCCCGCCCCGCGGGCCCGCGCCGTCACTGCCCGGTCTGGCCGCTGTCTCGGCCCGGGTCGATCAGGGGTTTGAGGAGCCCGCCGCTTCCTACGAGGGCGCGCCCTCCGCCGAAGTCATTGACCTGCTGGACCAGCCGCTGGGCGCCGCGCGGGCCCAGCTGCACGAGACCTACATTCTGGCCCAGACCCGCGACGGCCTGATCATCGTCGATCAGCACGCCGCCCACGAACGGCTGGTCTATGAGCGGATGAAGACCGAGATGGCCTCAGGCGGCGTCGCCCGCCAGGCTTTGCTGCTGCCCGAAGTGGTGTTGCTGGACCCCGCCGAGGCCGAGCGGGTGATCGCGCGTGCGGATGAACTGGCCGAGCTCGGCCTGATCGTCGAGGGCTTCGGCCCAGGCGCGGTGCTGGTGCGCGAGACCCCGGCCATGCTGGGCGAGGTCGATGTGCAGGGTCTGGTCAAGGATATCGCCGACGACCTGGCGGAGAACGACTCGGCCATGGCGTTGAAGGAGCGTCTCGGCGAGGTCTGCGGGACCCTGGCCTGCCGGGGTTCGGTGCGGGCGGGCCGCCGTCTGACCGCCGCGGAGATGAACGCCCTGCTGCGCCAAATGGAGGTCACCCCCCACTCGGGCCAGTGCAACCACGGCCGGCCGACCTACGTCGAGCTGAAGCTGGCCGACGTCGAAAAACTGTTCGGGCGGCGCTGACATGAGCAAGGGGCGGACAGGACTGGCGATGACGGGAGCCGCAGGGCTGCTGCTCCTGGCCGGCTCGCACGCCGCTTCGCAAACCAGCATCCCGCCGGCGGTCGCCAAACCGCTCACCGAAGACTTCACCGTCGTTAGCCGCACCGACAACACCCAGACCGTCGACACCGCCGATCAGAAGCTGCTGCTGACCAAGGCCAAGCGCGAGGAGCATGCGGTTGTGCGCCGCCTGCTGTTCATCTCCGCCACCCTCAGGCTGACCGAACCGACCCCGCCGCCCGAAGCCGCCGCGTCCTCAGCGCCTCCCGCCGCCTCCAGCGCCGCCCCAGACGCCGCCGCGCCCGAAGGCCCGCCGCCCAAACAGACCTGCCGCTGGACCTACCGCGCCTTCATGCAGCGCCAGATCTGCTTCACCTCCATGACCGGCCTCTCAAGCTGCACCCAGCCGGAAATCATCGTCCTGCCCGATACGGCGGAGGGCGACGCCCCGATCTCGGACGCCCCGCAGCAGAACGTCTGCAGCGACATCTTCCGCCCGGCGGTCAACGCCCGCATCCGCATGTCCTCGTCCCTGCTGTCGCGCAGCAAGGACCTGTTCGACGCCGACCAGCAGACCAAGGTCGATCCGCAGTTCAAGGCGGCGGGGGTCAAGGTGTCGCCGGACCTTCCGACCCCGGTCCCGCCGTCGACGCGGCGATAACTCAGCCTACTGGCTGGCGGGCTTTTTCGCGCAGCATGACGTCGTTTCCGTCAAGGCGTCGCGCAGCTGTTCATCGCTGAAGGGCTTGGCCAGGTATTGGCTTTGCGGCTCACCGAAGACCTCGAACATCTCGCGGGTGGACTCGCCGGATATGTAGACGATCGGCAGGTCTTCGATCACCTGCCTGCTGAAGCGGGCGATCTCGTAGCCGTTGGCGCCGTCGCCGAGATTCACATCGACCACCAGCGCGCTCAGGGTCGGCAGTTCCGGGATCGAACGGAAGGCGTCCAGGCCGTTGCCGACGCAGGTGCAGTGATAGCCGGCGTCCTTGACGATCTCGCAGACCACATCGAGCACAGCAGGCTGGTTTTCCACGACGAGCACACGTTTCACGTCCGTAGCGCCCTCTGCCAGCAGTGATTGTCCGTCAACGGCGAACAATGATCCGTGATGCCGGTCCGCTAGGTTGGGGGCAAGTTACAAACCGCCAATGTTGGGTGCCGGCGCTAGTCTGCCCGCTTCAGGAACAGCACCCGAGCGGCGCCGTAGTCGCGGGCGTCGAGCAGCTCATAGCCGTCGATCTCGATATCAGGCTCGGCCGCGCCGCGCTCGAACACCACGATGGCTCCGGGCTTGAGCCAGCCATGCGCGCGCAGCTCGGCCAGGGCCTTTTCCCCCATCCCCTTGGCGTAGGGCGGATCGAGGAAAGCCAGATCGAAGGGCGCCCCGGCGCTGGAGGGCATGACGCCGAGGTCGGTGGCGTCGCGGCGATGGATGCGGGTGCAGCCGAACAGGCCCAGCGCCTCGACATTGTCGCGGATCGCGCCCCGCGCCGCTTCATCGGTCTCCACCAGCAGGGCGAACGCCGCGCCGCGCGAAATCGCCTCGAAAGCCAGGGCGCCGGAGCCGGCGAACAGGTCCGCCACCCGCGCGTCGCGCAGGCCGGGGGACCAGGGGGCGTGTTCCAGGATGTTGAAGATCGATTCCCGCGCCCGGTCGGAGGTCGGACGGGTGCCGAGCCCCGGCGGGGTGATCAGGGCCTTGCCCCGGTACTGGCCGGCAACGATGCGCATCCGCCTCCCTTAAACGAGACACGACTGGCGCCAAAGGGGTCCCCGCGCGTTACGCCCTCATGAGCGATGCCCCCATCGAGACCCACGCCCCCACCGTCGGGGAGACCACGGCCGCCGCCGGCGAGCTGGCGAAGGGATTCACGGTGCGCAACCTGGCCCGCAAGGCGCGCGGCGCCCGCCTCGGCGGCAACGCCCTGCTGGCCGCCGGCGTGGGCCTGACCGCGCTGACGGCGGCGGTTCTGCTGTGGACCGGCATCTCGGAGGGTATTCCGAGGGTCGTGCTTCTGGTGATAGCGACAGGCCTGCTTCGGCTGCGACTGATGGCGGTTCGCCTCGGCTCCGTCACCCCGGCCGACGGCATGGACGCACCCGCGCCGCGCAGCGGCCTGATCCGCTGGCTAAGCCCGATCGAGACGGCCGTCCTGCTGATCGCCGCGGGCCTCAGCCCGTTCGGCTCCGGCCTCGACATCGGGCCTCTGTTTGGCATCGTGGCGGCGGGCCTTCTGGTGTTCGCCTGTCTGCGAGGACGCTCCGGCCATGCGGTGCGCGAACCGTCCCGGCCTCACCCCACCACAGTTCTCGGCCTCGTCTGCCTCGCCTCTATCGTCGAACCCCTGTGGGGCTGGCGCGGTCCGACGATGCTTATCGGCCTTTGCGTGATTTCGGCGGTCCTGATCGTTCAGGTCGTGCGCGGGCCGCATCAGGGCGCCGGCTAGCCGGCCGCTCGGCGGAGGGCTTGTCCCGCGAGATCACGGCGGGACCTGGCTTCTTGGTCGGCTTCTTGGCGAACTTGTGCGGCGACACCTTGATCTTTGGCTTGGCCCATCCGGCCTTGTAGACGGGTTTGGTCTTGCCCTCGATCAGCGCGCCGCCCGATCCTTGGCCGGGCATGCGCCGCGCCTGGGCGGAAGGTTGCGCCAGCGCCGGGGTGTGGTCGCCCTTGGGCATGTTCTCAGGCGCGATGAAGTCCGCCAGCTGCTCACGGATCACCCGGGGCCCGACTTCCTCGACCTGACCCTGACCCAGCACGCCCATTTGGAACGGTCCGTAGGACAGGCGGATAAGGCGGTTGACGGTCAGGCCGATGGCTTCCAGCACCCGGCGCACTTCGCGGTTCTTGCCTTCGGTCAGGGCCACGGTGATCCAGACGTTGGCCGAGGAGACCCCGTCCGGGTTCTCCTTCATCTTGTCGATGCGCGCGTCGATGGGTCCGTAGCGCACCCCCTCGATGGTGATGCCGTCCTTCAGGGTGTCGAGCCGGGCCTGATCGGTGCGCCCGCGCGCCCGGGCCCGGTAGCGGCGCACCCAGCCGGATGAGGGCAGCTCCAACGCCCGCGCCAGGTCGCCGTCGTTGGTCAGCAGCAGCAGCCCTTCGGAATTCAGGTCGAGGCGGCCAATGGAAATGACCCGGGGCAGACCCTTGGGCAGGTGCTGAAAGACCGTGGGCCGGTCGTGCGGGTCCTTGTGGGTGGTCACCAGACCCGTGGGCTTGTGATAGCGCCACAGCCGCGTCGGCTCGGCGGCGGACACCCGCTTGCCGTCCACTGTCAGGATATCGCCGGGCCCGACCTTGACCGCCGGGGTGGTCAAAACCTGACCGTTCAGGGCCACGCGCCCGGCCTCGATCAGCCGCTCGACATCGCGGCGCGAAGCCACGCCCGCTCTCGCGAGGGCCTTGGCGACACGCTCACTTCCTGAAGCGTCGTCTTGACCCGCGTCGTCGCGCGGGCTTGGGTCACTGGAATGCTCGACCATGATCTTCGCACCATGCGCATCGCCCTGGAAAAGGCGCAAGACGCCGCCGCGCGCGGCGAGGCGCCGATCGGCGCCGTGATCGTCGATCCGTCCACGGGCGAAGTGATCGCCGCCGCGGGCAACAGCCCCATCAGCCTGCACGATCCCACCGCCCATGCCGAGGTCCTGGCGCTGCGCGAAGCGGCGCAGAAGCTGGGCAACTATCGGCTGACCGGCCTGACCCTGGTGGCGACGCTGGAGCCCTGCCCGATGTGCGCGGGCGCCATCAGCCACGCCCGCATCGGACGGCTGGTGTGGGGCGCCGACGATCCCAAGGGCGGCGGCGTGATCCACGGTCCCAAGGTGTTCAATCATCCCACCTGCCACTGGAAGCCGGAGCTCCAGGGCGGGGTGCTGGCGCAGGAAAGCGCGGACCTGCTGCGCGGCTTCTTCAGAGCGCGGCGGAAATAGCCCACATCAGCGCGACGCGGTGGCCTGCTTGGACGACGGCAGGGCTTGCATCTGGTTGGCGATGCTGTCGAAGCGGGTCCGGTCGGAGGGGGTGAGGTTCGGCACGCCGATGATGACGCCCTTGGTCAGCACCGCCTCGACGAAATAGGTCTCGCCCGGATCGATCTTGAGCGTCAGCTTGTCGTTGAACTCCGGCTCGGTTTTGGCGCTGAAGGTGTGCATGCCGGCGGGCACCGGCACGACGAAGAAGGAGCCGTTGTTCAGCCGGCCCATCGCGTCGCCCTCGTCGCGCACATTGAACCACTGAGCCGTGCCCAGCGCCGTCTTCTGACGGAAGAAGACCACCTGGCCCATGCCCGCCGGCGGGTCGGGCAGCACGAACGAGCCCGGCTTCTCCTGCGGCGCGGGCGCCATGGCCTGGGCGACGGCTTCGGACGTCTTGGCTACCGCCGCGGTGCCGGCGGGAATCTCGATATCGCCGCCCTTCACCGCGAAGCCCACGAGGCCCAGCGGGAAGAACACCAGGCCGCCGACGCTGGAGACATTGGCGGTCATCGACTGGTCCTTGCCGATGGCGGCCAGTTGCATGGCCTGCAGCGGAATAGCGCCCTGGGGCAGGCTCAGATATTCGGCGGAGACCACCAGCTTGGCGCCCTTGCCGCCCGCGCCGGGCGGGGACGACTGGATGACGCGGCCCAGGCCGGGCGTGCCCACGGGCAGCACGATCTGGCCATCGACGATCACAGGCGCCGCCAGTCGCACGGCGAAGGCGTCGCCGGTCTTGGTCTCGTGCGTGCCGATCGGATCCACCAGCTGCACCGCCACCGTCGTACCGGCGGGCAGACGATAGGCAGCTGCGACTTCGGAGGAAGCGGGCTGCGCCCAGGAAGGCGCGGCTGAGAAGGTCGTGCTGGCCAGCAGACCGAAAAGCCCGATCGCGGCGCGTCTGATTGTCGATCCCGTCATCTGAATATCACCCCAGAAAGCGATCAAAACGATCGCCCGGAGTGTGAACGCACAGCTTGGCAGTAGGTTCTGTCAGAACGCAGACAGGCGCTCATCCATCTTCGCCCGCACCCCCGGCCACTCCCGGTCAGTGACCGAGAACACCACCGTGTCGCGCACATGCCCCGTCCAGGTGATCTTGTGATGGCGCATCACGCCTTCGCGCACGGCGCCGAGCTTCGCGACCGCCGCCTGGCTGCGCCTGTTGCGCATATCGACCATCAGCTCCACCCGCACCGCCCCCGCCTCGAAGGCATCGGCCATCAGCAGGCGCTTGCACTCCGGATTGACCGGCCCGCCCCGGGCGTCAGGCCGATAGAAGGTCCAGCCGATCTCTAGTCCCCGATGGGGCCGGAGGATGGTCATTAGGCTGGTAGTCCCGACGATTGCCTCGTCGCGAAGACGGCGCACGGCGAAAGCGATGCGCGACCCGGCGGCGGTCTCGGCCTGCGCGTCCGCCCACCAGCCGTCGTAGTGTTCGCCATGGGCCGTCGAGGACATGATGGCCCAGGTCTCCGGGTCGCAGTTCAGCGCCTCGCGGACGGGCTCGCGCAGAGCCGGGGTCAGAGGCTCCAGCCGCACGAAGCGGCCTTCCAGAATCCTGGGCTCGAGGATCATCGTCATGCTCACGGGGCTCGGTAGAGGGTCTTGCCGCAGGCGTCGCAGCGCAGGTCCTGTGTAGGCAAAGGGGCCGTATCCGTCTTGATCGGCCAATGTCCCGCGATGGCGCCGCCGCAGCAGGCGCAGCCTTCCGAGGCTCCGAACCAGTCGGTCATCCGCCGGCTCCAGGCCGCGCCGCAGAAGGCGCAGAATCTGGCGGTTTCACGCTTTTCTGACATGGCTCGGCGGCGGGCTCAGGGCTAAAGAGCGACCCTTAAACCAAGCCTCCAGCCAAGGCACGCACCCCGTGCCGATACCGGCTTTTGCGCCGCCGCGCCTTGACTCACCCGGCCCCCGCGCCTACTTCCCGGTCCCGTTAGCACTCGGGATGGTCGGCTGCTAAAACCGCCCTCCTCCAGTCATCAATCAAGAACGACCGTTCGTACGGAGAACCTCCACATGTCATTTCGTCCCCTGGGCGACCGCATCGTCGTGAAGCGTGTCGAAGAAGAAACCAAGACCAAGGGCGGGATCATCATTCCCGACACCGCCAAGGAAAAGCCGCAGGAAGGCGAAGTCATCTCGGTCGGCCCCGGCGCCGTCAACGAGAAGACCGGCGCCCGCACCGCCCTGGAACTGAAGGCAGGCGACCGCATCCTGTTCGGTAAGTGGTCCGGCCAGGAAGTGAAGGTCGACGGTCAGGACCTGCTGATCATGAAGGAATCCGACGTCCTGGGCGTCATCGCCTAAACCGGCTTCCGACCCTGTTCCGCCCGCGCCTGAAGGCGCAGGCCCATCTTCTGAAAGAGAACTCACATGGCTGCTAAAACCGTCCACTTCTCCTCGGACGCGCGCGACAAGATGCTGCGCGGCGTCAACATCCTCGCCAATGCGGTGAAGGTCACCCTCGGCCCCAAGGGCCGCAACGTCGTCATCGAAAAGTCCTTCGGCGCCCCGCGCTCGACCAAGGACGGCGTCTCGGTGGCCAAGGAAATCGAGCTGGAAGACAAGTTCGAGAACCTCGGCGCCCAGCTGATCCGCGAAGTCGCCTCCAAGACCAATGACAAGGCCGGCGACGGCACCACCACCGCCACCGTCCTGGCCCAGGCGATCGTCGTCGAAGGCCTCAAGTCGGTCGCGGCCGGCATGAACCCGATGGATCTGAAGCGCGGCATCGACAAGGCCGTGATCAAGGTCGTGGCCGAGATCAAGGCGACCTCCAAGAAGGTCACCACCAACGACGAGATCGCCCAGGTCGGCACCATCTCCGCCAACGGCGACGCCGAAGTCGGCGCCATGATCGCCAAGGCGATGGCCAAGGTCGGCAACGAAGGCGTGATCACGGTCGAAGAAGCCAAGTCGCTGGAAACCGAACTCGACGTCGTCGAGGGCATGCAGTTCGACCGCGGCTACCTGTCGCCCTACTTCATCACCAACGCCGACAAGATGGAAGTTGTGCTCGAAGAGCCCAGCATCCTGCTGTTCGAAAAGAAGCTGTCCTCGCTGCAGCCCCTGCTGCCGGTCCTCGAAGCCATCGTTCAGTCGGGCCGTCCCCTGCTGATCATCGCCGAGGACGTCGAGGGCGAGGCTCTGGCCACCCTGGTCGTCAACAAGCTGCGTGGCGGCCTGAAGATCGCCGCCGTCAAGGCGCCGGGCTTCGGTGATCGCCGCAAGGCGATGCTCGAGGACATGGCGATCCTGACCGGCGGTCAGCTGATCTCCGAGGACCTCGGCATCAAGCTCGAGAACGTCACGCTCGACATGCTCGGCACTGCCAAGCGCGTCGAAATCACCAAGGAAAACACCACCATCGTCGACGGCGCCGGGCAGAAGGGTGACATCGAGTCGCGCAT
>CAIYVC010000004.1 GCA_903929535.1 uncultured Caulobacteraceae bacterium | reverse complement strand
TAGAAGCGGCGGTAGAATTCCTCGACCGAGGCGTGGATGTCCTCGTGGCTCAGGTGCGGATAGGGCAGGGGCGCGATCTGGATGCCGTCGTCGGTGACCAGCTCCGCGTGGGCGGCGTCGAGCCAGCCGTTCTCCACCGCCTGATTGTACAGGAAGGTGCCCGGATAGGGCGCGGCCAGCGACACCTGGATGGTGTGCGGGTTGACCTTGCAGGCCCAGGCGATGGTCTCCTGGATGGTTTCCTTGGTCTCGCCCGGCAGGCCGGCGATGAAGGTGCCGTGAATCTTGATGCCGAGGTCATGGCAGTCGCGGGTGAAGCGCTCGGCGACTTCGACGCGCATGCCCTTCTTGATGTTGAACAGGATCTGCTGATTGCCAGTCTCGTATCCCACCAGCAGCAGACGCAGGCCGTTCTTGGCGAACTTCTCCAGGCTCTTGCGCGGCACATTGGCCTTGGCGTTGCACGACCAGGTGACGCCCAGCTTGCCCAGGCCCTCGGCGATGGCTTCAGCGCGCGGCAGGTCGTCGGTGAAGGTGTCGTCGTCGAACATGAACTCCTTCACCTGCGGGAAGCGGCGCTTGGCGTCGGCGATCTCGTCGATGACCGACTGGACCGAACGGGTGCGGTAGTTGTGGCCGCCCACGGTCTGGGGCCACAGGCAGAAGGTGCAGTGCGATTTGCAGCCCCGGCCGGTGTAGACCGACAGATAGGGATGCTTCAGGTAGCCGATGAAATAGTCCTCGATCTTCAGGTCGCGCTGATAGACCGGCACCACCGACGGCAGGGCGTCCATGTCATGCAGGATCGGGCGGTCGAGGTTGTGATGGATGGCGCCCTTCGCATCGCGGTAGCTGAGACCCAGGATGGTCTCCCAAGGCTTCTCCTCGGCCACTTCCAGGCAGGTGAAGTCGAACTCATTGCGGCAGACGAAGTCGAGCACCGGCGCCTCGTCCAGACTCTTGTCCGACTGCACCGCGACCTTGGCCCCGATCATGCCGATCTTCATCGCCGGATTAGCGGCCTTCAGGGCCTGGGCGCACTTCACGTCGCTGGCGAAGGAGGGCACCGAGGTGTGGATGATGCAGAGGTCGAAGTCGTTCGCCTGGGCGGTCACGTCGGCCAGGGTGATGTCGGCGGGCGGGGCGTCGATCAGCTTGGAGCCGGGAATCAGCGCCGCGGGCTGGGCCAGCCAAGTGGGGAACCAGAAGGACCGAATCTCGCGCTTGGCCTGGTAGCGCGAACCGGCGCCGCCGTCGAAACCGTCAAAGGATGGGGCCTGCAGCAGGAGGGTCCGAAGCATGGGAATCCTTGTCCGATATGGCGTCGCGGCGATCAGGCCGGGCGCGGGGCCCTGCCGTTCGGCCGCCGGCGCGAAGCACGAGGCGACGAGTACGAACCGTTATATAGCTCGCATGTGCGAAGGCCGCCATTCATCTGATTGCAATCGCTTCACTTCGTCCACAAATGCCGCGCCCAAGCGTGTCTTACAGGCAACGCATCCCCTGCCCAGGTTTGGACGCCGATAAGACTGGCGCGGCCTGACGACGCCATTAGCGTGAGGCCGACAAGAGCGCGGGGGGCGCGAACGGATGAAGGGGCTGGCGGAGTCTCCGCTGCGTAATCTGGCCTGGGTGATCGGCTTCGTGCTGGCGGTCGTGGCCGCCTCCACCACAGCCTACATGCACGCCGGCTGGAGCTTCGGCGACGCCGTCTACATGGTCCTGCTCACCGTCTACACCGTCGGCTACGGCGAGGTCCGGCCCATCGACACCCCGTATCTGCATGGGGTGACCATCGCCACCATGATCCTGGGCTGCACCGGCATGATCCTGGTCACCGGCGCTCTGGTGCAGACCCTGACCGTCATTCAACTCAAGCAGCTTCTGGGCTCCAATCGGATGAAGAGCGACATCGACAAATTGAAAGGCCATGTGATCGTCTGCGGCTTCGGCCGCATCGGCGTGATGCTGGCCAAGGATCTGGTCCAGGGCGGCTCGCCCTTCGTGATCCTGGAGCGCAGCGAGAAGCGGTTCGCGGAGGCTCAGGAGCTGGGTTACCTCTGCCTGCAGGGCGACGCTACCGACGAGGAGACGCTGCTGGCCGCCGGGATAATGCAGGCGCGAATCCTGGCCACCGTCCTGCCGGACGACGCCGCCAATGTCTTCATTACCCTCAGCGCCCGAAGCCTCAATCCCGCCCTTCAGATCATCGCCCGTGGCGAGGCGCCCTCCACCGAAAGCAAGCTGATCCAGGCCGGCGCCGACAAGGTTGTCCTGCCCACCCACATCGGGGCCGAGCGTATCGCCGAGATGATCCTGTTTCCCGAAACGGCGCGTTTCATCCGGGGATCGGAGCGGATGCAGGACTTCGAGAAGGTGCTGCGCGACCTCGGCCTGTCGCTGGAAATGGCCGTGGTCAGCAACGGCAGCGCGGCGGTGGGCCAGACCATCGAAGACATCGAAAAGCGCGGCAAGGGCGCATTCTTCGTAGTGCAGATCGACCCGAACGGCGGCGAGGCCATCACCCGGCCTGACGGCTCGACCAAGATCGGCGCCGGAGATGGGCTGGTGGTGGTGGGCCGTACCGGCAGCGAGCTGAACGCGGTCTTCTCCGCCCCAGCGGTCAAGGCGCGGGCAGGGCGCACGACCTTCTAAACGCCTGCCTTCAGTCCGTCGCGGATGGCCGATTTCACCTTCAGGCCGGGGACCTGGGTGAAGGCAAGATCGCTGCGCCCGAAATAGCCGGCCTGGTGCGCCGCGCACCAATCGGTAGTGACGATGGCGTAGCGGTCCTTGGGCGGCGGCGGGACCGGGGCGGCGTAGACGAAATCGCCTGTCCGACGGGCCATCGGCAGGTCGCGGTCCTGGTTGGAGCGGGCCAGGATGGCGGCCAGAGCGGCGGCGTCGACCTCGGCGCGCATCAGGGTTCCGTCGAAGCGGACCACGGCGTCGTAGTCGTACTGGGTCAGATCGCCCGCGGGCAGGCCCATGCCCAGGGTCGTGTGGCCCATGAAGCCGAGATCACAGCCGGCGGCGCGGGCCATCAAGGCGGAGGTGGCCCGTCCGGTATCGCCTAGGGACAGGGCCTTGGGGATGCGGGCGACCACCGCCGTTTCCTCCGGCGTCAGGGTCCTGGCCAGGGTTTCTGCGGTCAGTTTGGCGAGCGCCGGATCGGCGGGCCCCGCCGGGTCGATGACGATGCGTTCGATGGCGATGCGCGGGCGCGGTCCGGGCTCGACCGTGGCCACGGTCAGGAGCGTGCCCCAGGCGCCGGTGTGGACATAGCGGGTACGGCCCAGGTCGGCCTCCAGCACCAGATGGTCGTGACCGCCCAGGACCAGGGCGCCGTCTGGGATCAGCGGCAGGATCTGCTTGTCCGCCTCCAGACCCGCGTGGCTCAGCACCACCAGCAGGCCGCCATCGGCAGGCCGGGTCTTGGGCAGGCTGGACATCGCAGCCGCCAGGGGCGCGGGAATGCCGAGGGCCGGGCGGATGGCGGCCGGATAGGTGTCCAGCGAATTGGTGGCCAGGCCGATCAGATGGACGGGGACGCCCAGCTTCAGGGTCGCCTGGCTCACCGCCTCCAGCCTGCCGCTGCGCGCATCGGTCATGTCGCTCAGCACCGTCACGCCGAGGGCGCGGGCGCGGGCGACCGTCTTGTCGAAGTCATCGACCAGATCGGCGTCGTGATTGCCGAGGTTGAGAACCACCGGGGCGAGCTTTGTAAGCGCCTCCAGGAAGGCCCAGTCGATGGAGCCGCCGGTCCGCGCGGCCACCACATTGCCGTGCTCGAACAGATCGCCGTCCAGCAGGATCACGCTCGGTTGCCGGTCGCGCCGGACCACCCGGCGCATCGCCTCCAGCAAGGCCGGCATGTAGCGGTAGGCCGAATGCAGGTCCGACAGCATGAGAAAGCGGATGTGCTTGCCCGCCGCCAGGACGGGCGTGGCCACCAGGCCCGCGCCGCAGGCCGCGGCCATCCCGATCAAGCGGCGGCGCGATGTGAGAGGCGGCATCCGCGTGTCTTTCTCAGGCCAGCCGGCGTTTGCCGACGACGGTATAGAGGCTCCACTCGCCGGTCTCGAACGCCTGTCGATGCTTGGTGATGGTCGTCTGGAATCCGAGGATTTCGAGCATCTCGGCCACCAGCGTCGACGGCAGAAAGAACCAGGCGTCGATGGCCTCGGGGTTGTCGGCCCTGGGAATGAAGGACATGGCCGTCGGCGGCCCGGAGCGGGAGTTGTCGACCGTCGGGTTGGGGAACAGCCGGTTCAGCCAGCGCTGCAGCCGGCGCGGTCGGGGCCAGAACTGCTCCTCGGCCACGTCGGCGATGACGATGGTCTCCGCGCACACCGACGCCGCCCGCTCGATCGCGCGCAGCGGATCGCGCAGGTGCAGCAGGATGCTGTTCAGGGTCACCACGTCGAACGACCCCAGGGCCGGCTCGATATCGTAGACGGTGCCGTAGACCACCTCCGCCTTCGAGTTCAGCGCGCCCCTCAGATACCACCATGAGTTATGCAGGCGCTGCAGGTGCGCCCTGCGGGCCGCGTGCTGGGCGTCAAGGTCCACGCCCCGGAAGGGCACGAAGTCCCACTGCTGATCCACGCCCAGGTCGAAGGCGGTGACCGACGCGCCCTGGCGCTCCATCCAGAAGCCGAGGCAGCCGCTGGCGGGACCGATCTCCAGGACCGACTTGCCGCCGAAATCCACGCCGCCGAGATAGGCGCTCTCACGCCCCCGGAAGTCCCATTGCCCATGCACCGTTCCGCCGCCGGGCAGATCGACCGTGTGATAGAAATCGCAGTCTTCCCGTTCGACCTGCCGGACCGGAGCACGCGAGAATTTGGGAGCAGACGCCAAGGCGGATCCTCTTCGGGTAGCCCGATGGATAGGAAGTCCAGGACCCAACGTCGAGCGGTTTCGGCCCTTTAGGGCTTGAACTCCAGATAGAGCCCATGCAGGCCGCGCAGCACCGCCAGGCCAGGATCCGGCCAGTGCAGTTCGCCCTTGTTCAGATGCGCGCGCAGATCGCCTTGAGTCTTGGTCCCGTCGGCCAGATAGGCGCGGACGTCGCGGCGCACGCGCTCGAGGATGTCGCGGTAGGCGATCAGGTCGGCCTCGGTCCCCAGCGTGCCGTGGCCGGACATCACCTTGTCGATCTTGAAGTCGGCGGTGATGGTGTCGAGCCGCTGGATCCAGCCGTTCAGGCCGCCACCGCCGTTGTAGTCGATCAGCGGATACTGGCCGCCCCGGGCCAGGTCGCCGATGTGGACCAGATCGCCGACGCAGATCACCCGATCCTGCGGGAAATAGACCACCACGTCGCTGTTGGTGTGGCCGGGGCCGTAGTGGTTGATGCGCACTTCCTTGCCGCCGACGTACAGACGCATCTCGCCGGTGAAGGTGACGTTGGCGGGGACCATGCCAGCCGGAGCGCCGGGCTGCTTCTTGGCCAGGATGTCGGCGCGGCCAGGGGTCGAGGAGATGACCGTAATCCCGGCTTGGCGGAACCTGACGTTCGCCCCCGAATGGTCCGCGTGATAGTGGGTGTCGATCACATATTTGATGGGTTTGGTGGAGATCTTCTCGCGGATGATCTTCACTAGGTCGTCGTACTGGTACTCGTACTTGACGTCGACCAGGACCAGCCCCTCGTCGGTCACCAGCACCATCACATTGGAATTGCTGCCCGAACCCGGGATTTCCCACAGATCGTCGGCGACCTTCACCGCCACGAACGGCGGGTAGGGCTGAGGCTGCAGATCGACGGCCAGGATCGACGTCTGGTCGAGCTCCTGCTCCTGAGCGCGGGCGACGGGGGCGGCGAGCCCCAGCGTCCCGGCGGCCAGAAGGGCGAGCAGGGCCTGCTTGACCAGCTTCATCGGGCAGTCCCTTACGGCTTCAAGTCCATGTAGAGGCCGTGGTTGCTGCGCACGATCGACAGGCCCGGATCGGGCCAGTGCTCGTCCTTGACCAGGTGGTTGCGCAGATCCGCCTCGGTTTTGGTCCCGTCGCGGAGATAGGCCGAAACATGGTCGCGCAGCCGCTCCAGCAGATCGCGGTAGGCGATGACGTCGGCCTTGGTCCCGACCGTGCCGTGGCCGGGCACGACCTTGTCGTAGGCTTCGCTGGACGAGATGGTGTTGAGCCGCTGGATCCAGCCGTTGATGCCGCCGCCGCCGTTGTAGTCGATCAGCGGATACTGGCCGCCTTTCTCGAGGTCGCCGATGTGGACCAGGTCGCCGACGCAGATCACCCGGTCATGGGGGAACAGCACCGAGACGTCCGTGCCTGTGTGGCCGGGGCCATAGCTCTGCAGGCGCACTTCCTTGCCGCCGACGTACAGACGCATCTCGCCGGTGAAGGCGACATTGGCCGGCAGCAGGTTCGGCGGCGCGCCGGGCTGGACCTTGCCTACGATGTTGTCGTGGCCGCGGATCGAGGAGATGACGGTGGCGCCGGCGGGCAGGAACCGCGTGTTCCCGCCGCTGTGATCGGCGTGATAGTGGGTGTCGATCACGTATTTGACCGGCTTGGTCGAGACCTTCTCGCGGATGATCTTCATCAGGTCGTCGTAGTGGTACTCGTACTTGCTATCGACCAGGACCAGGCCCTCGTCGGTGACCAGGATGGTCACGTTGGAGCCAGCCCCCGGCACCTCCCACAGATCCGGCGCCAGCTGATTGGCCACGAACGGCGGGTGCGGCTGCGGATTGACCTGATCGACCGGCTGGGCGGCGGTGACGGCGGGTTTGGGCTGGGCGTGAGCGGCCAGGACGCCTAGGCCGAGGGCGGCGCCGGCCAGCAAGGCCAGAAGCGCGGGGGTGCGAGCGGATGTCATGATTGCGGCTCCGCTCTACTTCTTCATCCGACGCGACAGATCGGTATAGATCAGCGTCACCCAGCGGGCCGGGGTGATGTTTCCGCTCAATCGGCCCTCGTTGAAGTCCTTGGTCGGTTCGGCGGCGATCGCCTGATCCAGGGTCTTGCCCTCCTTGATCATCTTGGCGATGCGGTCGCGCACGGTCTGGAACATGGTGTCCTGGATCGTGATCTCCTTGAAGCCGACCACGGGACCCAGGTGTCCGGGCACGATCTTGGTCTGGGCATTGGCCATCTTCATGACCAGCTTGCCGTCGGCGATCATGCCGTCGACCGAGCCACCGTCATCCACGCCGATATTGTTGAAGCGCAGCGAGGCGGGCAGATCGCCGACCTGCATCACATTGGCCTTCTTGAAGTAGACGATGGAGTCGCCGTCGGTGTGGGCCGCGGGCGGATGGCTGATCTCGATGTCCTCGCCGTCGAAGTGCAGGGTCATGGTGGTGGCGTAGGTCACCATGGGCACATTGGCGGGCGGGAAGGCGGGCGTGCCGTCGGGCTTCTTGGCCAGCATGCGTTGGCGCACATTGTCCTGGGCGATGACCACCGTGCCGTCCTTGGCGAACAGGCCGTTGCCGGCGGTGTGGTCGCCGTGCAGGTGGGTGTTGATGATGTAACGGATCGGGCCGGTCGCCCCCGTGGCGCGGATCGCGGCCACTAGCTTGTCGTGCAGCTGCGGGAACATGGAATCGACCATGAGGATTCCGTCGGGACCGTTCAGGAACACCACATTGCCGACGCCCGGCGCCGCTTCCACGACATAAAGATTGTCGGCCAGCTTGGTGGTCTTCATCTCCAGCTTGGCGAAATCCAGCGGCTGGCCCTGCTGGGCATGGGCCGATCCGGCGAGGCCGAAGGCGGTCAGGGCCGCGGTGGCGGCAAGGGTCCTGGCGAGGACGCCCAAAGGCTGCTTGTTCATGTCTGTTCCCCCAGTGGCGGACTTGGCCGCCTTTTGTTGTTTGTTCCGTCCCGGCCATAGTGGACGAGCCATCTGCTGAAGTCGATTCTCGGATACCGGGATTTGACTTGGTTTCGCGGAGCGTCACGTGGTCTGCACCCCTATCATCAGGAGCTGCCGGCGAACGTGGCCAACGCCGTACCGCGCAGCGTCTACGCCGAAGCACGCCTGCGCTTCTAGAACACGCGGGCGATTATTGCCCGAGGCGGTTCTGGTTTGTATACAATCGGCCTCGGATAGTGGGCGAGGTCAGCATGTTCATCCGCAACCAATGGTACGTCGCAGCCTGGGACGGCGAGGTCGGGCGCAAGCCCCTGGCGCGCACCCTACTGGGCGAACCGGTGGTCATGTACCGCAAGATCGACGGCCAGATCGTCGCTCTGGCCGACGCCTGTCCGCACCGCATGCTGCCCCTGTCGATGGGCATGATCGAGGGCGACGACCTGCGCTGCCGCTATCACGGGGTGAAGTTCAACGGCGCCGGCCAGTGCATCGAGATGCCGGGCACGGCCCAGAAGCTGGAATTCATGAAGGCCCGCACCTATCCGGTCGTGGAGCGCTACCGCTTCGTCTGGATCTGGATCGGCGACGCGGACAAGGCCGACCCCGCGCTGCTGCCGGACCTGTGGCCCTGCGAGAAGGACGGCTGGGCATTCGAGGGCGGCGCCTATTTCATCAAGGCCAACTACAAGCTGATGATCGACAACCTGATGGACCTGACGCACGAGACCCATGTGCATCCCGGCTCCATCGGCCAGGCCGAGATCATGGAAGCGCCGCTGGAAGTGACCGCCCAGGGCGACCGCATCTTGGTCAAGCGCTGGATGCCCGCGGTCGAAAACCCGCCCTTCTGGCAGATGAACAGCGGCCTGCACGGCAAGGTCGACCGCTGGCAGATTTGTGAGTTCATGGCGCCCGGCGCGGTGATCATCGACGTCGGCGTGGCGCCGGTGGGTGTGGTCGGAGGTATCGACGGCGAGCGGACCAAGGGGGCCAACGGCTTCGTGGTCGACCTTATGACGCCTTCAGGCGAGAACACGTGCTGGTACTTCTGGGGCCTAGCCCGCAACTTCAAGATCGACGACGTGGGCTTCGGCCAGCGCGTGAAGACGGCCCAGGGCAAGGTCTTCATGGAAGACGTCGAAATCCTGGAAGCGCAGCAGGCCAGCATCGACGCCCTGCCCGGCCAGCGGCTGCGCTCGTTCGACATCGACGGCGGTGGTGTGCGCGCCCGCGCGGTGCTCGACCGGATGGAGAAGGCGCAGGCGAAGGCCGAAACCGCCGCCGCGGCTGAATAGCGGCCTAGTTGACCTGGGTGGTGGACGGCGCCGGGCAGGCGCCGGGAATCCAGTTGTACCGGGCGTGGGGCGCGTCCCACTGCCATTGCCCGCAGGCGGCCTGAGGCGCCGGAGCAGCGCCGGCGGGCGGGGCGGCGCTGTAGCTCGGCGCGCCATAAACCACCGCCGGGGGCCCGTAGTAGCCATAGTAGGCCGGGCCATAGTAGGCGGGCCCGTAGTACCAGGGATCGGCGTAGCCGGCGCCCGGGGCGAAGCCCACTCCTGGACCGTAGTAGGCCGGGCCGTAGTAGCCGCCACGGAAACCGCCGTGGAATCCGCCATGGAAACCCGGACGGGCCAGGGCGCCGGCGGGGACCACCAGCAGGGCCACTCCGGTCAGGGCTATCAGGATCTTCTTCATCTTGACCTCCTTCAGAGGCCGAGGGTCGCCCGAGGCCGGCCGCCGGTCAAAAACGCGTTTACTCCGCAGCATCGAAACGCCTGGGCGCTCGCGCCGCTCCATGGCCTATATAGATTGGGGGGCAGGCCAGGAGTTTCATCATGCTCAAGCTTTTTCCCGTTGTCATCCTCAGCTTGGCCTTGGCCGGAGCCGCCCACGCCCAGCCCGTCACCGGGCGGCTGCACGACGCGCTGGGCCTGGCCCCGACGCAGGAACAGGCCTGGCTGGCCTACCAGTCCGCCATCGCCGACAACCCGCAGCAGCGGGCCCGCGACCAGCAGGCGCGGATGCTGATGCCGACCCTGACCACCCCGCGCCGCCTGGCCCTGATCCGGGCGCAGATGCAGTCCAACATCGACACCTTCGATCAGACCGCCCGGGCGGTGGGCGCCTTCTATGCCGCCCTCAGTCCCGAACAGCAGCGCATCTTCGACCGCGAAACCGCCGCGCCGCAGGGCCGCTGAGGCGCTTTTCCAGACCGGCGCCGCCCATGCGTTTTGGAAAGCTGAGCCTTAGGAACGGGGTTTGAGCTCGGCTGTTATTCCCTCAGACCTCTAACCTGAAGGATCTCGCCATGCGCCCCGCTCTAATGCTTTCGATGTTCCTGGTGACCCTGGGCCTCGCCGCCTGCGGCAGCGATCACACCACCGTCTACGCCCCCGCCGGTTCGACCGTGATCGTGCCGGACGACGGCGGCCACACCAAGATCATCACTCCGGGCTGATCCCTGTAAGCGGGCCGCGGCGGTGTTGGCTACCGCGACCCCGATCGCCTAAGGTCGCGGGACCGGCCCTTCGCCGGCCGGCTCCCGTATGACCGACACCTTCGCTCTGGCGCTCGAGGCGCACCGTTCCGGCCAGTTGCCGGACGCAGAGCGGCTCTATCTGCAGGTGCTTGCCGAGCAGCCCGGCCACGCCAACGCCCTGAACAACCTCGGCACCGTATGCGTCCAGGGCGGCGATCTGCAGAGAGGCCTGCACTTCTACAACAAGGCCCTCGCCATCGAACCCGGGCGCACGGACACCCTGTGCAACCGCGGCAACCTGCGGCTGGCGCAGGATCGTCCCGCCGATGCCCTCAGCGACTATGACTCCGTGATCTGTCTCGATACCGACTCCCTCGGCGCCCTTTACGGCCGAGGCTTGGCTCTTGGCATGCTGGGTCGTCCCGATGAGGCGCTGCAAGCCCTCGACCACGCCCTGAGGCTGAAGCCCGATCATGTGCGGGCGGAGACCCAGCGCGCCGCCCTGCTGCTGAGCCTCGCACGGCTGGACGAAGCCCTGGCGGCCTACCGGCTGGCGTGGGCCACAGAACCCGGTTCCGCCAAGCTCGCGCAACAGTGCGCCACGATCCTCTGGGGCCTGAAACGGACGGACGAGGCCCTGGCGGTGTTCGACCAGGCCATGGCCCTGGGCGGCGACAACCGCGAACTGCATACCATCCGCGCCAGCCTGCTGGAGGGCGCGGGCCGCTTCGAGGAGGCGATGCGGGCCGCCGACCGGGCCCTGGTCTGCGATCCCGCCTACGCCGAGGCCTACACCACCAAGGGGACGACGGCCCTGTCGATGGGGGACCACCGGACCGGCTGGGCCTTGATGGAATGGCGCTGGAAGACCGAGGAAACGGCCCCGCACTACCGGGCGCTGCCGCAGCCGCAGTGGTCGATCAAGGGCCCGACGGCGGGCCAGACCATCCTGCTGCATGCCGAACAGGGCGCGGGCGACAGTCTGCAGATGCTGCGCTATGCGCCGCTGCTGGCGCGGATGGGCGCGGCGGTCATCGTCTGCGCCGGGCCCGAACTGACCGGCCTCGCCGCCCAGGTCCAAGGCGTCGGGCAGGTCTGCCGCCTGACCGACAAGGTCCTGCCGGCCTTCGACCAGCACTGCCCGATGATGTCCCTCCCGTTCGCGTTCGGGACCAACGCAGACAGCATTCCGAACGACGTTCCCTATCTGACCGCGTCCCAGTCCCTGACGGCGGAATGGCTCAGGCGCCTGCCGGGCGACGGCAGGCTGCGGGTCGGCCTGACATGGTCTGGCAGTCCGAACCAGGCGAACGACCACAACCGCAGCCTGCCGATGCACGCGCTGCGCGCGCTGGATGGTCTGGGCGCCCAGTTCATCTCGCTGCAGCCCCGTTACCGCGAGGGGGACCGAGAGCAGCTGGCGGCCGGGCCGGTGGTCCACGACGTCTCACCGCTTCTGACAGACTTCGACCAGACCGCGGCTCTGGTCGAAACGCTGGACCTGGTGATCAGCGTCTGCACCTCCACCGCCCATCTGGCGGGAGGCATGGGCAAGCCGGTCTGGGTCATGCTGGCCAAGAAGCCAGACCACCGTTGGGGCATGGAAGGGCGCGCCAGCCGCTGGTATCCGACCGCGCGTCTGTTCCGCCAATCGCAGGCCGGGGACTGGGACCCCGTCGTGGCTGAGATCAGAGACGAGCTTTCGGCCCTGATCTCAGCCAGAGCCTAGCCGGCTTTCCAAGCCTTTGTAGTCTGGCGCTGAGCGCCCAGGCCCGCGATGCCGACATCCATGACGTCGCCCGCCTTCAGGAAGATCGGCGGCTTCTTGCCCAGGCCCACGCCGGGCGGCGTCCCGGTGACGATAACGTCGCCGGGCAGCAGGGTCATGAACTGGCTGATGTAGTGCACCAAGTGCGCCACGTTGAAGATCATGGTCTTGGTGCTGCCGTCCTGGAAACGGTGGCCGTTGACGTCCAGGTACATGGCCAAGTCCTGCGGATCGGTGATCTCGTCCTTGGTCACCAGCCAGGGGCCCAGCGGGCAGAAGGTGTCGCAACCCTTGCCCTTGTCCCAGGTCGGGCCGCGCTCGATCTGGAATTCGCGCTCCGAGACATCATTGGCGACGCAGTAGCCGGCCACGTGGTCCAGGGCGTCCTTCTCGTCGACATAAGAGGCCTTGGTCCCGATCACCACCGCCAGCTCCACCTCCCAGTCAGTCTTCACCGATCCGCGCGGAATGATGACATCGTCGTTGGGGCCGGACAGCGAAGACACCGCCTTCATGAACAGCACCGGCTCGGTGGGGATCGCATTGCCGGATTCCCGCGCGTGGTCGGCGTAGTTCAGGCCCACGGCGATGATCTTGGAAACGAAGGCGACGGGCGGACCGAAACGGGCGCCGGCGGGGGCCTTGGGCAGGCTCTCGGGATCGACCGCGGCGAGTTTCTTGAGACCCGCGGGCGACAGGGCCGCCGCGTCCAGGTCGGCGACCACGCCGGAGAGGTCGCGTACAGCGCCCGACTTGTCGATCACACCGGGCTTCTCGGCGCCCGCGGCGCCCCAGCGCACCAGCTTCATGGTTCTAACTCCTGATTGAGACGGTGCCCGGCGGGCCTAGTTGGAAAGGCCGCCGTCGATCACATGGACAGCGCCCGTCGTGAAGGCGGATTCGTCGGACGCGAGGTAAAGAGCCAGAGACGCTACTTCCTCAGCCGTGCCGAGGCGGCCCATAGGCTGGCGGGCGACGAACATGGCGCGCACCTCGTCCTCGGACTTGCCGGTGGCGGCGGCCTGAGCGGCGATGCGGGCGCGCAGAGACGGCGACTCCGCCGTTCCCGGGCAGATGGCGTTGCAGCGGATCTTCTGGGTCACGAAGTCGGCGGCCACCGCCTTGGTCAAGCCGATCACGGCGGCCTTGGAGGCGCCGTAGGCGAAACGGTTGGGCAGCCCCTTCACGCTGGAAGCCACAGACGCCACATTGATGATCGAGCCGCCCTGCCCGCCCTCCAGCATGGCCGGAAGGAAGCTGCGGATGGTGCGGAACATCGCCTTGGCGTTGAGGTCGAAGCTGAAGTCCCAGGCCTTTTCCTCGCAGGTCAGGACGGTGTCGGCGGAGACGTAGCCCGCGCAGTTCATCAGCACGTCGAGGCGCCCAGTGCGGGCGGCCATCGCCTTCACATCCGCATCGCTCAACACGTCGAGCTTGGCGACGGTCAGGTCCAGTCCAGCGGCCTCCGCCTTGAGGCTGTCCAGCGCGCCCTGGTCGACATCGGTGGCCCACACCTTGGCGCCCTCGCGGGCCAGCATCAGGGCGGTGGCGCGGCCGATGCCCGCCGCGGCTGCGGTGATGAGGACTGTCTTGCCGGCGACGCGGTTGCTCATGGGAATCCTAGTGCGAAAGCTGTTCGAGCGAACGGTTCAAGGTGCGTGGGCCCCAGATGCCGATGACGCCGACCATGATCAGCATGGCCACGCCGATGAAGCCGGCCACGCCGATGGCCCCGCCCTCACGCAGGAAGAAGCCGATCAGAAGCCCCGCCACCGCCGCGCTGACCCGGCTCCAGCTGTAGACGAAGCCCACCGCGCGGGCGCGGATGCGGGTTGGGTACTGCTCGGCCTGATAGCCGTGGAAGACGAAGGATATCCAGTTGTTGGACAGGGTCAGCATGACCCCGAAGAAGATCACCCACACCGGACTGACGCCCAGGGCGAACAGGGTGACGAACAGGGTCGACAGCAGGCCCGCGCAGACGATCTGCCATTTGCGCTCCATCTTGTCGGCCACCAGGCTGCCCAGCAGCGGCCCGATGGGGTTCGCGAGCGCGATGATGAAGGCGTACATCAGGCTGGTGGTGACATGGATGCCCTTGGAGATCAGCAGGGTCGGCACCCAAGAGCCGAAGCCGTAGAAGGCGATGGTCTGGCACAGGTTGAAGATCGACAGCACCAGAGTGCGCTTGCCGTAAGGCGCCTTGAACAGTTCGCCGAAGGTGCTCTTGGTGATCACCTCGTCCTTGACGTCCAGAACCGGCGCCAGGGGTCCGCCGATGTCCTTGGCGCAGCCCGTCTCGATCTGGACCATGATGGCCTCGGCCTGCTCGACATGGCCGTGCAAAGCCAGCCAGCGGGGGCTCTCGGGCAGGCTCAGGCGCAGCCACCAGGCGGCGGCGGCGCCCACCGATCCCAGCAGCGCCACCCAGCGCCAGCCTTCCCAGCCGAACGGAGCCTGGGGCACCAGCAGCCAGGCCATCAGGGCCACGATCGGCACGGCCAGGAATTCGAAGAACTGGTAGAAGGCGAAGGCCCGGCCGCGGAACTGCGGCGGCACCAGCTCGGGCAGGTAAGTGTCGATGGTGATCTGCTCCAGCCCCACCCCGATGGCGGCGATGAAGCGCCAGAAGTCGACGCCCGCGGCGGTCTTCTGGAAGGACATGATCAGGGTCGCGATCGAGTACCAGACCAGCGACACGGTGAAGATCGAGCGGCGCCCCATCCGGTCGGCGATGAAGCCGAAGGCCGCGCAGCCGACCCACATGCCGGCGAAGAAACAGAAGACGAAGAAGCCGATCCCGTCGACGGCGAAGAAGTTGGTGGTGGTCGCCTGAAACAGGTGGCTCTTGACCAGTCCCGGCGTGATGTAGGCCGTCATGAACAAGTCGTAGATCTCGAACAGTCCGCCCAGCGAGATCAGGAAGACGAAGCGCCAGATGGTGGGCGTGAAAGGCAGCCGGTCCAGTCTGGCGGCGACTTCCCCCGCGTATCGGCTGCCGGTCATGTTTCGTCCCTGGTCGGTGGCGCCTCATCGTTGAGTGCAAGGCGGCAGAGCGGGCACCCTAGCCATTCCGCCCGTGGTGACAATCCTGGATAAGTCATGCCACATATCGCGAAAACTCATGACAGTGCATGCTCCGTAAACTTCCACCGCTGAACGCCGTGCGCGCCTTCGAGGCTGCGGGCCGTTATCTGAGCTTCACCGGCGCCTCGCAGGAGTTGCTGGTGACCCAGAGCGCCATCAGCCGGCATGTGTCGGTGCTGGAGGACTGGCTGGGCGCCAAGCTGTTCTTCCGCCGCCAGAGAGGCATCGAGCTGACCCCGCGCGGCGAGGCCTATTTCCGCTCCCTGTCCGGGGCCCTGGATCAGATCGATCAGGCCACCCGGCGCATGCGCGACGACGCCGGCGAAAAGGTGCTTCGCCTGAAGCTGCCGCCGACCTTCGCTATCCGCTGGCTGATCCCGCGCCTGCACGGCTTCCAGGCGCTGCACCCGGACATCGAGGTGCAGATCACCACCTCGCACCAGCCAGCTAACTTCGACCGCGAGGATGTCGATGTGTTCGTGCACAGCGAGTTCGGCGCCCCGCCCGGCGAGGGCTACCGGCGGCTGTTCGGCGAGGTGCTGCTGCCGGCCTGCAGCCCTAGGCTGATCGAGCGGGGACCGGCGCTGGCTAAGCCCGCCGATCTGTCAGGGCACGTCCTGCTGTCGTCCGTCCACCGCCCGCGCGACTGGCCCCTGTGGCTGGCGAGCGCCGGGGTCACGGCGCTTGAGGCCAAGGGCGCGATCACCTTCGACAACGCGGCCCTCGCCTATCAGGCGGCCATCGACGCTCTGGGGGTGGTGATCGCCCAGCGGGCCCTGATCGAGGACGACCTGCAGACGGGCCGCCTGATCGCCCCCTTCGAGCGTCAGACCCCGACGCCGGGCGCCTACTATCTGGCCTTCCACCCCGACCGGCCCAAGCCGCCGCGCGTCGCCGCCTTCGAAGACTGGCTGCTGGCGGAAGCGGCGCGGAGCGATGCAACAAGCTGAGCCTTGGCGCGATGAAGCCTTTGCCCGCCTTCCACGTTTCCATGGCCGTGATGGCCAATAAGGTCCGCGAGATGATCGAGGGCTAGGCTGCGGCCTTGCAAACGTAAGGCAGACCTGGCTCGGCGCAGAAATCGGGCCATTTTCCCGACTGGCGCCAATAGCCAGCGATGCCGAGCCGCTTCATCAGATCCATGAACCTGGGGTCGCGGCGCATCGGCGTGGCGGCGCTCTCGAAGAAGTCGGACGGATAGATCTGCTCCCTGCGCGCCAGGCCCCTGTCGATGGTCAGAAGCGCGCCGTCCACATCGCCAACCAGGGACAGGGCCATGGCGGCGTTGGAGGCGTCGACCAGGCCCGCGACCGCCGCCTCGCGGAAACGGCGCATCGCGGCCGGATCGACCCGGCCCATGCGCGCGCCTTTCACGTAAACACGCCAGAGGTCGGCGGCTTCCGGCGTCAGCGACGGGCCCAACCGTTCCACCGCGTCGATCGTCTTCAAAGCGACGTCCGGCGGCTGGTAAAGAGCGGCTGTATAGGCGGCGGCCCTGCCTACGCTGCGGCTGGTGGGAAACAGCTCCAATGCGTGGTTCGCCAGGCTCCGCGACTCGGCGGCACGGCCCGTGCCCGCCAGGGCGAAGATGCTGGTGGCGGTCTTGGCCGGCGATAGAGGGTCCAGCGCCAGTGAGCGGCGGTAGAAGGGCTCGGCCTCGCGCACCCGGCCCACCTCGCGCAGAAAGTCGGCCATGGCGTTGTTGACGGCCGCGCCCTGCGGTTCGGACGCCAGACCCGTATTCAACAGAGCCTCACGCCCAACATAGTCGCCGGGCTTCAGCAGATTGTAGATGGAGTAATAGGCGTCGCTGTTGTGGGGATCGAGCTGGAGGGCGATCGCCGACTCTTTGCGCGCCTCCGCCTCCATCGCCTTGGCCACCTCGGGCGAGCGGCCATTCAGCGACAACGCCAGGTCCCTGGCCAGGTTGGAATGGCCCATCGAAAGCTGGGGCGCGATGCGGATCAGCTGACGGGCGACGCCGATCGATTCGTCGGCCTTCAGTGTCGTATAGCGCTGCATATCCATCAGCTTGAGGATGGCGGTCATGGTCTCGCTGTCCACACGCACGTGAGGGTCGTTGAGGACGGCCATCGCGGTGCTGACTACATCGACGACCTTGGCCGTGACCTGGTCGCGCAGGGCTTGCGCCTCGGCGGCTGACCGCTCGAAATTGGACGACCAGAGCACAACGCCTCCGCGCCGATCCACCAGCTGAACATCGACCGCAAGCTTGTCGCCTTCGCCTCTGGCCTGTCCAACGACCAACAGCCGCGCGCCGCCCCGACCGGGCGAGGCCGCAGTATCCAGCGGAACGGTAAGAGTCTGACGGTCGGCCAGACCCGACCCGATGCCGCCGACCATCCCTTCGGCCAGGCTCTTCAACACAGGATCAGGGCCTGTGGCCTGGAAAGGCTCCACCGCGACCGTCAGGGGATGCGGCGCCGCCAGCCGCCAATAGAGCAGGCCCCCCGCGCAGACCACCAGGGCCGCCGCGACCGCGAGCACCGGGGCGAGCCAGGGGCGTTTGCGCCTGATTCCCGGCTTGCCGCCGCTGTTCAGAACGAACACCTCGGCGCTCTGGCTCATCTTGTCGAGCCGCACCCGACCTTGCGGCTTCAGGCGGTCGGCCGCCGGACCCACCAGGGCGCGCTTGACCGCATCGGACACCAAGACCGATCCGGGCTGGGCCAGAGCTTGCAGCCGCGCCGCCACGTTGACGCCATGTCCCAGAAGATCGCCGCGCGGGGTCACCGCCACTTCGCCAAGGTGCACGCCGACCCGCACCGGCGGATCGGCCTTCAACGCAATGGCTTCCGCGGCCGCCAGCGCGCCTGAGACGGTCGGGAACTCCAACATGAAGCCGTCGCCGGCGGTGTTGAACACCCGTCCGCCGTGGATCGCCGCCTCTTGGTCGATCAGGCGCGATAGGGTGTCGATCCCGCGAACGGCGGCGCCCTCGTCGCGCTCGCTGCTGGCGGAATAGCCGGCCACATCTACCGCCAGGATGGCTGTCAACCTTCGCTCGGCCACCGACTCCAGCACCTCACCCCCGCCGTTCAACACGCCAACGGTAGCACAGGGCGCGACCTATGTGTGGTGACGCCGACGCAGCGGCTTCTAGGCCGTTTGTGGCTTGGCGCGCAGGCCGTTAAGCGCCAGGCGCCACCAGGGATCGGGCAGCGGCGGGCGGTGGTCTTCCGGCAGCATCTTGTCGATCGCCCGCACCACCATCTTGGCCGACAGCCGGTGAGCCAGGAACAGGTCGGCCACGGCGGGCCCAGCCAGCGGCACGGCGCTGACGATGGTGCTGCTGCCCATCAGGGCGGCGCAGGCGACCAGGGTGTGGGCCGGCACACGCGCGCGGGCGCCCTGAGCGATGATGAAGATGGCCGCGCCGGTCGAGTAGAGCTCGCCGACGCCGGGAATCCAGCTCAGCACCCCATCCAGGCCCATTCGGAACGGCCCGAACCGGATCAGGCTGTCGGATAGCCGCCCGACGGTCTCCACGCTGTTGCGGATGCCGAGCAGGTCGGAAGGTGATGGGCGGTCCATGGGTGTCTCCTGCGGTCGCAGCAGAACAACGCCCGAAACGCCGATCGGAGCCCTAGTAGGTCGAGCGCCCGCCAGTGATGTCGAACACGCCGCCCGTGGTGAAGGAGCAGTCCTCCGAGCTCAGCCAGGCGATCATGGCGGCGATCTCCTCCGGCATCACGAACCGGCCCATCGGGATTTTCGACGCCATGTAGTCGATGTGCGCCTGGGTCATCTGGGCGAACTGTTCGGTCTGAGAGGCGGCGGGGGTCACGCAGTTGACCATGATGTTCTTGGTCGCCAGCTCCTTGCCGAGCGACTTGGTCAGGCCGATCAGTCCGGCCTTGGACGCCGAATAGTGGGAGGCGTTGGGATTGCCTTCCTTGCCCGCCACCGAAGCGATGTTGACGATCCGGCCATAGCCCGACTTCAGCATGTGCGGCACCACCGCCCGACAGACCAGATAGGGGGCGTAGAGGTTCACGTTGAGCACGTCGAACCACACCTTGGGGTCCAGCTCCCAGGTCACGCCATTGCCGCCGGTGATGCCGGCGTTGTTGACCGCGATGTCGATCTTGCCGTGAGCCGCGGCCGTGTCGGCGGCGGCCTTCTGCACGTCGGCTTCGTCGGTTAGCTCGACGATATGGACGGTGACCTTGCCCAGCTTGCCGAGCGCCACGGCGGCGGCGTCAGCGCGGGGCTTGTCCATGTCCCAGATGGCGACGCTGGCGCCGGAGGCCAGGAAGCGTTCGGCTGCGGCATAGCCGATGCCGCGCGCGGCCCCGGTGATCACGGCGGCGCGGCCGGAAAGGTCGATCTGGTTCATGTGCTTGAAGTCCCTGGTCTTATTGTTTTTCAGATCGCCGCGGCGACGGCGTCGCCCATCTGGCTGGTGGAGACCGTCTTGCAGCCCGCCTCGGCGATGTCGCCGGTACGATAGCCGTCGGCCAGCACCTTGCGCACGGCGGTGTTGATCTTGTCGGCGCTCTTGGCGTCGTCGAACGAGTAGCGCAGCAGCATCTCGGCCGAGAGGATGGCGGCCAGGGGGTTGGCGATATTCTTGCCGGCGATGTCGGGCGCCGAGCCGTGCACGGGCTCATACAGACCCTTCTTGCCGACGCCGAGCGAGGCGGTCGGCAGCATGCCGATCGAGCCGGTCAGCATGGCCGCGCCGTCCGACAGGATGTCGCCGAACACGTTGCCGGTGACGATCACGTCGAAGCTTTTGGGCGCCTTCATCAGCACCATGACGGCGGCGTCGACGAACATGTGGCTCAGCTCAACGTCCGGATAGTCCTTGCCGACGCGGGTGACGACCTCGCGCCACAGCTGCATCACTTCCAGCACATTGGCCTTGTCGACCGAGCAGACCTTGCGGTTGCGCTTGCGGGCCGCCTCGAAGGCGACGCGGGCGATGCGTTCGATCTCGGGCTCGGAGTAGAGCATGGTGTTGAAGGCCTCGCGCTCGCCCGCCGCATTGGTGCGGAAGCCGCGCGGCTCGCCGAAATAGAGGTCCCCGGTCAGTTCGCGCAGGATCAGGATATCGAGGCCCTCGACCACTTCGCGCTTCAGGGTCGAGGCGTCGGCCAGCTCCGGGAACAGGAATGCCGGGCGGAAGTTGGCGAACAGCTGCAGGTCCTTGCGCAGGCGCAGCAAGGAAGCGCCCGGGCGCATCATGAAGGGGATCACCTCGTCCCCCGGCACACCCGCCGAGCCGAACAGGATGGCGTCCGCGTCCCGCGCGATCTGCAGGGTCTCCTGCGGCAGGGGATCGCCCGCCGCGTCCACGCCGGCTTGGCCGATGGCGGCCTCGATCAGCTCCAGCTTCGCCGCCGGGCCGACCGCGGCCTTGAGCACCTTGACCGCTTCGCGGGTGACTTCGGGACCGATGCCGTCGCCGGCGAGGACTGCGATCTTCATGAGGCTTCTTTCTTTTCGGGTGCGCGGCGATCAGCCGGCGTAGGTCTTCTCGAAGGCTTCGATGGCGGGCAGTTGGGTCAAGGTGAAGCCCAGCTCGTCCAGGCCCTCCAGCAGCAGCCGTTTACGGTAGGGGTCGATCTCGAATAGGTGCGCGGGGCCGTTAGGCAGCGAGACCGTCTGCGCTTCCAGATCCACCGCCACTTCCAGGTCCGGCTCGGCCTGCAAGGCCTCGATCATGCCGGCCACGACCGGAGCGGGCAGGATGATGGTCAGAAGGCCGTTCTTGGCCGCGTTGGACGAGAAGATATCGCCAAGACTGGGGGCGATCACGGCGCGCACGCCATAGTCATAGAGGGCCCAAACCGCGTGCTCGCGCGAGGAGCCGCAGGCGAAGTTCTCCTCAGCCACAACGATCTTGGCGTCGCGGTAGAAGGGCTTGTTGAGCACGAAGTCCGGCTTCTCCGATCCGTCGGCGTTGAAGCGCAGGTCGCGGAACAGGAAGTCGCCGAACGGCGCCGAGCGGGGCTTCTGCAGGTAGCGGGCGGGTAGCAGCTGGTCGGTGTCGACGTTGGGCCGGGCCACCGGCAGGGCGTTGGCCGTCAGCTTGGTGAAGGGCTCCATTAGCGGCTCCCCAGAAGATCGCGCACGTCGGTCAGCCGTCCGGTGACGGCGGCGGCGGCGGCCATGGCGGGGCTCATCAAATGGGTGCGCGAACCCGGACCCTGGCGCCCGACGAAGTTGCGGTTGGTGGTCGAGGCCGAACGCTGGCCGGCGGCCAGGCTGTCGCCGTTGGTGGCCAGGCACATCGAGCAGCCCGCCTCGCGCCATTGGAAGCCGGCGTCCTTGAACACCCTGTCGAGCCCCAGCGCCTCGGCCTCAGCCTTCACCGGACCCGAGCCCGGCACCACCCAGGCCTCGACGCCCGCCGCCACCTTACGCCCACGCACCACCTCGGCGGCGCTCTGCAAATCTTCCAGGCGGCCGTTGGTGCAGGAGCCGATGAAGACCCGGTCGATGGTGATATCGCCCAGCGCCATGCCGGGCTGCAGGCCCATGTAGTTCATGGTCCGCTGCATCGCCTCGCGTTTCTCGGGCGTGGCGGCATCGGCCGGCTGCGGCAGACGTCCAGTGATTGGCAGGGCCTCTTCGGGACTGTTGCCCCAGGTGACCATGGGGGCGATGGCGCCGACGTCCATGACCACCTCGCGGTCGAACACCGCGTCAGGATCGGATTTCAGCGCGCGCCAAGCGGCCACGGCCTTGTCCCAATCGGCGCCCGTGGGCGCGAAGGGTCGACCCTTGAGATAGGCGAAGGTGGCCTCGTCCGGCGCGATCATGCCCGCGCGGCCACCAGCCTCGATGGTCATGTTGCAGACGGTCATGCGGCCCTCGACCGACAGGGCGTCGATGGCGGGGCCGGCGTATTCCACGGCGTAACCCGTGGCGCCCGCCGCGCTGATCTTCGCGATGAGCGCCAGGATGATGTCCTTGGCCGTCACGCCCGGGTGCAGGGCGCCGTTCAGGGTCACGTGCATCGTCCTCGGCTTGCGTTGCCACAGGGTCTGGGTCGCCAGCACATGGGCCACTTCGCTGGCGCCGATGCCGAAGGCCAGGGAACCGAGGGCGCCGTGGGTCGAGGTGTGGCTGTCGCCGCACACGATCAACATGCCCGGCCGGCTCATGCCCTGCTCGGGCGCCACCACATGGATGATGCCCTGGCGTGGGTCGTTCAGGCCGAAGAACTCGATCCCGGCCGCGGCGGTGTCCTCGCGCAGGGCGTCGGCCATGGCCCGTTTTTCAGGGTCCTTGATGCTGGCAAGGTCGCGGCTGTCGGTGGGCACATAGTGGTCGGGCGTGCCGAACGCCCTCTCGGGAACGCGTGGCTTCACCCCCCGCTGGCGCAGCATCTCGAACGCCGGGGCAGAGCCGTCCTGCAGGAAGTGGCTGTCGACGTAGAGAAGGGTCTGGCCGTCCTCGCGGTCGAGGATGACGTGTTCGTTCCAAATCTTGTCGAACAGGGTCTGCGCCATGGGCAGGTCTTTTAATCGCCCGCGCCTCGCGGAACAAACCCGCATATCTCATGTCAGATATCGCGAAAACTCATGTCTTCGCTGTCAGAGTGCCTAGGGGAAGACCACCGTCCGCAAACCGCTGAGCAGGATGCGCCGCTCGGCGTGCCATTTGACCGCGCGGGCCAGAACCACCGCCTCCACGTCGCGGCCGCCGGCGACGAAGTCTGCCGCCGTCATACTGTGCTGAACCCTCTGCACGCCCTGCTCGATGATCGGACCCTCATCCAGATCGTCGGTGACGTAGTGGGCCGTGGCGCCGATCAGCTTCACGCCCCGCGCGTGGGCGCGCTGATAGGGCTGGGCGCCCTTGAAGCTGGGCAGGAAGGAGTGGTGGATGTTGATGATCCGCCCCGGCCAGCGGCCGCAGAAGTCACCCGACAGCACCTGCATGTAGCGGGCCAGCACGATCAGTTCCGCGCCCCGCGCGTCGGCGATCTTCTGGATCTGCGCTTCCTGGGCGGCCTTGGTCTCGGCCTTCACCGGCAGATAGTCGAACGCCAGGCCCGCGCTGCGGGTCAGCTGCTCGAAGTCCGGGTGGTTGGAGATCACCCCGACGATCTCGATCGGCAGGGCGCCGATGGAGTTGCGGAAGATCAGGTCGTTAAGGCAATGGCCCAGCTTGGACACCAGCACCAGGGTCTTGACCCGCTCGGACGCGTCGAAGAAGTGCGCCTTCATATCGTAGCGCTGGACCACCGCCTCGAAGTCCTTGCGCAGGGTCTCGATATTGACCCCCGACAGCGGCCGGAAGGCGTTGCGCAGGAAGAACAGGCCGTTGTCCGGATCACTGAACTGGCCGCTCTCGATGATGTTGCAGTTGTGCTTGACCAGGAAGCTGGCGACGTCGGCCACCACCCCGATCTTATCGGGGCAGGACAGGACGAGGATGAAGGTGGGGTCTTCGCTGGTCATGCGGGGTCTTTACGGTCTGAGGCGCGACGAAGCAATTCAACGCCCCAGGACGACTAAGGCGCCGCCTTGATCGTGGCCAGATAGGCCGCCAGGTCCGCCCGGTCGGTGGGCGAGCCCACCCGGATGGGCATGGCGGTGCCGGGATAGACCTTCTGCGGGTCGGCCAGGAAGACCGCGATGTTCGCTTCGGTCCAGGGCGCGGTCGCGTCCATCAGGGGCTGGGTGTAGGCGCCGAAGTTCTCGTCGCTGGCGGGCTTGCGGCCCACCACGCCCTTCAGGCTGGGCCCCTGCCCGCCTTCGCCGTCGCCCTTGCCCGCGATGTGGCAGATGCCGCACTGCTGGCGGAACAGCGCCTGGCCGTTGGCGACATCGGCGGCCGAGGCCAGGGCCGGGGCAGACAGGGCCAGAAGAGCGCCGAAGGCGGCGCCCGTCAGGATACGGGTGTTCATAGAGCCTCGCTTACTTGGATTTGTAGGTCACGCGCCAGACGACGTTGCCGGCGTCGTCGCTCACCAGCATAGAGCCGTCGGCCATTTCGGCCAGCCCCACCGGGCGGCCCCAGACGTCCGCGTCGGAGTTGACGAAGCCGGTCATGAAGTCCTCGTACTCGCCGGTCGGCGCGCCGTTCTTCAGGTGCACCCGCACCACCTTATAGCCGGTGCGCTTGGAGCGGTTCCACGAACCGTGCAGGGCCACGAAGGCCTCGCCGTCATAATCCTTGGGGAAGGCCCCGGCGCCGGCCGCGTTGTAGAAGGACATCTGCAGGGGCGCGGAGTGCGACTGATAGAGGACGTCGGGCACCGACACCTTGCCGGCCAGGTCCGGACGCTCGCCCGCGTGGCGGGGATCCTCGTGCGAGCCGAGGTAGTACCAGGGCCAGCCGTAGAACTGACCGGCCTTAACCCGCGTGGAGTAGTCGGGCACCAGATTGTCGCCGAGCAGGTCGCGCTCGTTGGTGGTGCACCACAGGTCGCCGTTGCGCGGATTGACCGACAGGCCCGAGCAGTTGCGGATGCCGTCGGCGTAGATCTTCATATTCTTGCCGTCGGGATCGGCGCTCAGCACCACCGCGCGATAGGTTTCCCCCGCCCAGCCGGCGCCGCGCATATATTCGGCTTCCCACTTCTTGATCTCGTCCGGGTTCTTCTTGGGCATGTCCTCGGCCACGTTGGAGCCGGAACCCACCGCCACGAACAGCTTGGAGCCATCCGGCGAGAAGGCCAGGTCGCGGGTCCAGTGACCGCCGCCGCCGGGGATCTTGGCGATCACCACCTGGGCCGGGCCGGAAGCCTTGGTGTCGCCGGCCTTGTAGGGATAGCGGACCACGGAGTCGGTGTTGGAGATGTAGACCCACTTGGGATCCTTCGCCGGGTAGAAGGCGATGCCGAAGGGCTGGTTGAAGCCGTCGGCGAAGGTGGTGATGTCGGCGGCGGTATTGCCGGCTTTGGGCCGCATCACGCTGATCTTGCCGCCGTTGCTCTCGGCGATGAAGATGTCGCCGTTGGGCGCCAGGCTCATGTGGCGCGGACCCAGCAGACCGCTGGCGAACACCGTGGCGCTGAAGCCCGGCAGGGTCTTGGGCGAGGCGCCTTCGGGCCGCTTGACCACCTTGGGATTGTTGCGGGACGACGACGAGGCGAACGGCGCCGGAATGGTGTCGGCGGCCAGGTGGCGGCGCACACCCGGCGCGTCGCTGGTGTAGTCGCCATAGGCGGCCGGACCGGTCAGGACGGCTTCGGCGGCGGAAACGGGAGCGATGGAGGCGCCGAGCGGCGCGGCGGCGGCAACGACCGCGAACAGGACGTGGGGCTTCATTGTTGTGTTTCCTCCGCTGGAGTTGACCGGACAACTCCTGGCGAGCGGACTATATCCGGCGGGAAATCGTTGTCGACTGGCGAGTCTGCGGACGCCCGCCTCAGTGACAGGCGGCCTGGCGGCTGGCGGGCATGAGCACCACGATGTCGGGCCGCACGCGGTCGAAGATGCGCCGATCGAAACGGCAGTCCGCCTGGTGGATCCAGGCCAGCCTCACCCCCGCCCTGCGGAAATACTGGGGCATGAAGTCCGAGGTGTAGCTGTCGCCGACGATCAGCACCGTGGATCCTGAAGCAGCGGACGTCAGAAAGGCGGGCGGATAGATGCCGTGGTCCAATCCTTCGACCTCGCCCGCAGGCCGTCCGTCCGGACCCTCGGGCGGCTCGGGCAGCATCTCGTCCGGCAGATTGACCAAGCCTGACAGGCGCACCAGATCGGACTCGGTCGCCTTCGTCGGACGCCAGTCCATCGCGGCAGGGTCGATGCTCCAAGGCTGACCCAGAGCCTGGGCCACGCCATTGAAAGCGACCAGGGCCCCGATGTTGGTCCAGTGGCTGTCGTGATGCTGGTAGAGCCCGCCCTGACCTTTAGCCGCCAGCATGGCCGGGCGCAGGTCCAGCACCGGCGCACCGCAGCCGTGCACTGCCTTCAGCACCAGATCGCTCTGGGTCACGGGACCGCGTGGAACCCAGTCTGCCAGGGCCTCGGGATAGATCTCCGCGGGTCCGGGACCAGGGGCGAACAGGAAGCGGACGCCTCTGGCCTTCATGTCCGACGACAGGGCGCAGGCGAAAGCGCCGTAGCGGTCGGCGGCCTTGGGATCGAGCTCGCCCCCGGTGGCGCCCAGTAGACCCGGACGCAGCAACAGCCAGTCGCCCGCCCCTTGCAGGACATTGGTGTTGGCCGCCGCAGCAGGTTTCAGCTTGGCGCGGGCGCTGATCAACAAGTCGGCGAAGATCAGCTTCTCGCGCCCAGCGAAGTGGTCGCGGATGAAGGCGTCGAGCGCCGCCGGATAGGCGATCCAGCCGGCAGCGCCATGCGGCGCGCGCGGGACAGGCGTCAGCACCCGGCGCTCCATCACAGACCGGTCCTGATAGCGGGCTACGAACATGCCTAGCGAGGGCGCAGCCAGGATCAGCACGATCAGGACCGCCAGGAAGCGCCTTGCGCGCGGCATGAGGGGACGGGCGAGGCTCATCCTAGAACCGGTAGTAGAGGAAGGGGCTGTAGCCGCCGCCGGCCACCGCCAGGATGCAAAGCAGAAGCAACAGCGCCACCGCGCCGGAATCCACCAAGCCGTAGAGCCTCGGCCAGGCCGGCAGGCGCAGCATCCTCTGGCGGCGCAGACCCAGCAGCGCCAAAGCCAGGGCGATCAGAGCCAGCACCGCCTGCCCGGGGGCGGCGACCTTGGCCAGCTCCGGCCCCAGGCCCCCGCCGCCGTTCAGCCCGATCATCCCGCGCCAGACTTGAACCGCCGCGTCGAGCGTCTGGGCACGGAACAGCACCCATCCGAACACCACCACACCGAAGGCGTAGATCCAGCCGATCAGACCCGGCGCCGCCTTCAGCCTGCGTCCCAGCCCCGCCCGCTCGATGACCAGGAAGGCGCCGTGCCAGACGCCCCACAGCAGGAAGGTCCAGTTGGCCCCGTGCCACAGCCCACAGAGCAGGAAGACCAGGATCAGGTTGCGGTAGGTCTTGAGCGGCGAGCCCCGGTTGCCGCCCAGCGGGACGTAGAGGTAGTCGCGGAACCAGGCCGACAGGGTCATGTGCCAGCGCCGCCAGAACTCGGTGATCGAGCGTGAGCGGTACGGCAGGTTGAAGTTGCGCGGCAGGGAGAAGCCGAACACCAACCCCAGGCCGATGGCCATGTTGGAATAGCCGGCGAAATCGAAATAGATCTGCAGCGTATAGGCCATGGCGCCGGTCCAGGCGGCGAGGAGGCTCGGCGCCTGACCGTGGTCGAACACCGCTTCCGCCAGAGGCGCGAGGGCGTCGGCGATCAGCACCTTCATCGCCAGACCGATCACGAGCATGCGCAGCCCCGCCGAGGCTCGGCCCCAGCTATGTCGGCGCAGGCGCAGGCGCCGCGCGATGGTCTTGTAGCGGACGATGGGGCCGGCGATCAGCTGGGGGAAGAAGGCGATGTAGAGCGCCACCTCGCGCAGCGACCGATTGGCCGCGAAACGGCGCCGGTAGACGTCGATCAGGTAAGACAGGGCGTGGAAGGTGAAGAAGGAGATACCCAGCGGCAGGGCGATCTCGGTCCGCTTCATGCCCAGAAAGGCCAGGTTGGCGGATAGGAAGTTGGCGTATTTGAAGACAATCAGCAGGGTCAGATTGACGCCCACGCCCACGGCCAGGGCCGCGCCCCGTGCCCTACCCTCTCCTCCGTCAATGACGCGGGCGGCGGCGTAGTTGAAGCCGATCGAGCCCAGCATCACCGCGATCATCACCGGCTCGCCCCAGGCGTAGAAGACCAGGGACAGGACCAGCAGCACCGCGTTCTTCGCCGCCATGCCGCGCACAGCAAAATACAGCGTCAGGGTCAGCGGCAGAAACACGAACAGGAAGGTCGGTGAGGAAAAGACCACGTCGCCTGCCTAGCGTGATTTGCCCGAAAGGCGGCGCCCGGCCATGACCCCCGGGAGGGGCCACAACCGGGCGCGGATCAGACTGAGATCAGAGTGATCAGTACTTTTCGGGAAGCGGGCCCAGCGCCGGAGCCTTGGGGCCGGCCTTGATGTCGGCGCGGACCAGGTCGGCGTCGAACGCGGTCAGGGTTTTGTTGGCGACCATGGCGTCCACCGAGGCCAGGGCCTTGGCCTGACGCGCTTCCGGCGTGCCGTATAGGCTCACCAGATAGGGCCAGCTGAAGTCCACGTCGTAGCTCAGCTCGGGGCAGTTGCCCGGACCCTTGCCGTGCAGGACTGAGACCATGTTCGGCGCATCCGACCAGGGGCTGCGCACGCCGCCGGCGGCGATGCCGTACTTGTCCACCACAACGTCCTTGCCGTCGGCAGTCGTCGGCATGGGGGCCACGCGCGGCGGGGCGACGCCGTTCAGCGACCAGTTGGCGAGATTCTCGAGCGCCGCGTCGAAGGAGTACTTGTAGAGCGGGTTGGTGCTCAGCTGCTGCTCGGGCGTGCAGCGGGCGGTGAAGGGCCACTGCACCGTGCCCTGCTGATTGCCGCCCTTCTTCTGATCGTCGAGCGAGGGGAAGATGCCGTAGGCGTAGCGGTCCAGGTGGCCGGAGCCGGCGATCTCGTAGTCGCGGAACGGATCGTCCTTGGTGTCGCTGTCGGCGCGGCGCAGGCGCGAGGTCGAGGCCCAGTCGGCCTGGGCGACGACAGCCACCACCGGCACGCCCCAGTTGCCCATCTTGCTGCGCGCATCGTCCGCCGCGGGCGTGGGCGCGCAGTGATTGATGCGGCCCAGGCCGCCGAGGTTCTTGAACAGGTAGCCGTCATAGATCGGCTTGTCGCCGGGCATGCGGACCGTCTTCTGCATGGCGATGGCGTAGGTGCTGAGGTCCGAACCGCCGCCGGCCTGGCCGGTCATGAACAGGCGTTTGACGTTGTAACCGGCCATCGGGCTCTTGGGATCGTTGCTCTTCAGCAGGGCGCCGGCCTGGGCGATGAAGTCGAAGCGCAGACCTTCCTCGATGACGTCGCCGTTCTCCTTGGTCTGGCAGGCCAGAGCCGTCAGCGGCTTGGCGTTCAGGTCGGAGTAGCGGTTGGAGTCGAACTTCTTCAGGCCGAGGGTCGACTTGGGCAGGGTGATGTCCATGTAGGCGTCGCCCCGACGCATGATGGCTTCCTTCAGGTAGCCCCACATCATGTCCCAATCCCAGCCGCGCGCCTCGTTGGGCACTTCGACCACGACCACGCCGGAGAACTTGGACTTGTCCTTGGGCATGCGCAGCAGGATGCGGGTGCCGTAGGGCACGTCCGGCGTCTTGACCACGATCTTGCCGTCCGGACCCCAGTCATAGACGTTGGCCTTACCGGTCAGGATGGTCTCGGTTTCGGTGTAGCCGTTGGCCGCCAGATCAAAGGGGATCAGGGTGTGGTCGGTCGCGCCGAAGGGATAGTAGAAGTCGGTGATCGAGGGGGTGAAGGCGTCCGGCATGCCCACCAGGATCTGGCCCTTGGGCAGCGGCGCGACCTTCGCGGGCGCCTTCTTCTGCGCCAGGGCGGCGCCGCCGACAGCCGTACCCGCCAGCAGGGCAAGCGCCACTGCGATCTTTACCGAACCACGCATTGAAGTATCTCCGCCCATGTTAGCCAGCCTCTCCCGGGCCAGCCTTGCTGCTGACTGAAATCGCAAAAATAGAGGCGGGGCACAATAAGATTATCGGCGCGGAAGACCTTACTTTCTCAGGGATGCCGTGCGGTCACGGATGGTCTTGAACTCTGAGTTGGGCTTCCAGGCCGGCCAGGTGCGCGAATTGGCCAGGTCGCGGCCCATCCGATAGAGCAGATTGAGGTCCTGCACTTGGCCCGACAGGTCCCAATCCGCCGACCATTCGTCCGCCGGCTGGTGGTATCTGTCCTTCACATAGGCCGCCTTGGCCGCCTTGCCCGCCCCCGGGCCGCCCTTGATCAGGTCGCCGCCCGAGCCGATCGAAATGGCGGGCGCCCCGACCTTGGCAAAGGAGAAGTGGTCCGAGCGGTAGAAGTGACCCGCCTCCGGCTCCTCATCCGGCGAATAGTAGCGGCCCTCCGCCTTAAGATAACGGGTCAGGGTGTCCTGCAGGTCGGTCTGTCCGCTGCCGGAGGTGCTCATGTTGCGGGTGCGGCCGTAGACGTCCAGCGCGTCCATGTTCAGGTCCGCCACCGTCGTCGCCAGAGGATAGACGGGATGGGCCGCGTAATAGGCCGAGCCCAGGAGGCCCTTTTCCTCCGCCGTCACCGCCAGGAACACTTCGGAGCGGTCCGTGCGCGGGGTCTTGCCGAACACTCGGCCCAACTCCAGCAGAGCGGCGACGCCCGTGCCGTTGTCCACCGCGCCGTTGTAGATGCGGTCGCCGTGCGCGTCCGGCTCGCCGATGCCCAGATGGTCCCAGTGGGCCGTGTAGATGACGGTCTCGTCCGGATGTTTGGTCCCGGGCAGCAGACCCAACACATTGTAAGAGGTGATCACCGCGTGATCGACGGCGAAGTCGGTGGAGAAGCTCGTCCCCTTAAGCACCACCGGCTGGAAGTCGCGGCTCTGGGCCTTCTTCTTCAGGGCCTCGAAATCCAGGCCCGCCTTGTTGAACAGGGCCACCGTCTCGTCGCGTTGGATCCAGCCCTCCAGCAGGGGGTGGGCGTCGGACGGCTTGGCGCGGACGATGTCGAACTGGGCGTTGGTGTTGGAATTCTTGACCGTGGCCCAGCCATAGGCCGCCGGCGCCGTCTCGTGGATAACCAGCAGACCCGCCGCGCCCCGGCGCGCGGCCTCCTCGTACTTGTAGGTCCAGCGGCCGTAGTAGGTCATGGCCTTGCCGCCGAAGTCGCCTTTGCCGGTCTCGAAATCGGGGTCGTTGACCAGGACCAGGACGACCTTGCCGTGCAGGTCCATGCCCTTGAAGTCGTCCCAGTTACGCTCCGGCGCGGTGACGCCGTACCCGGCGAACACCACGGGCGCGTCCTTGATCGAGACCCGGTCGACGTTGGTCTGGGCCGCGCGCAGGGACACCTCATTGCCCTGGGTGACCGGCTGCACCTGCCCCGCCGAGGTGAAGGCCGCCTTGATCGGCCCCTTGATCTCGAACCGGCCCAGCGGCACCGCCTGGGTCCAGCCCCGCTTGCCGTCTTTACCCCCAGGAACAAGAAAGTCGCCGCCCGGCTTCAGGCCGTCGGCTTTGAACTGCGAGATGATGTAGGCGATCGTCTTCTTCTCCGCCCGGGTGGCGGGGCCACGTCCCTCGTAGTCGTCGCCGGATATCACCTTCACATGGCGCGACAGGCGGTTGGCGTCGACGCCGAGCGGCGCGGCGGCCCAGGTGGTCATTGTCAGAGCGGCGGAAGCCGAGGCCACGGCCAGCACGGCCAGGGAGCGCAGAAACGGTCTGGATGTCATGGGCGGGGACTTTAGGGCCAGCGGCCCCTCCGCGCCACATCACGCCTGGTTCATCAGTGACCGCAGGCTCACCGTCACTCGCAAGCCCCGGCTCTGGCTCGGCAGGGGCGTTTGTTCCCCAGGCTGCGGCGAATTGGCCGATAGGGCTTTGAAGCAGATCAAGGCAGATGACTTGAGTTCGGGGCCGTGGTGGCCTATCCAGCCGACCTAGCCGGGGGCGGCGTTTATCGCTCAGGGCGCGTACGGGTTTAGTTGCTTCCAGTTTTCTTCCGTCTAGGGAACACTTCGAGGCCGTATGACTATCGACAAGACGTCTGAGGATTTCACCAAGATCGACGCCCTGGTGGGTGCGCGGGTCCGGCTGCTGCGCGAGCGGCGCAAGATGTCCCAGACCGCGCTGGGCGAACAGGTCGGCGTTAGCTTCCAGCAGATTCAGAAGTACGAACGAGGCGCCAACCGCATCTCCGCGTCGGTGCTGTTCCAGATCGCCAAGACCCTGGGCGTGGCCCCCTCCGATCTGTTCGAGGGCATCCAGGAAGACAATCCGGGCGGACTGAATTGGGCCCGGCTCAACGATCCTCAGGTCGACGACCTGGTGACCGGCTTCGGTCGTATCGCCTCGCCCAAGGTGCGCGCCAAGATCGTCGAACTGGTGGCCGCGCTGGCGCCCAAGGAAGACTGACAAAGCCGGTCGGCCATGTCGGCCGGCCAGGTCAACTGGACGGGCGATCACCTCCAGGCGCGTCGGGATTGCCTGAGAACGATCGGGGTTCCTTGTCCAACCAGGCCAGACCACGCAGGCCGTCTGCCAGGGCCTCTTCGTGGATACCCTCCGCCAAGTCCGCCAGTTCGATCATCATGCCGAGAATATAGGACCGAACTTCCCGCTGGCAGGGCGAGGTGTCGGTGGGGGGACGACGAGCCATTTGCCTACTCCTGCCCTTCCAGACGGGCCGCCCAGTCCGACTGTGAGCTTGTTTCGAGGGACGTGCGGCGACGGCAAGACCGATCCACAAAGCCGCGAAAGCCCCATTCGATTTCCTTGGATCGAACCAGCCCCATGGACCCCAAAACCCCGAGCGCCATCCGAGTTTTCGGCCAGAAATCCTACCCCCGCGCCAAGGCATTTGGCAATCGGACTTACGTC
>CAIYVC010000003.1 GCA_903929535.1 uncultured Caulobacteraceae bacterium | reverse complement strand
TTCGTCCCTCGCAGCGGAGGCGTCGCGCCATGGGCGAGCGCACCAGCTGTTGAAGGCGCGCGCTCGCCCAACCAAACCGTGGCTTCAGAACACGCCATGCACTAACATTGAAGATGGATCACCCCTTGGGGGCAGGCCAGTCGAGCGCGGCTACCTAAACTACCAGGCGCCCGCCCCGCGCTAACCCCGATCGTCATCCCAAGACGCAGCGAAGCGGAGATCTTGGGACCCAGCAGCGAAGACGCCGACGCCGCGAACCGGCTTCACCCACCGCCGCAGCCGTCAGTGGCTGAGGTAGACGAACCTCACCACGAACAGCGCCGCCATCACATAGAGCAGCCAGTCCGCCTTCACCGCCTTGCCGGTCAGCAGTTTCAGCGCCGCATAGCTGGTCAGACCGAACGCCAGGCCGTTGGCGATGGAGAAGGTCAGCGGGATGGTCACCACCGTGAGGAAGGCGGGAATAGCCACGGTCGGGTCGGTCCAGTCGATCTCGCCCAGCCCCGACATCATCATCGACCCCACCAGGATCAGCGCCGGCGCCGCCGCCACCGTCGGGATGGCCTGGACCAGGGGCGATATCAACAGGGTCAGCAGGAACAGCACCCCCACCGTCACCGCCGTCAGTCCGGTGCGTCCGCCCGCCGCCACCCCCGCCGCGCTCTCGATATAGCTGACCACCGTGGAGGTCCCGGCCAGGGACCCGGCGATCGTGGCCACGGAGTCGGTCATCAGGATGCGGTCGACATTGGGGATGGTCCCATCCGCGCTCACCAGCCCGGCCTTGGAGGTCACCGCCACCAGGGTCCCGATGTTGTCGAACAGGTCCACGAACAGGAAGACGAACACGATCTCCACCACCGCCCCGCCCAGCGCGCCCTTGAGGTGGAAGGCGCCGCCGATATCCAGCTTCAAGGCCGTGGCGCCGAGCTCCGTCAGCGAGAACCCTGCCGGCGCGCCGTGCGCCAGGCCCAGCGCCAGGGCCGCGAGCGCCGAGGCCAACACTCCGATCAGCACCGCGCCCTTGACCTTCCACGCCTGCAGCGCCCCGATCAAAAAGAGGCCGACCAGCGCGATCGCCGGCGCCGGCTGGGCCAGGTTGCCCAGCGCCACCGTTGTGTCGGGGTTGTTCACCACCACGCCCGCGTCCTTCAGGCCGATGAAGGCGATGAACAGGCCGACGCCCGCGGCGATGGCGTGCAGGAGGGGCAGGGGAATGGCGGCGATGATCAACCGGCGCACCCCGGTCAGGGTCAGGATCAGGAACACCACGCCCGACAGGAAGACGCAGCCCAGCGCCGTCTCCCAGGGCACGCCCATGCCCTTGACCACAGTGTAGGTGAAATAGGCGTTCAGCCCCATGCCGGGCGCCAGCGCCAGGGGCAGGTTGGCGTAAAGGCCCATCATGATCGAGGCCAGGCCCGCGATCAGGCAGGTCGCCGCCGCCACCGCCGCCACCGGCATCCCCGTGGCGCTGAGGATCGCCGGGTTCACCACCACGATATAGGCCATGGCCAGGAAGGTGGTCAGGCCGGCCATCAGCTCGGTGCGCACGGTGGTCCCGCGCTCGGCCAGTCCAAAATAGCGTTCGATCAAGGCGCACCCCTCACGTTTCTGCCCGGTTTGCAGCCTTGGGCGCCGCGCGCGCCGCCGCAAGCGGTCACAAGCCGTCCCGCGCCGGAATCGACGCTATGCTGCCTGCCATGCTGCAACGCCTGTTTCTCGTCCTCGCCTGCCTGATCGCATCGGCGGCGCCCGCCCAGGCCGCCGAACCCGTCGACGACACGCCCCGCACCGCCGTCGTCTCTGCCTTCGCGCCCGAACTCACGGCCCTCACCGCGGCTGCCACCGACCGCCACGTCACCGTCATCGGCGGGACCGCCTTCACCACCGGCACGCTGGAGGGCAAGCCCGTAGTCCTGTTCCTCAGCGGCGAGAGCATGGTCAATGCGGCCATGACCACCCAGCGGGCGCTGGACCGCTTCCATGTGACCCGTATCGTCTTCTCCGGCATCGCCGGGGGCGCCGATCCCGGCCTGGATGTCGGCGACGTCGTCGTGGCCGAGCGGTGGGCTCAGTACATGGAAAGCGTCATGGCCCGCGAGCCCGCGCCGGGCCGCTTCGAGCTTCCCCAGGGCGACCCGGTGGTCGCCCCGCCCTTCATGATGATGCACCCCAAGGGCGTGCAGGTGACTCTGACGCCGGGAACGGTGGAGCTCAGGACCTGGTTCGAAGCCGATCCGGCTCTGCTGGCCATCGCCCGCACCGTCGCCGGTCAGGCGAGCCTCAAGCGTTGCGCCCCCACCGGCCAGTGTCTGAGCAAGACGCCCAAGGTCGTGGTCGGCGGCGCCGGCGTCTCCGGCCAGGCTTTCGTCGACAACGCCACCCTGCGCGCCTGGGCCTTCAGCGCCTTCCAGGCCCGGGTGATGGACATGGAGACCGCCGCGGTGGGGCAGGTGGCCCTGGTCAACGCCACGCCCTTCATCGCCTTCCGCAGCCTGTCCGACCTGGCCGGCGGCGACCCCGGCGCCAACCAAGCCCGCACCTTTTTCCAGCTGGCCTCCGACAACTCCGCCGCCGTGGTCCGCGCCTTCGTGGCGGCCCTGCCTTAAGTTTTCCCCTCGTCACGGCAACGCTTTTCGGCCTCGCTCGTTGCCCCTCTCGGGGGGTGTGTAAGCAAGTGCTTGCGTCCGCCCGGACACTCAGGCGGCGACGGCGTGGAAGGACTTGCGGGATGACCGATCAGAAGAAGGCCCCGGGCCCCGGCTTGGCCTCCGACCGCACCTCGACCGGCAGCGTGGGCCTCGACAACATTCTCGGCGGCGGGTTCGACCCAGAACGCCTCTATCTGTTGGAAGGCCGCCCCGGCACCGGCAAGACGACGCTTGCCCTGCAGTTCCTCATGGAAGGCGCGCGGCGCGGCGAGACGGTCCTCTATGTCGCCCTGTCGGAGTCCGAGCAGGAACTTCGCATCGTCGCCGAGCGTCACGGCTGGAACCTGGATGGGGTGACCGTTTTCGAACTGGTCCCGCCGGAAACCACCCTGGACCCCGAACGCGAACTGACCGTTCTGCATCCCGCCGAAATGGAGCTCAGCGAAACCACCCGGCTCGTGATCGACAAGATCACCGAATTGAACCCCTCACGCGTCGTGTTCGACAGCCTGTCGGAGGTGCGGCTGCTGGCCCAGAGCCCGCTGCGCTACCGCCGCCAGATCCTGGCGCTGAAGCACTTCTTCTCCGGCCGCAAGTGCACCGTGATCCTCCTGGACGATCTGTCCTCCTCGCAGAACGACCTGCAGCTGCACTCCATCGCCCACGGCGTGGTCCTGCTGGAGCAGACGGCTATCGACTATGGGGCCGAGCGGCGCCGGCTGCGGGTGGTCAAGATGCGAGGCATCCGCTTCCGCGGGGGCTTCCACGACTTCAGCATCAAGCGCGGCGGGCTTGAGATTTATCCCCGCCTCGTCGCCGCCGAGCACCATAAGACCTTCCCCATCGAGACCACTTCCAGCGGCAACGCGGCGCTGGATCATCTGCTCGGCGGCGGTTTGGAGCGGGGCACCAACGCTCTGCTGATCGGCGGCGCCGGGGTCGGTAAGTCCTCGCTCGCCCTGACCTACGCCCTGGCCACTGCCCAGCGCGGCGAGCATGTGGTCATCTATGCCTTCGATGAAGGACTGGGCACCATAGACGCCCGCTCCCGGGCCCTGGGCCTGCCCCTGGAAGACGCCGTGGCTAGTGGCCTGTTGCGGTTCCAGCAGATCGATCCCGCGGAGATGTCGCCCGGCGAATTCGCCCACCTCGTGCGCAAGGACGTTGAGGAAAACCACGCCCGGATGATCGTGATCGACAGCCTCAACGGCTACCTCAACGCCATGCCGGACGAGCGCTTCCTGATCCTGCAGATGCATGAGCTGCTGAGCTACCTCGGTCAGCTCGGCGTCCTGACCATCATGATCCTGGCTCAGCATGGCCTGGTCGGTCAGACCCAGTCGCCCCTGGACATCAGCTACCTCAGCGACTCCGTCCTCATGCTGCGCTACTTCGAAGCCAGGGGCGTGGTCCGCCGCGCCGTCTCGGTGGTCAAGAAGCGCAGCGGGGCGCACGAGCACACCATCCGTGAGTACAAGCTGGGCAACGGCCCCAGCAGCGATTCCTGGTTAGCCTTAGGACTGCATCGACCAATTTAGAATTGTACCGATTACGTCCGAGATTGGTCGCAACCAACCCGAAATTGCACCGGCGAACTGGGTCGAAACTGAGCTTGGGTGGCGAAAACCTATGGTCGTGGCTCATTGCGGCCGAAGCGCAACCCGCCTCTGAAACCAACCGCCACACCCGCCTCGCCCCATGAGAAAGGGGGCCCCCGACGCTACCTCGCCCTACCCGTTAGAAATCTAGGGGCATATTCGATCGTCGCGCTCGCCGTCGGCAGCTTCCCGATCCCCGGTCAGCAACACGGCAGGGTGGACGTCCAGCGCGGCAGCAATTCTCCCGAGCACGGCGACCGACGGATTTTCCTGCCCGCGCTCGATGCCGCCTACATACCGGGTGTCGATGTCAGCCGCATGCGCCAGCGCTTCCTGCGTCAGCTCACGGGCTTTACGCAGGCGCTTGACGTTGTGGCCTACGACTTCCTCCCAGCGCATCCGGGCATCAGCCCGGCCGGCGCAGAGACCGTCGAGGAACTATAGTTCCGAAAGTTTTGGCAAATCAGCTTCGGCACTATAAACCCGGTTCAGGTGGCGTTCCGGCCACGCCTGAGCCGCGAATATGTTCCTCGAAATCGGCAGCGCCGACGATGTGGACCATTACATGGGATTGGTCCGTTCTTCGGCGGCTCATGCTCAGGATTGGATTGCCGCCTTCGCGGGCGATCCCCTCGAGCTGCTTCGCGAGCTGAAATACTCTCCGGTGGGCCGACACCCCATCGAAGACCGACGTCTCAATCTCGTCGAGCAAATCAATCAAACCTGGACCTATGCCGTCGCGCTTGAGGCGACACGAAAG
>CAIYVC010000002.1 GCA_903929535.1 uncultured Caulobacteraceae bacterium | reverse complement strand
TGGGGCCCACAGCCCCCTCCAGGAACTTGAACGGCTTGAACCGCACCATGATCTCAAGCGCCACCGCAAGCGTCAGGATGCCCAGCGGAAGGTGCACGATCAGGACGTGAAACCGTCCCAGAAACCAGATGAATTGCAGCACCGAAGCGTTTCCCCGAATTGGCAGTCTCTAGTTATGCTGATCCCCTACTCCACCGGGTTGCGGTGTCAACTGAAACCTGTTGATAAAGCAATGCGCAAGCTCCCACTAAGCCGGATTCGTTGGAGGGAGACTTCTTGAACGAAACTCCTGGGGGAGCCAGCCGTTGATCTTGAGACGCCCGACGTTTCCGGGCGCCGGACAGCGGAGCACATGACATGGACAAGCGCTTTCAGGCCTGGGTTCTGGCCGGATTGGCCGCCGCCAGTCTCGGCGCCTGCCACCGCAAGGAGACGCCGACCCCGGTAATCCCGCCGCGCGCCGAGGCCGCTGTCGTTCCCGGCGGCGAATCCGTCACCGTGGCGGCCCGCACCGGATCGCAATCCTCTGGCACCCTGGGCAGCAGCACCGTGATCGGGGCCCCGCCGCCCGGCCAGGCGGGCATCGCCCTGGCCCACTAGGGGCCTAGCCTGCCTCCGCATTGCAGGTCTGCAACCACACCCTGGTTGAGCACACAACAAAGTCGCGTTAGAGACGCTCTCCGGCCCGCAACAGAGCCGGACGCTCAGGCTATGGGCGCGCTCGACAACAAGGCGGCTCGGCCGACCAGGGAGTAGGACGGATGAAGATCGAGAAAGGCCTGGCCGGCCTGGGACTGCTGTTCACCCTTTCGGCGTGCGGCGTCGGCGGATCCACGCTCAGCGCCAAGGACGTCGGCGACTCCTGGCCCTTCACCGTTTCCGAGGTCAAGGTGGTCTGCGCCCCGACCCTGGCGCTGTTCGTCACCGCGGACGACAAGGTCTATCCGCTGAACGGCCAAGCCGAGCGGCACCCGGAGCTCTACGCCAAGAGCAAGCTCAGCCCGCTGAACGACATCCAGAAGGTCGATCCGGTGGCCAGCAAGCTGTCGCCCGACAGCCGCATGCCGCTGGGCGACGTGACCCAGAAGGCCATCGCCGCCTGCACCTCGGCTGGCAAGTGGGACACCTCCAAGGGCTGACCTGAACCGCCGCCTGGGTTGACTACGCACTTCACCGTTGCGGGGGCGCTTAATCCAGGCAACAAAGACGACCGGCGCGCGGCGCCCTGGGACGCGAAACGATAATCGCCCTCCAGAGACGCGCCTACGCCTCTATAAAAGCTGTGTCTGGAGACCCTCGTTCATGAAGACCCGCGCCGCCGTCGCCTTTGAGGCGAAGAAGCCGCTTGAGATTGTGGAGCTGGACCTGGAAGGGCCCAAGGCCGGCGAAGTTCTGGTGGAGATCAAGGCCACCGGCGTGTGCCACACCGACGCCTATACGCTGGACGGTCTGGATTCGGAGGGCCTGTTCCCCTCGATCCTGGGCCACGAGGGCGCGGGTGTGGTGGTCGAGATCGGCGCCGGCGTCACCTCGCTGAAGGTCGGCGATCACGTGATCCCGCTCTACACGCCCGAGTGCCGCCAGTGCAAAAGCTGCCTGTCGCGCAAGACCAACCTGTGCACCGCCATCCGCGCCACCCAGGGCAAGGGCCTGATGCCCGACGGCACCTCGCGCTTCAGCTACAAGGGCGCGCCCGTCTACCACTACATGGGCTGCTCGACCTTCTCGAACTTCACCGTCCTGCCTGAGATCGCCCTGGCCAAGATCCGCACCGACGCCCCCTTCGACAAGGCCTGCTACATCGGCTGCGGCGTCACCACGGGCGTGGGCGCGGTGGTCAACACCGCCCATGTCGAGCCCGGAGCCAACGCCGTGGTGTTCGGCCTCGGCGGCATCGGCCTGAACGTGATCCAGGGCCTGAAGATGGTCGGCGCCGACAAGATCATCGGGGTGGACATCAACGACAGCAAAGAGGAATGGGGCCGCCGCTTCGGCATGACCCACTTCGTCAATCCCAAGAAGCTGGACGGCGACATCGTCGCGGCCCTGGTCGAACTGACCGGCGGCGGGGCCGACTACACCTTCGACTGCACCGGCAACACCACCGTCATGCGTCAGGCGCTGGAAGCCTGCCACCGCGGCTGGGGCCAATCGATCATCATCGGCGTGGCCGAAGCCGGCAAGGAGATCGCCACCCGGCCCTTCCAGCTGGTCACCGGACGCGTCTGGAAGGGCTCCGCCTTCGGCGGCGCGCGCGGACGCACCGACACACCGCGCATCGTGGACTGGTACATGGACGGCAAGATCCAGATCGATCCCATGATCACCCACACCCTCCCCCTCGAGCGTATCAACGAAGCGTTTGACCTCATGCATAGCGGCGAATCCATCCGATCCGTCGTCGTGTTCTA
>CAIYVC010000001.1 GCA_903929535.1 uncultured Caulobacteraceae bacterium | reverse complement strand
CTTGCCCCACGGGGTGACCGGGTGACGGCCGCCCGAGGTCTTGCCTTCACCACCGCCGTGGGGGTGATCGACAGGGTTCATGGCGACGCCGCGGACGTGAGGCCGGCGGCCCTTGTGGCGGTTGCGCCCGGCCTTGCCCATGACCTCGTTCATGTGATCGGGGTTGGAGACCGCGCCGACGGTGGCCATGCAGCCGTCCAGCACCATGCGCAGTTCGCCGGAGGTAAGACGGACCTGGGCGTAGCCCGCGTCACGGCCGACCAGCTGGGCGTAGGCGCCGGCGGAGCGGGCCATCTGGCCGCCCTTCAGGGGCTTCAGCTCGATGTTGTGGATGATGGTGCCGATCGGCATGCCGCGCAGGGGCATGGCGTTGCCCGGCTTCACGTCGGTCTTCTCACCGGCCACGACATTGTCGCCGACCTTCAGGCGCTGCGGCGCCAGGATGTAGGCCAGCTCGCCGTCTTCGTACTTGATCAGCGCGATGAAGGCGGTGCGGTTGGGGTCGTACTCCAGCCGCTCGACCGTGGCGTTCACGTCGAACTTGCGGCGCTTGAAATCGACGATGCGATACGAGCGCTTGGCGCCGCCGCCGCGGAAGCGGACGGTGATGCGGCCATTGTCCGAACGACCGCCCTTCTTGCGAAGGCCCTCGATCAGGCTCTTTTCCGGCTTGCCTTTGTGCAGCTCGGACCGGTCGACCAGCACCAGGGCGCGGCGGCCCGGCGACGTCGGATTGAATGTTTTCAGAGCCATGTCTTACAGACCCGTAGAGATGTCGATCGTTTGGCCCTCTTGGAGCGTAACGATCGCTTTCTTGACGTCGGAACGCCGGCCGAGGATGCCCCGGAAGCGCTTAGTCTTGCCCTTGGTGATCAGGGTGTTGACCTTGATCACGCGCACCTTGAACAGCTCTTCGACCGCCGCGGCGATCTCGTCCTTGGTGGCGTCCTTGGCGACCTGAAACACGACCTTGTTCTGCTCGGTGAGCAGGGTCGCCTTTTCGGTGATCACCGGGGCGAGGATGGTGTCGTAGTGACGAGCGGTGGCCATTACGCGGCTTCCTTCTCGGCGAAGCGCGCCTGGATGGCTTCAACCGCTTCGCGGGTGAGCACCAGGGTCTGGCGGCGCAGGATGTCATAGACGTTCAGGCCGGCGTTCGGCAGCACGTCCACGTTGGGGATGTTGCGGGCGGCCAGCTTGAAGTCGCCGTTCACTTCCGGACCGGCGATGATCAGCACGTTCTTCCAGCCGAGCTTGTCGAACCGGGCGCGCAAGGCGGCGGTCTTGGGCCCGTCGATGGAGACCTTGTCCAGAACGATCAGCGTCCCGTCCTTAGCCTTGGACGACAGAGCGTGCTTCAGGCCCAAGGCGCGGAACTTCTTGTTCATGCCGAATTCGTGGCTGCGGACGACCGGGCCGTGGGCCTTGGCGCCGCCGACGAACTGAGCCGCCCGGCGGGAGCCGTGACGGGCGCTGCCCGTGCCCTTCTGCTTGTACATCTTCTTGCCCGTCCGAGAGACCTCGTTGCGGACCTGGATCTTGTGGGTGCCGGCGCGGCGCTTGGCGAGTTGCCAAGTGAT